>NZ_JBFUHO010000005.1:0-230164 GCF_056402355.1 Variovorax sp. P4_B11
GGCCCCCGCGACCGCGGACGGCGCCGCTGCCAAGCCCGCCGCAGCGCCCGCCAGTGCCCCGGCACCCGCGGCGGCGCCGGCACCGGCGCCTTCTGCAGGCAGCGACTGAGGGTCCGGGATGCTCGCGCTGCGCAAATGGCTGCTCTCCGGCTTGCTGGTCATCGTGCCGCTGGTCATCACGCTCGGCGTGCTGAACTGGATCATCGGCACGCTCGACCAGACGCTGTGGCTGCTGCCGGAGTCGTGGCAGCAGTACCTGAACGAGCACAAGGTGCGCGGCCTCGGCGTGCTGCTGACGCTGACCATCCTGCTGTCGGTCGGCGCCATCGCGAGCAACTTCGTCGGCAAGCGGCTGCTGGGCTGGGGCGATGCCGTGGTGCGCCGCATTCCCGTGGTGCGCTCCATCTATTCCAGCGTCAAGCAGGTCTCCGACACGCTGTTCTCCGAGAACGGCAATGCCTTCCGAACCGCGGTGCTGATCGAGTGGCCGCGACCCGGGGCCTGGACCATCGCCTTCGTGACCGGCACGCCGGGCCATGAGGTGGTCGGCCACCTGGGCGGCGGCGACTACCTGGGCGTCTACGTGCCGACCACGCCCAACCCGACGGGCGGCTATTTCGTGATGCTCAAGCGCAGCGACTGCATCGAACTCAAGATGAGCGTGGATGACGCGCTCAAGTACATCGTGTCGATGGGGGTGGTCGTTCCCGGCGGCCCCGCGGCGATCGCGATCAAGTAAAGACAAAGACGCGCCTTCGCGGCGCCGGAATCCATCTATGGCCATGCGTTCAAACTATTGCGGTCTCGTGACCGAAGCCCTCCTCGGACAAACCGTCACCCTGTGCGGTTGGGTCAACCGCCGGCGCGACCACGGCGGCGTGATCTTCATCGACCTGCGCGACCGCGAGGGCTACGTCCAGGTGGTGTGCGACCCGGATCGCGCCTCCACCTTCGCCGCCGCCGAAGGCCTGCGCAACGAGTTCTGCGTGCAGGTCACGGGCCTGGTGCGCGCGCGCCCCGAAGGCACGATCAACGAGGCCCTCAAGAGCGGCAAGATCGAGGTCCTGTGCCATGAGATGAAGGTGCTGAACCCGTCGGTCACGCCGCCGTTCCTGCTCGACGACGACAACCTCTCGGAAACCACCCGCCTCACGCACCGCGTGCTCGACCTGCGCCGTCCGGCCATGCAGCGCAACATGATGCTGCGCTACAAGGTCACGATGGAAGCGCGCAAGTTCCTCGACGCCAACGGCTTCATCGACATCGAGACGCCGATGCTCGGCAAGTCGACGCCCGAGGGCGCGCGCGACTACCTGGTGCCGAGCCGCGTGCACGACGGCAGCTTCTTCGCGCTGCCGCAGTCGCCGCAGCTCTTCAAGCAGCTGCTGATGGTGGCCGGCTACGACCGCTACTACCAGATCGTCAAGTGCTTCCGCGACGAAGACCTGCGCGCCGACCGCCAGCCCGAGTTCACGCAGATCGACATCGAGACCTCGTTCATGGCCGAGGAAGAGATTCGCGAAATGTTCGAGGGCATGATCCGCAAGGTGTTCCGCGCCGCGGCCGAGGTCGAGCTGCCGCCGTTCCCGGTCATGAGCTACGGCGACGCGATGTTCAAGTACGGCTCCGACAAGCCCGACCTGCGCGTCAAGCTCGAGTTCACCGAACTGACCGACGTGATGCGCAATGTCGAGTTCAAGGTGTTCGCCCAGGCCGCGAGCACGCCCGGCGGCCGCGTGGTCGCGCTGCGTGTGCCGGGCGGCGGCGGCGAGGGCGGTCTCTCGCGCGGCGAGATCGACGGCTATACCGAGTTCGTCAAGATCTACGGTGCCAAGGGCCTGGCCTATATCAAGGTCAACGATGCGGCGCTGGGCCGCGAAGGCCTGCAGAGTCCGATCGTCAAGAACCTCAACGACGCTTCGCTGGCCGAGATCATCGCCCGCACGGGTGCCCGCAACGGCGACATCCTGTTCTTCGGCGCCGACAAGGAAAAGGTCGTCAACGACGCCATTGGCGCACTGCGCGTGAAGATCGGCCACAGCGCCTTCGGCAAGAAGAACGGCCTGTTCGACGACCGCTGGGCGCCGCTGTGGGTGGTGGACTTCCCGATGTTCGAGTTCGACGAGGAAGGCCAGCGCTGGTCCGCCGTGCACCACCCGTTCACCGCGCCCAAGGACGGCCATGAGGACCTGATGGACACGGCGCCCGAGAAGTGCATCGCCAAGGCCTACGACATGGTGCTCAACGGCATCGAGATGGGCGGCGGCTCGGTCCGTATCCATCGCGAGGAAGTGCAGAGCAAGGTGTTCCGCGCCCTCAAGATCAGCGCCGAGGACGCGCAGAACAAGTTCGGCTTCCTGCTGGACGCCTTGCAATACGGTGCACCCCCGCACGGCGGTATTGCGATCGGCCTCGACCGGCTGGTGATGCTGTTGACCGGGGCCGAGTCGATCCGCGACGTGATCGCCTTCCCGAAGACCCAGCGCGCCCAGGACCTGCTGACGCAGGCGCCGAGCCCGGTCGACGAGAAGCAGCTGCGCGAACTGCACATCAAGCTGCGCAACACGCCACAGGCCGCCTGAGGGCGGGCGGAGGGGTCGCAAGCATGAGCGAGCGGCCCTGGAAGATCCCCGAGTCGGTGCTGGTCGTGATCTACACGCCGGCGCTCGATGTGCTGCTGATCCGCCGGGTCGGCGCGGACGATCTCTGGCAATCGGTGACCGGCAGCAAGGACTTCGAGGACGAGCCGCTGGCGCGCACGGCGGCGCGCGAGGTCGAGGAAGAGACCGGTATTCTCTGCGGCCCGGGCAGTGCGCTGGCGTCCCGGCTGGTCGACTGGCAGCGCTGCAACGACTTCGAGATCCTGCCCCGCTGGCGGGCGCGCTACGCGCCTGGCGTCACCCGCAATACCGAGCACGTGTTCGGCCTCCGGGTGCCGGAGCGGCTCGCGCCACGGCTCGATCCTTGCGAGCACACCGCCTGGCAGTGGCTGCCGTACCGGGATGCTGCCGCGCTGACTTTTTCGTCCACCAACGCCGCAGCCATCCTGCTCCTGCCACAATTTGCGCAATGAATTTTCCGGCGACCAGCTTTCGCGTAGCCACCTACAACATCCACAAGGGTGTGCAGGGCATCGGCCCTGCCAGGCGGCTGGAGATCCACAACCTCGGCCACGCGATCGAGCAGCTCGATGCCGACATCATCTGCCTGCAGGAAGTCCGCAAGATGAACCGGCAGGCCGCCGCGCGCTTCAACCGCTGGCCCGAAATGCCGCAAGCGGATTTCCTGGCGCCCGAGGGCTATACGGCGGTCTACGAGACCAACGCCATCACCCGGCACGGCGAGCACGGCAACGCGCTGCTGACGCGCTGGCCGGTGCTGCGCAAGACCCACCAGGACATCTCGGACCACCGTTTCGAGCAACGCGGGCTGCTGCACGTGGCGATCGATCTCGACGGGCAGACGGTGCACACCATCGTGGTGCACCTGGGCCTGATCAAGGGCAGCCGGATTCGCCAGGTCGCGCAGTTGCGCGAGTTCATCGAGCGCGAGATTCCGCCCGACGACGTGCTGGTGGTGGCCGGCGACTTCAACGACTGGGGCGCCCGGATGCGCTACGCGATGAACGCGATGGCCATGCGCGATTCGAGCGACCTGCGCGGGCCGCGCACGCTGACCTACCCCTCGCGGTTGCCGGTCGCCCAACTGGATTTCATTTATGGCCGCCAGGTCGTGCCGGTCGCCTCCGCGGTGCCGCGCGGGCCCGTCTGGGCCCGGATGTCCGACCACCTGCCGCTGGTGACCGATTTTTCGCTATCAAAACAATAGCTGCCCCGGTACGCGGGTAGGGCGCTGTAGGGTCATCGCCAGAAATCCATTCGCTGATAGGATGCGTGGATGCTAAGGACCATCGACGCCGTACCGCGCCCCGCCGCCGGGGATGAAGACGAGGGCACGCCCGTGTCCGTGAAGATACGCGAGCGTCTCGTCGCCGCCCGCAAGCGCTTCAACGCCAACGACAACATCGCCGAGTTCATCCAGCCCGGCGAACTCGAGCATCTGCTCGACGAGGTCGAGGGCAAGATGAAGCACGTGCTCGAGAGCCTGGTGATCGACCTCGACAACGACCACAACACCGGCAACACGGCCCGCCGCGTGGCGAAGATGTACCTCAACGAGGTGTTCAAGGGCCGCTATGTGCCGGCGCCCTCGCTGACCGAGTTCCCCAATGCGGAGCATCTCAACGAGCTGATGATCGTCGGCCCGATCACGGTGCGCAGCGCCTGCTCGCACCATTTCTGCCCGATCATCGGCAAGCTCTGGATCGGGGTCATGCCGAACGAGCAGACCAACGTGATCGGCCTCTCGAAGTACGCGCGCCTGGCCGAATGGGTGATGGGCCGGCCGCAGATCCAGGAAGAGGCGGTGGTGCAGCTGGCCGACCTGATCCAGGAGAAGACCCAGCCCGACGGACTGGCGCTGGTGGTCGAGGCCGAGCACTTCTGCATGCAGTGGCGGGGCGTCAAGGAGATGGACAGCAAGATGATCAACTCGGTCATGCGCGGCGTCTTCCTCAAGGACCCCAATCTGCGACGCGAATTCCTATCCCTTCTTCCGCGCCAGCGCTAAGCAGGACACACCATGCTCGTACGCCTTCTCTACGCCAGCCGCGCCGTGGACACCAGCCAGGGCGCCATCGACGACATCCTCGCGCAAGCGCGCTCGCACAACACCTCCTGCGGCATCACCGGCATCCTCTGCTATGGCGCGGGCGTGTTCCTGCAGGCCATCGAGGGCGGCCGGATGCCGATCAGCGAGCTCTACGGCCACATCCAGCGGGATCCGCGCCACAAGGACGTGGTGCTGCTCCACTACGAGGAAATCTCCGAGCGCCGATTCGGCGGCTGGACCATGGGGCAGGTCAACCTGTCGAAGCTCAATGCTTCGACCCTGCTCAAGTACTCGGAGCGGCCCGAGCTCGATCCTTACTCGGTCTCGGGCAAGGTGTCGCTTGCGCTGCTGGAAGAACTGATGGCCACCGCGGCCATCGTCGGACGCCACTGAAGCGCCCTCCGTTGCTGTTGCTCGGCTGCGACTTCTCGAGCGCGCCGAGCGCCCGCAAGCCGATCATGGTCGCGCTCGGATCGAAACGCGACGGGCGCGTGGGGCTGTCGGGGTTCCAGGCCTTCGCCACCCTCGACCATTGGGCGCACTGGCTGCGTACGACACCGGCCTGGGTGGGCGCCTTCGATCTGCCGTTCGGCCTGCCGCGCGAGCTGGTCGTCGAACTCGGTTGGCCCCGCGAATGGGAGCCCTTGATCGCGCACTATGCCGGTCTCGGGCGCGAGGAGATCCGGCGCACCTTCGCCGCCTTTTGTGCGGCGCGGCCCAGCGGCGGGAAGTTCGCGCATCGACGGACCGATGGCCCCGCCGGCTCCAGCCCGTCGATGAAATGGGTCAATCCGCCGGTCGCGTTCATGCTGCATGCCGGCGTGCCACGTCTGCTGGCGGCCGGAGCCGTCGTGCCGGGCCTGCACCCGCCGCACCGGACCGCAGGCGCCTCGCGCATCGCCCTGGAGGCCTACCCCGGCCTGCTGGCCCGCGAACTGATCGGCAGGCGCAGCTACAAGAGCGACGCGGCGGCTGGCCAGAATGCCGAACGCCGGGCGGCGCGGGCGGATCTCGTGGCCGCGCTGGAAACAGGCGCGGGGCGGCTCGGGCTGCGGCTCGCGCTCGACGACACGGTCCGCGGGCTGCTGCTGGATGACGCCAAGGGCGATTGCCTCGATGCGGCGCTGTGCCTGGTCCAGGCGGCCTGGGCCGCGGCGCGCAGCGACAGTCGCGGTCACGGCTACGGGCTTCCCGCGGCGATCGATCCGATCGAGGGTTGGATCGTGACGGCCTGAGCTCCCGATGTCCTGCGGCGGCCGGCGTCTTGCGCTGCGCTGCAGTGCCCGAGCCCGTCCTTGCGTTCGACGGCGTGCTCTTCCTCGTCGGTCAGGATCTCCTCCGGCACGGCGGCCTTCATGGGAGCTTCTTGCGTGGGTCGGCTTTCTTCTGCATCAGCGTGGTGACCACGTCGGCGACGTCGGACGTCTTCATGACGGCGGTGAGCACGGCGGTGAGGGAGAGCAATCGCCACGGCTTGACCAGCACCAGCAAGGCGCCGGCCGCCGCCGCGGCGCCGACCAGCTTGGCCGGTTCCTCGCGCGCATAGCGCGCCAGCAGGGGCCGGGCGACCTGGCCGACCGCGTTCGCTGGATGCCGGCGCCACCATCGGCGCACCATGCCGCGGGCCACGGAACGCCATGCGAATGGCTCGAAGGCGCCGCCTGGTCGGACCGTGGCCGGCGGCACGGCGTACAGCGCGCCGTCCGGCAGCTCGCGACGATCGCCCTGCAATTGGGCAATCAACGCCCTGCGCGACAGCGCCAGCCGCTGCTGCGGAGTGGGCTCCCGGCGCTCAGCGGCCATGACCTTCTCCGGCGGCTCGCAGCGCCTGCAAGTCGGCGTCGAGCTGTGTACGCAGGTCGGCGAATGCTCGCAAGGGCGGGGACCGCGCCGCAACCAGCGCCGCAAGCAGCGCGATGGCGATCGCGGCGGCGGGCACCGCGGCGAGCACCCAATGAAAGCTGCCGTGCAGCACGCCGAGCATCACGGCGACGCCGATCAGCCCCAGGGCCGTCAGGGCGCTGGCCGCCGCCAGAACACCGGCGATCGCCCGAGCCACGAATCCTTCGCCTGCTTCCCGGGCCTCCTGCCCGACCAGCGCGCCGTAGTTGGCGAGATGCTCGGCAACAAGCTCCGGATGACCGAGCACCGTGGAGTAGATGGGATGGATCATGGTGCTGCGGCGGCCGGTTCCCGGATCAGTCGTCGTTGCGGCGGCGGCTGGCCAGGACGATCAGCGCGGTGATGGCGGCGCCGGCTGCGGCGGCCACCAGCACCGAGCGCACGGGCTGGTCGGCAATGTACTTCCCGGTCACGTCGGCGGCGGCTTCGAGGCGCCGCTGGGCCCGCGCGCTGGTGGTCGAGGCGGCATCAATGCCGCGCTGAACGGCCTGCTGTACGCGCGCTGCCAATTGCTCGACCGCCGGTTCGGCATCGCGGCGCAGGTCGCGCACCTTTTCCCCGGCCGCGTTGACCGCGTTCTGCGCGTAGGCGCGCGTCGTGTCGATGGCATCGTTGGCGGTCTGGCGGGCATCCTCGGCGAGTTGCGAGGGAGTCTTGACGGTTGTGTTCATGGGATAGGTCCTTCTGGAAAAAGATTGCGTTGCCTGTCCATCGTAACGACGCTAGCCGCGTCGTATCAAGCCCGCGATGAAGCTGGCGACCGCCAGAACAATGAAGATCACGAACAGAATCTTCGCAATGCCCACGGCACTGGCCGCGATACCGCCGAATCCGAACAGGGCGGCGATCAATGCAATGACCAGGAAGACGACTGCGTAGTGCAACATGCTGACTCCTTTTCGAGGGAACCTCGATGATTTGAAAACCAGCGCACCCGGTACCCGGACGGCTTGGCATCCACGTTAAGTGCAGCGTTGCGAAGGCCCTGTCAGCAGCAGCTGCCTGAGGGCGTAGGAGAGAACCCGAAAGGGGCGGCCGCCCGTGCGGCAGGACGCTGCGTCAGGCCGGCTTGGCAGGCAGGATCGCGCTCAAGTGCGTTCCCTTGCCCGGCGTCGACGAAATGCTCAGCTTGCCCTTGGCGGCTTCCACGCGATGCCGCATGCCGGCAAGACCGTGGGTCGACGGACGGGTGTGCAGGGTGTCGAAGCCCTTGCCGTTGTCGCTCACCTCGACGACCACATGGTTGCCGTAGTTCTTCATGACGATGCTGGCTTCGGTGGCCTGCGCATACTTGCCGATATTGGTCAGGCTTTCCTGCACCATCCGATAGACCGTGAGCTGGTTGTCCTCGTCGAGCTCGACCGGCTCGAGCACCATCTCGATCTCCATGCCCGATTGCTCGGCGAATTCGCGGCCGAGGATCTCGAGCGAAGCGACCAGGCCCAGGTTGGACAGCGACGAAGGCCGGAGATCCTCGATGATGCGGCGCTTGAGCGCGATGCCGCTGTTGAGCAGCTCGTTCAGGTGCTGCAGCCGCTGCGTGGCGTCCGGTGCATCGTTGAGTCTGGACTTCAGGCGCGCGACATCGAGCTTGGCGGCCGTCAGCAGGGAGCCCAGCTCGTCGTGCAGCTCGCGCGCCAGGTAGCCGCGCTCGGCCTCCCGTACCTGCTGCAGGTGGGTGGCCAGTTCGGCCAGCGTCGCGGTGCGTTCGCGCACCTCGCCTTCGAGCGCATTGCGCTCGCGCTGCAGCGCCTGCTGCTGGCGCTCGCCCGCCGAGCGCAGCGCGTGGGTCTCGCGCAGGTAAAGATAGAAGGCCAGCAGCCCGGCGAGCGTGACGAGGGCAATGCCGATACGGCTCAGGCGCAGCGACTTCGCGATCTGGAGCTGGCTGCGCGCCAGCTCTTCGTTGCTGATCGCGATCAGCGATCGGACCTGCTCGCGGATGGCCTCCATCTCCTCTCGGCCGACATCGGTCGTGATGACGAACTTCCAGGCGTCCTCGTTGCCGTCCCGGCGCAGGCGAACGCTCATTTCCATCTCGGCGAGCTTGCGCGCCACGTGCTTGGACAATTCGCCGAGCCGGGCGAGTTCGGCGGGCCGCCCGGCATAGAGCGCCTGCAGTGTCGCCAGATGGCCGTCGATCTGCTTCACTGCCTGATCGTACGGTTCGCGGTAGCGCGCCTCCCCTGTCAGCAGGAAGCCCCGCTGGCCCGTTTCGGCATCGAGGACGTTCTGCAGCATCAGGTTGAGCGCGCCGCGGGCCTTCTGCGCATCTCCGACGTCCTGCAGGGCGCGGTGCGATTGCTGGAAGCCGGCCTCGTTGATGCCGATCAAGGCGAGCGCCGCCAGGGCGGCGAGCGTGAGGCCGAGGGCCATGTTGGGAAGGGCGAACCAGCGCATGAGGTTTCCGAACAATGCCTGCAGATCAATTTCGGGAATAATCGGAGCCGATCAGGGACCGGCATGTTGCGACGCACAAGGCCGCGATAGAAGGATGAAGGTAACAGATGATCAAGATCGGAATTGTGGACGACCACGCCATCGTGCGTTCCGGCTTGCGCCAGTTCTTTTCGGAGCATGTCGACCTTCGCGTGGTGGGTGAGGCGGCCAGCGGCCGCGAGGCGATCGAGCTTGTCCGGACCACGGAACTCGATGTACTGGTGATGGACCTCTCCATGCCCGGCCAGAGTGGCATCGACGCCCTGGCCATGATCCGCGCCAAGGCGCCGGACGTGGGCATCCTGATCCTGAGCGGCTATCCCGAAGAGCACTACGCGATGAACCTGATCCGCCAGGGCGCCAGCGGCTACCTCAACAAGGAGTGCGAGCCGATCGAGATCGTGAACGCGATCCGCACCATCTCGCTGGGCCGGCGCTACATCACGCCGGCAGTGGCCGAATTGCTGGCGCGCCAGCTCGATCGCAAGGACGACGCGGCGCCGCACGAACACCTGTCGGAGCGCGAGTTCCAGGTCTTCCTCAAGCTGGCCAAGGGCGAGACCGCAGGGGACATCGCCAAGACGCTGTCGTTGTCGGTGAAGACGGTGAGCACCTACCGTACGCGCCTGATGGAGAAGATGAATCTCTCGTCCAACAGCGACCTGACCTACTACGCGCTGAAGAACAAGCTGATCGACTGAGCCCGCGTCGCGGGGGTCAGTTCCGGGTGGCCTTGAGCAAGGCCGCCTGCGCAATGCAGAAATCGATCAGGCCGTCGATCTCGTTGGATTTGTCGAACACCGCGTCGACGCCGAACTGGGCGCAGCGCTTGCGGATGTCGGGCGTGGCGTAGTTGCTGAGCACCACCACCTTCTGGCTCGGACGCCGGTCCTTGCAGGTTTGCAGAACGCCCAGGCCGCTGCCCTGTTTGAGGAACAGGTCGACAATGGCCAGTTCCCAATCGTCGGCATGGTCGACCAGCCATTGACTCGCTTCAGCCTCGGTCTCCGCGTAACCGATCGCCGAGATGCACGTGAGTTCCTCCAAGGTGCCGACGAGATTCTCTCGGATCGTGATGTTGTCTTCGACGATGTAGGTTTTCAATCTTGCGTCCATGAGAACCGCTGCCCCCTGGCAAGCCTCGCCGGCCCTTGCCAGCCCCAAAGGAGAAAGCTGGCAGTGTTACGGATTATCCGCCGGGAGGGTGAAGGCATGAAGGGCTTCAAGCTGTAGTCTTGTTCTTACGGCGGCCCGGGAGGCGGCCGTAGGTTGCGCCCCACAACCAGTCCGGCCGGCCACCGACCCCGGCCACGGCCCCGGCCGCGCATGCTCGAGTCCATGGTCGCATGGCCGTCTTCACGAAACGAATCCTTGAGGTGCCGCAATGAACGTTGTCTGGAGTTTCATCGCCATGGGCCTCATCGCTCTCGCGGCAGGCGCTGCGGTCGCGGGCGGCGAGCCCGCCATGGCCGAGTTGCGCTTGGCCGAGGCGGCCACGAGCGCTGCTGTCTCGGGAATCGCTGTCGTCTGCCTCCTCGCGCCCGAAGCTGTCTCCTCCGAGCGGATGGCCGCGCCGATCGATTGACGCTCCATGCCCGACGCGCCTGCTGCTGTTGCGCACCGCCGCCTCTGGTTGGGGCTCCTTGGGTTCGTGCTCGGGCTGTTCGCGGCATGCCTGCTGGGGTTCGCCTTCTTTCCCTGGGACATGCTGCGCGAGCCGCTGAATCGCCATGTCAGCGAAAAGACCGGTCGCCGGTTCGAGGTCACGCGCCACCTGGATGTCGATCTGGGCTGGCGGCTGGCGACGGTCAAGTTCGACGGCATCGCGTTCGCGAACCCCTCCTGGGCCCGCGACCCCTACCTGCTGCGCGCCGAGCGGGCCGAGTTCGATATCAGCTTCTGGCAATTGCTGGCGCAGCGCGTCGTGCTGCCGCGTCTGCGCTTGAGCCAGCCTTCGGTCGGGCTGCAGATGGAGGCAGATGGCCGCAAGACCTGGGCCTTCGGCAAGGGTGAGGGCGAAGCGGGCACGGTACCGACCATCGGGCTGATCGAGGTCGACGGTGGCAGTGTGGATTTCCTGGCTCCGGCGCTGGAGTTGGACCTGCATGCCGATTTCAGCTTCGACGGCAGCCGTGGCGACATGCCGCTCAGCTACCAGGTCAAGGGCCGCTACCGCGCCCAGCCGTTGACCGCGGTCGGCCGCACGGGCAACGTGCTGCAGCTGACTTCCGCAGGTCGGCCGCCGTTTCCGATCGAGATCGATCTGAAGGCCGGTCAGACCCGCCTGAAGGCCGATGGCACGGTGGTCGAACTGGCCGACCTCGACGGACTCGACGCCCGCTTCGAGATGCGGGGCCCGGACCTGGGCCGGCTCTACCCGGCGCTGGGCATCGCCCTGCCGCAGACGCCGCCCTATGCGCTGAGCGGCAACCTGAGAAAGAACGCCGCGCTGTGGGAAGTGCGGGGGCTGAAGGGCCGGCTGGGCCTGTCCGACATCGCCGGCGACATGCAGTTCGACAAGGCGCAGAAGATCCCTCACCTGGCGGGCACCCTGCGCTCGCGGGTCATGGACATGGACGATCTCGGCCCGCTGATCGGCCTGCCGCCGACCGCGCGCTCGGCCAGCGCGGTCGAGGGCGTGGCGCCGCCGCCGACGATCACCCAGGTCAACAGGCGAAAGCAGAACGACCCCGCACGCAAGGTGCTGCCGGACGCCCCGCTGGACTTCGAGCGCCTGCGCGCGATGAACGCCGATGTCAGCTACACCGCGGAGCGGATCCAGAACGTGCGCGAGCTGCCACTCGACAATGGCAGCGTGCAGGTGAAGCTGAAGGACGGCGTGCTGGTCCTGGACCCGCTCCACCTCGGGGTGGCCAGCGGCAAGATCGGCGGCGCGATTCGGATCGACGCGACCCAGGATCCGGCCGACATCCGGGCCGCGCTCGACATCCGGGCCATGCAGCTCAGCAGGCTGATTCCGAAGATCGAGACGCTGAAGACCAGTTTCGGCCGGCTCGACGGAAGGATCAACCTGTCCGGCCGGGGCAATTCGATGGCGAGCTGGCTGGGCGCTGCCTCCGGCGATGTCGCGGCCATCACCGGAAAGGGCCAGTTCAGCAATCTGCTGCTCGAGTACCTGGGCCTCGACGGCGGCGAGATCATCAAGTTCCTGCTCGAGGGCGACCGCAACGTGGAACTGCGCTGCGCGGCGGTGGCCTTCGATGTCGACAAGGGGGTGATGAACGGCCGCAGCCTGGTCTTCGACACCAGCGACACCGTGTTCAATGCCACCGGCAACATCAACCTGGCCACCGAGCGGATGGACATCGTGGTCAGGCCGCAGCCCAAGGACATGAGCATCCTGGCGCTGCGCAGCCCGTTGCGGGTGCGCGGCAGCTTCGCGTCACCGAAGGCGGGCGTGGAGGCCGCGCCGCTGGCGACGCGCGGCGCGGCGGCGCTGGCGCTGGCCGCGATCAACCCCCTGCTGGCGCTGGCCGCCACCGTCGAAACAGGCCCGGGAAAGGACGCCGACTGCGCCGAGGTGCTGGCCGAGGCACAGCAGCCGTCCTCGCGCGGCGCCGCCGCCGGTGCCGCGAAGGCGAGGCAGCATTCAGCGCCGGGCGGTTAGGGCGGCGGGCGGTGCCCGCACACCGTGCAGCCCGGGTCGCGCGCCACCCCCAGCGAGTCGAAGGCCGTGCGGCGGCCGTCGAACATCAGCAGGCGCCCGGCCAGCGAGGGGCCGATGCCGGCGAGCAGTTTCAGCGCCTCGCTGGCCTGCAGCGTGCCGATGGCACCGACCACCGGCGCAAAGACGCCCAGCACGGCGCAGCGCGTCTCCTCGAAGGCAGCATCCGGCGGGAACAGGCAGGCGTAGCAGGGCGAGGCAGCATCGCGCGTGTCGTAGACGCTGAGCTGGCCGTCGAAGCGGATCGCGGCCCCGGCCACCAGCGGCTTGGCATGGGCGACGCAGGCGCGGTTCACGGCATGCCGGGTGGCGAAGTTGTCGCTGCAGTCGAGCACCACGTCGGCGCCCGCCACGAGCTCGGCCAGCAATGCGTCGTCGGCGCGCAGGCAGTGGGTCTCGATCCGGATGTCGGGGTTGATCGCCCGCATCGCCTCGGCCGCGGATTCGACCTTGGGCATGCCCACGCGGGCCGTGGTGTGCGCGATCTGGCGCTGGAGATTGGTGAGGTCGAGCGCGTCGTCGTCGACCAGCGAGATGCGCCCGACGCCGGCCGCGGCGAGATAGAGAAGGGCGGGCGAACCGAGCCCGCCGGCGCCGATCACCAGGGCATGTCCGGCGCTCACGCGCGCCTGGCCCTCAATGCCGAATTCCTCCAGCAGGATGTGGCGCGAGTAGCGCAGCAGGTCGTGGTCTTCCATGCGCCGCGCGATCGCCGGGGCGACGGCTCCCGCTGGAGCCGCCCGGGATCAGTTGTCCTTTTTCTCTTCCTTGTTGTCGACGATGATCTGCGTCTTGCTGACCATCACCGGCTGGCCTTTGAGGCTCTTGAGGGCCTGCGCCAGCGCGAAGTCGTCGGAGGCGCCGAATTCGGGCACCTTCCGGTCCTGCGGCGGCTTCTTGGCCTCTTCCTCGAGGCGCTTGCGGGCCTCGTCGCGGGCCTTCTCGCGCTCGGGGTCCTTGCTCTCGGGGCCCTGGCCGCTGGCCAGGTGCTTCTCGAGGTCGGCCTCGCGCATGCGCAGCGCCGCGAAGGGACTGCCCTCGGCGCTCTCGTCGACCAGCACGTTGGGCACGATGCCCTTGGCCTGGATCGAGGTGCCGCTGGGCGTGTAGTAGCGTGCCGTGGTGATCTTCAGGCCGGTGTCGGGGCCGAGCGGACGCACCGTCTGCACCGAGCCCTTGCCGAAGGTCTGGCTGCCCATGACGGTGGCGCGCTTGTGGTCCTGCAGGGCGCCGGCGACGATCTCGCTGGCCGAGGCCGAGCCTTCGTTCACGAGCACCACCAGCGGCACGGTCTTCAGGGCCGCGGGCAGGTTGCGCAGCGGGTCGCTGCCGGCACGGCGCTGGTAGAACTCGGGCGCCGCCTTGTAGATCGACTTGCTCTCGGCCAGCTGGCCGTCGGTCGACACCACCGTGACATTCTCGGGCAGGAACGCGGCCGAGATCGCGACCGCGGCGTCGAGCAGGCCTCCGGGGTCGTTGCGCAGGTCGAGCACAAGGCCCTTGAGGTTCGGGTCCTGCTTGTAGATCTCTTCGACCTTCTTGACGAAATCGTCGACCGTGCGTTCCTGGAACTGCGACAGGCGGATCCAGGCGTAGCCCGGCTCCATCACCTTGCCGCGAACCGATTGGGTGCGGATTTCCTCGCGCGTGATCGTGACCGGGAAGGTGCGGTTCTCGTCCTTGCGGAAGATGGTCAGCAGCACCTTGGTGTTGGCCTCGCCGCGCATGCGCTTGACGGCCTCGTTGAGCGACAGTCCGCGCACCGCGGTGTCGTCGATCTTGGTGATCAGGTCGTTGGGCTTGAGGCCGGCGCGGTAGGCCGGCGAACCCTCGATCGGCGACACCACCTTGATCAGGCCGTCTTCCTGCGAGATCTCGATGCCGACGCCGACGAAGCGGCCGGTGGTGCCTTCGCGGAATTCCTTGAAGGATTTTTTGTCGAAGTACTGCGAATGCGGGTCGAGCCCGGCAACCATGCCCGAGATCGCATCCGAAATCAGCTTCTTCTCGTCGACCGGCTCGACATAGTCGCTCTTGACCATGCCGAAAACCGCAGCCAGCTGCTGCAGTTCCTCGAGGGGCAAGGGAGCCAGCGACCCGCGCGCAACGGTTTGTAACGAGACGGTGGTCAGCACGCCGGCAAAGGCGCCCGCGGCGACCCAGCCGGTGATCTTCATTTTCTGGCCCATGTGAAAGTGTCCTTGTCGCCTGTCAGCCCAATATACACAGCTTGGAAGCAAGTTGCCGGCCGCGGTTCCTCACCCAGCCGAACAAATTGAGAATTTCTGTTACGCCTTGCCCTGGGAAGCCACCGCGGCCACCGCCTTCTCGGCGGCGTCGGCGTCGCCGAGATAGTAGTGGCGCAGCGGCTTGAGCTCGTCGTCGAGCTCGTACACCAGTGGGATCCCGTTCGGAATGTTCAGGCCCACGATGGCGTCGTCGGAAATGCCGTCGAGGTACTTCACCAGCGCGCGGATGGAATTGCCGTGCGCTGCCACCAGCAGCCGGCGGCCGGCGCGGACCGCCGGCGCCATCGATTCGTTCCAGAACGGCAGCACCCGGGCGACCGTGTCCTTCAGGCATTCGGTCAGGGGCACCTGCTCGGGCGCCAGCTTGGCGTAGCGGACGTCGCCGCGCTCGCTGCGCGGATCGTTCGGCTCGAGCGGCGGTGGCGGCGTGCCGTAGCTGCGGCGCCAGACCAGCACCTGCTCGTCACCGTACTTCTTGGCCGTCTCGGCCTTGTTGAGACCCTGCAGGCCGCCGTAGTGCCGCTCGTTGAGGCGCCAGGAATGGACCACCGGCAGCCAGGTGCGGTCGAGTTCGTCGAGCGTGTGCCAGAGCGTGCGGGTGGCGCGCTTGAGCACGCTGGTGTAGGCGACGTCGAAGTCGTAGCCCTCGGCCCTCAGCAGCCGGCCGGCCTGCTTGGCCTGCTCGACGCCGGTCGGCGTCAGGTCGACATCGGTCCAGCCGGTGAAGCGGTTTTCGAGATTCCAGGTCGATTCGCCGTGGCGGATCAGTACCAGTTTGTGCATGGGAGAGGCCTTTGGGAACGCGTGCGGAAAGCCGACATTCTAAAATCCGGGGTTTGCCACTCAAGGAATACCGTGAAATTCATCATCGACAACTGGATGCTGATCCTGATTGCGCTCAGTTCGGGCGGCATGCTGGCATGGCCGATGGTGCGCGGCGCGAACGCCGGCTCGCTCTCGGCGCAGGGGGCGGTGCAACTGATCAACCGTGAGCGCGCGGTGGTGGTCGACGTCCGCGAGCCCGAGGAATTCGCCGCCGGTCACGTGACGGGCGCCAAGAACGTGCCGCTGGCCCAGCTCGAGCAGAAGCTGCCGACCGCCGTGAAGAACAAGTCGTTGCCGTTGTTGCTTATCTGCGCCAGTGGGGCACGGGCACAGCGCGCGGTCGCCACGGCCAGGAAGCTCGGCTACGAGCAGGCCCAAGCAGTGGCCGGCGGACTCAAATCCTGGAAAGACGCTAATCTGCCGCTTGAAAAGGCCTGAAACCCCACGAAATAGTCGCGATGCAAGCCGTCAAGATGTACACCACCGCCGTTTGCCCCTACTGCATTCGCGCGAAGCAAATCCTCAAGTCCAAGGGCGTCGAACAGATCGAAGAGATCCGCATCGATAGCGACCCGCAGGCACGGGCCGCGATGATGGACCTCACGCGCCGTCGCACGGTGCCGCAGATCTTCATCGGCGAGACCCACGTCGGCGGCTGCGACGACCTGATCGCGCTCGACGGACGGGGTGGACTGGCGTCGTTGCTGCACGGCGCCTGAGCCCGACGACGGGCCGCCCCAAGGCCGACTGCGCCGCCCTCGGGGCGCACGACGACCCGAAGTGCACCGCGTGGGGGTCTTCCGCCGGGCCATAATGGCCGGCTACCTCCAGCAGCCCGCGCCGGGAGCTCCCGGGCGGGCATTGTTTTGATTTCCCGAAAGTTAGAGCCATGGCCGACCAGCAAGCACAAGACCCCGTTTTCCAGATCCAGCGCGTCTACCTGAAGGATCTGTCGCTCGAGCAACCCAATTCGCCGGCCATCCTGCTCGAACAGGAACAGCCGACCGTCGACATCCAGCTCGGCGTCGATGCCCAGCCGGTGACCGACGGCATCTTCGAGATCACCGTGTCGGCCACCGTGCAGACCAAGATCAACGACAAGACCGTGTTCCTGGTCGAGGCCAAGCAGGCCGGCATCTTCGAGATCCGCAACCTGCCGGAAGACCAGATGGGCCCGATCCTCGGCATCGCCTGCCCGCAGATCGTCTACCCCTACCTGCGCGGCAACGTGGCCGACGTGATCCAGCGCGGCGGCTTCCCGCCGGTGCACCTGGCCGAGATCAACTTCCAGGCGATGTTCGAGCAGCAGCAAGCCCAGGCCGCCGGCCAGGCTTCGCCGATCGTCACGCAGTAAATCTGCCGCAGCGGCCCTTTCGCCGATGAAGATCTGCGTGCTCGGCGCCGGTGCCTGGGGCACGGCGCTGGCGATCAATGCCGCCGGCCGCCATGCGGTGACGCTGTGGGCGCGCGATGCCGCCCAGGTCCAGGCCATGTCGTCGGCGCGCGAAAACGCGCGCTATCTCCCCGGCATCGGATTCCCCACGACGCTGAATGTGCGCGGCGGCGAGGCATCGTCCGCGTTCGCGGACGCCGAGCTCGTGATCGTGGCGACGCCGATGTCGGCGCTGCGCGAGCAACTCGTCCTGCTGCGCCATGTCGGCTGTCCGGTGGCATGGCTCTCCAAGGGTGTCGAGCCGGCGCAGGCCGGCTCCGCCGAGGTGGGGCTGCTGGCCCATGAGATCCAGGCGCGTGTGGCACCCGGCCTCACGGCCGGCGTACTGAGCGGCCCGAGTTTTGCGCAGGAAGTGGCACAGGGCCGGCCTACCGCGCTGGTCGCGGCCAGTCCCCTGGCCGCCGTGCGAGAGGCGCTGGTCGGGGCTTTCCATGGGCCGACCCTGCGTGTCTACGCGAACGAGGACATCGTCGGCGTCGAAGTCGGCGGCGCGGTCAAGAACGTGCTCGCGATCGCGACCGGACTGGCCGACGGGCTCGACCTCGGCCTCAATGCGCGGGCCGCGCTGATCACGCGCGGCCTGGCCGAGATGACGCGCTTCGGTGTCGCCCTCGGCGCCAGGGCCGAGACCTTCATGGGCCTGTCGGGGCTCGGCGACCTGGTGCTCACCGCGACCGGCGACCTGTCGCGCAACCGCAAGGTCGGCCTGCTGCTGGCGCAGGGCCGGACGCTGTCGCAGGCGGTCGAGTCGCTCGGGCATGTGGCCGAAGGCGTCTACTGCGCGAGGGCGGTGGTGCAGCGTGCGCGCCATATGGGCGTCGAGATGCCGATTTCCGGCAGCGTGGTGGCCGTGCTGGACGGCCGCGTACAGGCTGCGCAGGCCGTCGCGGATTTGATGGGGCGGGAGCCCGGCGTCGAGTCGGCCTGAACCTGAACCGCCGGCTTCGTGGAACCGGCCTTGGCGCTCAAGCGCGCGGCGCCAGATCCAGCACGCATTCGTCGCCCAGTGCCTCGCGCCAGACCCGCACGCGCGAGGGCGCCGGCTGCATGTCGGCGAGGGCGTCGGCGATGAACACGCAGAGGTTTTCCAGCGTCGCCGTGCCCAGTCCGGGCACTTCGTCGAGCAGGTGGTGGTCGAGCCGTTCGCGCAGCGCGTCCAGTCGCCGGCGCAGCAGGCCGAGGTCGACGACCATGCCGGTCCGGGCATCGCGCGGGCCGCTGACCGCGACTTCCGCGCGGTAGGTGTGGCCGTGGATGCGGCGGCTGGCTTCGGTCTCGATGGCACGCTCGAGCGTGTGGGCGGCGTCGAAGAAGAAGCGCTGGCTGACGGTGAATCGTCGAAGGTTCATCGCGAGGGTCGTCATGTTCCGAGGTCAGCGGATGCCGGTCAGCTTGTGAGTCTGCAGGCTCAGGCGCCAGCCGGGGCGGCGCATGCAGGTGTCGATACACAGCGCGATGTGGTCGGCCTGCGCGGGGCCGTCCATCGGCTGCAGAAAGTGGTGTGCGAAGTGGCCGCCGGCCTGCAGCGCGTCGAGGTCCAGGCCGGGCTGCGGCCATACCACCTTGAGTTCCTGGCCCGAGCGCTGCAGCCAGGGCGCGCCCGCCTTCGGGCTGATGCAAAGCCAGTCGATGCCCTCGGGTGCCGCCACGGTGCCGTTGCTTTCCACCGCAATGCGGAAGCTGCGCGCATGCAGTGCGGCGATCAGTGCGGCATCGACCTGCAGCAGCGGCTCGCCGCCGGTCAGCACGACCAGCCGATGCGCGGTGTCATCGGCCGGCCATTGCGCGGCGATGGTGTCGGCCAGCGACTCGGCGCTCGCGAACTTGCCGCCCAGCGTGCCGTCGGTGCCGACGAAATCGGTGTCGCAGAAGCGGCAGACGGCGCTGGCGCGATCGCTCTCGCGGCCGCTCCACAGGTTGCAGCCGGCAAAGCGGCAGAACACGGCCGGCATGCCGGCCTGGCCGCCTTCGCCCTGCAGGGTGTAGAAGATTTCCTTGACGCTGTAGCTCATCGGGTTCAGGTGTCGATTTCGAGGTTGTCGATCAGCCGTGCTGCCGAGCCGGGAACCTCATCGGAGTTCGGTCGCTCCGCGAGGCGGCGGGACGCGCGGGGCTCAGGCCGGCGTGTACGCCAGCCGTACGTAGATAGGTGCGAAGGCTTCGGCCTGCGTGATGTCGATCAGGGTTTCCTTGGCCAGCTCGAGCATCGCGATGAAGGTGACGATCAGCACCGGTGCGCCGCGCGAGACGTCGAACAGCTTCTCGAACTCGACGAACTGACGTCCCTGCAGGTGCCGCAGCACGATGCTCATGTGCTCGCGCACGCTGAGCTCCTCGCGCGAGATCTTGTGGTGCTGCACGAGCTTGGCGCGCTTCAGGATGTCGGCCCAGGCTTCCCGCAGGTCGACCACGTTCATGTCCGGGAAGCGTGGCTTGAGCGACTGCTCGATGTAGACCTGGGCCTTCCAGAAATCGCGTCCGGCCTGCGGCATGGCGCTCAGCGTGGCGGCCTGCAGCTTGGTCTGCTCGTACTCGAGCAGGCGGCGCACGAGCTCGGCGCGCGGATCTTCGACTTCCTCGCCCTCGGCCGATTTTTTCGGCGGCAGCAGCATGCGCGACTTGATCTCGATCAGCATCGCGGCCATCAGCAGGTATTCGGCCGCCAGTTCGAGATTGGTCTGGCGGATCTCGTCGACGTAGCTCAGGTACTGCCGCGTCAGCCCGGCCATCGGGATGTCGAGGATGTTGAAGTTCTGCTTGCGGATCAGGTAGAGCAGCAGGTCGAGCGGGCCTTCGAAGGCTTCGAGGAAGACCTGCAGCGCCTCCGGCGGGATGTACAGGTCGTTCGGCAGCGCGAACAGCGGCTCGCCGTAGAGCCGGGCCAGCGCCACCTGGTCGATGACCTCGGGCATCGTGGCGACCACGGCCGCGCCGTCGTCCGCGATCACCTCGTCCGGCGCCGAGCGGACGGTGTCCTCCGATGCGCTGCCATCGCCCTGGCGACGGGCGCCGGAACCCGGAACGGCCCGGATGACCACTTACTTCACGCGGGTCTGGTAGACGTAGGGCTGCTGCGGGACCTTGGCTTCGCTGTATTCCTCGAGCAGGCTGCGGTCGAGGTGCTTGTCCCAGAGCAGGGCGCGGCCGGCGCGCTGCTCGGCCTCCAGCGTCGGCTTCTGCTGCTTCATCTGCTCGATGAAGCTGGTGATTTCGGACGTGTAGTGGGGGCGGGCGAAGATGGACATGGCAATAGGACCTTTGGTGGCGATTTTACCGGGTGGAATCCGCATTGAAGCCGGCCTGTGCATGCGCTAGCGTGGCAGCTCCCAATAACAACCCAGGAGACATGCCGATGACGCGTCGACACTCGATGGTCCTTGCCGCCACCGCAGCCGCCTTGACAGTGGCGGCCTGCACCGGCAGCGGGCCCTCCAAGCCGCAGAGCAAGATGAGCTTCTTCATCACCAGCGTGAATCCCGGCAAGGGCGCCGACTTCGGCGGCCTGGCGGGTGCCGACCGCCACTGCCAGAGCCTGGCGGCCAGCGTCGGCGCCGGCGGCCGCACCTGGCGCGCCTACCTGAGCACCACCGCGACGGCCACCAGCCCGGCGGTGAATGCGCGCGACCGGATCGGCAGCGGGCCTTGGTACAACGTCAAGGGCGAGCTGATCGCCAGCAATGTCGAAGAACTGCACGGCGACAACAAGATCAACAAGCAGACGGCGCTGACCGAAAAGGGCGACGTCGTCCCTGCGAGCGGCGATCCCGTCAACCAGCATGACATCCTGACCGGCTCGTCGCCCGACGGCCGGGCCATGAGCGACGGCAAGGACACGACCTGCGGCAACTGGACCCAGAGCGGCGACGGCTCGGCCATCGTCGGTCATCACAACCGCATGGGCACCAACGCCCCGCCGGCGTCGATGTCCTGGAACTCGTCGCACGGCACCCCGGGCTGCAGCCCGGATGCGCTCAAGTCGACCGGCGGCGCAGGCCTGCTCTACTGCTTCGCGCAGAACTGAAGGGTCTGCGGCCCGACCAGCGCCCGGACCCGCGGCGCGGCGCTTGGCAAGTTCAGTGGCCGTTGCCCGTGGGCTCGGCGACGCCGCCCGCCATCTCGGCTGCGAATCCCGAGCGCTCGAAGGCCTCGCGCGGCTGGGCCTGCAGCGATTCGACCCGCAGCACCCCGCCGCGCTCGCGCACCGCCTTGTGCAGCTGGCGCAGCGCGTCCATGCCGGTGGCGTCGATCGAGAACAGCTGCATCGCGTCGAGCACCACCGTCATGCCGCGCGGTGCGCGCTCGACCGCCGCCACCACCGGATCGAGCTTGGCCGCGGCGCCGAAGAACAGCGCGCCCTGCAGCCTGTAGGTCAGCACCGGCGGCTCGAGCGACGCCAACTCGACGCTGAAGAGCTGGCTCATGCGCCAGACGAAGAGCGTGCAGGCCCCCACGATCCCCACTTCGACCGCCACAGTAAGGTCGAACACCACCGTCAGGAAGAAGGTGCCCAGCATCAGCAGCCGGTAGTGACGGCTGAAGCGACGCAGCATGCGCGGCGAGAACTGGCGCCATTCCCCCATGTTCCAGGCGACGAAGATGAGGATGCCCGCCAGCACCGCCAGCGGCACGTGCCGGGCCAACGGTGCGGCCAGCAGCACCACCAGACCCAGCGTCAGCGCGTGGACGATGCCGGCGATCGGCGAACTGGCGCCGGCCCGCACGTTGGTCACGGTGCGGGCGATGGTGCCGGTGGCCGGCATGCCGGCGAAGAAGGGCGCCACCGTGTTGGCAATGCCCTGGGCCATCAGTTCCTGGTTCGGGTCGTGGCGCGGCAGGCCGCCGACCTGGTCGGCCACGCGGGCGCACAGCAGCGACTCGATCGCGCCGAGCGCGGCGATCGTGAGGGTGGGCGTCACCAGCTGCTTGACCGTCTCCCACGAGAACGCGGGCAGCGCGAAGGCCGGCAGGCCCTCGGGGATACCGCCGAAACGGGTGCCGATGGTTTCCACCGGCAAGCTCAAGCCCCAGGACACCAGGGTGAGGGTGACCATCGCGACGATCGGCCCCGGCATCCGCGAACCGGCCCGCGCGGCGCGCGAGTGGGTCACGCGGCCCAGCACGCGGTGCACCGCGCGGCCGATCCAGCTGCCGGCCACCAGCAGTTGCGGCCAGGCGGCGAGGCCCAGCAGGCAGGCCATGCCGAGCGCGAAGGCGTGCGGGTTGAGGCTGCCGAGGTGCGTGGCCAGCGTGTGGAGCTGCGAGAACATGTCGGCCGGCATCTTCGGGATCGCGAGCCCGAGCCAGTCCTTCAGCTGCGAGATCAGGATCAGCGCCGCGATGCCGTTGGTGAAGCCGACCACGATCGACAGCGGCACGTAGCGCACCAGCGTGCCGAGGCGGAACAGGCCCATCAGGAACAGCAGCAGCCCGGCGCAGGCGGTGGCGATCAGCAGGTTGGCGACGCCGTAGCGCTCGACGATGCCGTAGACGACCACGATGTAGGCCCCGGCCGGGCCGCCGATCTGCACCGCCGAACCGCCGAGGGCCGAGATCAGGAAGCCGGCGATGATGGCGGTCCAGATGCCGGCCTCGGGCTTGAGGCCGGAGGCGATCGCGAAGGCCATCGCCAGCGGCAGCGCGACGATGCCCACCGTGACGCCGGCGCCGACGTCCTTGAGGAAGCGCTCCTTGTCGTAGCCGGCCAGCGCGTCGATCAACCGGGGTCGGAAGAGCGCGAGCTTCAGGTGCGAGGTCATGGCGTCATTGTGGACGCCTGAGGCCTCAGGCCGGCGCCGGGCCGCTCCCAAGGCGGCCTGCGCCCCCTCGGGGGGCATCAAGTACACGAAGTGACGAGCGTGGGGGCACAGGCCGGCGCCGGGCCGCTCCCAAGGCGGCCTGCGCCCCCTCGGGGGGCAGCAAGTACACGAAGTGACGAGCGTGGGGGCGCGTTCAGTCGGAGTCGCCGGGCAGCACCGCGTCGGCGGCGGCGCCGACCGCCTTGCCCGTGATGCGCACGGTCCCGATGGCGGCGTCGGCCGCGAGGCCTACCGCACCGGCGCCGACGCTGACCGCGGTGCTGGCGACGCTCACGACGGCGCAGCCGGGGAGCGCCGCGCAGAGGGCCAGTGCAAGAAGCAGGGCGAGGCGGGCTTTCATCGCATCCGCCCTCAGCGCACCCGCATTCCAGGCGTCGCCCCCGGCCACGGCTCCAGCACGTGGATGCCCGGGTTCGCCTTCTCGTCGGCATGGCTGGCGGCCAGCACCATGCCCTCGGAGATGCCGAACTTCATCTTGCGCGGCGCCAGGTTGGCGACCAGCACCGTGAGCTTGCCGACCAGCTGCTCGGGCTGGTAGGCCGAGGCGATGCCAGAGAAGACATTGCGCGTGCGGCCTTCGCCGGCATCCAGCGTCAGGTGCAGCAGCTTGGTCGAGCCCTCGACCTTCTGGCAGGCGACGATCTTCGCGATCCGCAGGTCGATCTTCGCGAAGTCGTCGATGGTGATGGTCGGGGCGATGCCTTCGCCGCCGGGGAGCAGGCCGGTTTTCTCGGCCGGTGCCGCGGCTTCGGACACCGGGGCTTCGAACAGCTGGTCGAGCTGCTTGGCGTCGACCCGCTGCATCAGGTGCTTGTAGTCCTTGATGGCGTGGCCCGTGCCCAGCAGCTTGCCGGCGTCGGCGAACAGCAGCGGCCCGCTGGCGAGGAAGGCCTCGACCTCGGCCGCCAGCGCCGGCAGCACCGGCTTGAGGTAGATAGTGAGCAGGCGGAAAGCCTCGATGCACGTCGTGCAGACATCGTGCAGGCGGGCGTCCATGCCTTCTTTCTTGGCCAGCTCCCAGGGCTTGTTCTGGTCGACGTACTCGTTGACCTTGTCGGCCAGGCCCATGATCTCGCGCAGGGCGCGGGCGTAGTCGCGGCCGTCGTAGAGCGCCTGCATCGGCGCCGACGCGGCCTGCAGCGTGGCCAGCAGGGCCGCGCCGTCGGCCGACACCGTGCCCAGCTTGCCGCCGAAACGCTTGGCGACGAAGCCCGCGGCGCGGCTTGCGATGTTGATGTACTTGCCGATCAGGTCGGCGTTGACGCGGGCGATGAAGTCGTCGGGGTTGAAGTCGACGTCCTCCACCTTGGCGTTGAGCTTGGCCGCGATGTAGTAGCGCAGCCATTCGGGGTTCATGCCGATCGACAGGTACTTGAGCGGGTCGATGCCGGTGCCGCGGCTCTTGCTCATCTTCTCGCCCGAGACCGTGATGAAGCCGTGCACGTTGACCTGGCTCGGCGTCTTGCGGCCGCTGAACTGCAGCATCGCGGGCCAGAACAGCGTGTGGAAGTAGACGATGTCCTTGCCGATGAAATGCACCTGCTCCACGGCCGGGTCGGCGACGAAGTCATCGAAGCTTTGCGCGGTGCGCGAGGACTCGTGCCAGTGGTTCGCGGCCTGGCCTTTGTCGAAATGGTTTTTCAGGCTCGCGAGGTAGCCCACCGGCGCGTCGAGCCACACATAGAAGTACTTGCCCGGCGCATCGGGGATCTCGATGCCGAAGTAGGGCGCCTCGCGCGAGATGTCCCAGTCGGCCATGCCGGCCTCGAACCATTCGCTGGCCTTCTTCGCCATCTCGGGCTGCAGCTTGCCGTCCTGCGTCCAGGCCTTGAGGAAGTCGACCACCTTGGGGTCGGACAGCTTGAAGAAGAAATGCTCGGAGCTGCGCAGCTCGGGCGTGGCCCCGGTGAGCGTCGAGTAAGGGTTGATCAGCTCGGTCGGCGAATAGACGCTGCTGCACACCTCGCAGGCGTCGCCGTACTGGTCCTTGGCGTGGCACACCGGGCATTCGCCCTTGATGTAGCGGTCGGGCAGGAACATGCCTTTGACCGGGTCGTAGAACTGCTCGATGGTGCGGCTGGCGATCATCCCGCCCGCCTTGAGCTTCCTGTAGATGCCCTGGGCGAGTTCGGTGTTTTCGGCGCTGTCGGTCGAGTGCCAGTTGTCGAATCGGATGTGGAAACCGTCGAGGTATTCCTTGCGGCCGGCGGCGATCTCGCCGACGAACTGCTGCGGCGTCTTGCCGGCCTTCTCGGCCGCGATCATGATCGGCGCGCCGTGCGCGTCATCGGCACCCACGAAGTGCACCATGTGGCCCTGCATGCGCTGGAAGCGCACCCAGATGTCGGCCTGGATGTACTCCATGATGTGGCCGACGTGGAACTTGCCGTTGGCGTAGGGCAGGGCGGTGGTGACGAAGATCTTGCGCTGGGACATCGCGGGGTGCGCTTTCGGGGAGAGGAAACGGGCTGGAACCGAATGCGGCCAGCGGAAGGAGCCGCATTTTAGTTGGCAGGGCTATAGTCTCGCTGCCGCCCCGAGTTCCCAGTGATCACCGCGTACGAAATCACCCTTGCCCAGCCGTCCGATGCGTTGGAGATCGCGCAACTCTCGCGTGACTCGATCGAACGTGGTCTTTCGTGGCGCTGGACCGAGTGGCGCGTTCGTCGCAGCATCCGCGACGAGGCGACCAATGTCGTGGTCGCCCGAAGCCGGGGGGCCTTGCTGGGCTTTGCGATCATGCAGTACGGGGACAACGAGGCCCACATCGCGCTGTTCGCGGTTCGGGGAACCGAGCGGCGAAAAGGCGTGGGCTCCGCCTTGCTGGCGTGGCTGGAGGCGACGGCGGGCGTGGCCGGCATCCGGGCCGTGCGCCTGGAGGCCAGGGCCGGGAACGTGGCCGCGAAGTCCTTCTACCTGCGCCACGGCTTTGTCGAAGCGGGCACGAGTCCGGGCTACTACGAGGACGTGGAGGATGCCGTTCGCATGGTGAAGCGCTTCGATGGTGCGTCCTGAGCCGCCCGCGAAAACCTCCTGCCTCAGGCCCGACCCCGGCCGCCCCAGCCGAAGAACTGGCACACCGCCTCGCGATGCTTCAGCGTGTCGGCACGCCCGAGCGCCATCAGCTCCCGCGTGAAGGCCGATTCGAAGAGCAGGTAGCTCGCCAGCGCGGCGCCCTTGATTTCGGCAGTTTCCGCGGGTACCGCGGGCTCGCCCAGCAGGCTGCGCACGGCCGCCGGCAGCGCGTGGGCGTGCCGCGCCGCGATCACGTCGATGCGCTCGGAGGGGGCGATCAGCAGCAGCTCCACGTGCCGCAGTGCAGTGGCATGGCGCGCCTGCGGCGGAACCAGGGCCAGCGTCGCGTTGATGCGGCGCAGGCGCTCCACGTCGGCGGTCAGCGCATCGAGGAAGATGCTCGACAGCGCATGGCCGGCGATCTGGGCCAGCGACGGGTAGCCGCTCAGGGCATTGGGCGCCACCGCGTGGGCCGGCTCCATGACGCGGCCGGCGCCGATCGCCAGGATGCGCTGCGCGCCCAGGTGAATGGCCGCGGCCAGCGGTGCCGACTGGCGCATCGAGCCGTCGCCGAAGTATTCGATGTGGCCGTCGACGTCCAGTGCCTTGGCCGGGAAGATGAATGGAATCGCCGATGACGCGAGCAGATGGTCGTGCCCGATGCGTACCGCCGTGGCCAGTCGCCTGGACCGGACCCATGGCTGCTGCTGCGGGCCGGCCTGATAGAAGGTCACGTGCTCGCCCGAGCCGTAGCTCGATGCCGTGACCGCGAGCGCATCGAGATGGCCCTGCGACATCAGGCCGGCGAGCCGGTCCAGCGGCACCAGTTGTTCGAGCAGCTGGCGCAGCGGCGTGTTGTCGAGCAGGGAGCGCAGGCCGCTGCGCCGCCAGCGGGCGATCAGCCAGCCGGCCGACAGCAGGCGGGCCCAGGGCGCGTCGCTGCGCAGTGCCGTCAAGGCGTCGGCGCGGTAGATCTGCCCCGGCTCGAGCCGGGACCACACCTGCGCGATCCTGCGAACCGTGGCGTCGAAGTCGTCGGTGCCGCAGGCCAGCGCGGCCGCGTTGATCGCCCCGGCCGAAGTGCCGGTGATGATCGGGAACGGATTTCGCCTTGCGGGCTCTCCGGCGGCGCGGCGAAGCTTGGCCAGGGCCTGGAGCACGCCGACCTGGTAGGCGGCGCGCGCACCGCCGCCGGTCAGCACGAGACCGGTGGCGGGGACGGGGGCAGGGGCGGGGTGCGGCGACGGCATGGGCGGTGGTCGAGCGTACCCGGCTTGCGGCGCTGAGAGGCCGAACCGGTCGCGCCGGTGGGGTCAAGGCTGCGCCGGCGTCGGTGTTTCGGGCGCCGCACTAGACTACCCGCCATTCAGGAGTGATCAATGGCAGCAGTTACGCAAGAGGCGCTCGCGGAGGCGCTCAAGGCCGTCCTCGACCCCAATACCGGCAAGGATTTCGTCAGCGCGAAGGCGTTGAAGAACCTGCAGATCCATGAGGGCGAGGTCTCGTTCGACATCGAGCTGGGCTATCCGGCGAAGAGCCAGATGCCCGCCATGCGCCGCGCGCTGGTGGCGGCCGCCAAGGCGGTGCCGGGGGTGGAGAACGTCTCGGTCAACATCACGACCAAGGTCGTCAGCCACGCGGTGCAGCGCGGCGTGCAGCTGATGCCCAACGTCAAGAACATCATCGCGGTGGCCTCGGGCAAGGGCGGCGTCGGCAAGAGCACCACCGCGGCCAACCTGGCGCTGGCGCTGGCCGCCGAGGGCGCCAGCGTCGGCCTGCTCGACGCCGACATCTACGGTCCCAGCCAGCCCATGATGCTGGGCATCCAGGGTCGGCCCGAGAGCGAGGACGGCAAGACCATGGAGCCGCTTTCGAACCACGGCGTGCAGGTGATGTCGATCGGCTTCCTGGTCGATCAGGACGAAGCCATGATCTGGCGCGGCCCGATGGCGACCCAGGCGCTGGAGCAGCTGCTGCGCCAGACCAACTGGAAGGACCTGGACTACCTGATCGTCGATATGCCGCCCGGCACCGGCGACATCCAGCTGACCTTGTCGCAGCGGGTGCCGATGACCGGCGCGGTGATCGTCACCACGCCGCAGGACATCGCGCTGCTGGACGCCCGCAAGGGCATCAAGATGTTCGAGAAGGTCGGCGTGCCGATCCTCGGCATCGTCGAGAACATGGCGGTGCACGTGTGCTCGAACTGCGGCCACGTGGAGCACATCTTCGGCGCCGACGGCGGCCGCAAGTTGGCCGAGCAGTACCGGATGGACTACCTCGGCGCGCTGCCGCTGGACATCAACATCCGGCTCCAGGCCGACAGCGGCAAGCCCACCGTCGTGGCCGATCCCGATGGCGAGGTGGCCGGCATCTACAAGGCGGTCGCGCGGCGCGTGGCGGTGGGCATCGCCGAGAAGGCCAAGGACTTCTCGGCCAAGTTCCCGACGATTACGGTGTCGAAGAACACCTGAAGCGCTTTCAACGCAAATGAACCTTTTGGCCTCGATGCGCTACCTCGTCGCGCTCGAGGAGCACCGTCATTTCGGCCGCGCCGCGCAGGCCTGCCACATCACCCAGCCGGCCTTGTCGAATGCGCTGCGTGCGCTCGAGACCGAGTTCGGCGTGGTGGTGGTCAAGCGCGGCCGCACCTATGCCGGGCTCACGCACGAGGGCGAGGCCGTGCTGGCGGCGGCGCACCGGATGCTGCGCGAGAACGAATTGCTGCAGCAGCTGCTGAAGAGCGAGGAGGGGCATCCCCGCGGCAGCCTGCGCATGGCGGCCGTGCCTACCGCGATCCCGCTGCTGGCGCGCTTCGCAGGCCGGTTGCAGGGGCGCCATCCCGGCATCGTGCCGATCGTGCTGTCGATGAGTTCGCTCGAACTCGAAACGGGACTGGAGAACCTGTCGCTCGACATCGCCTTGGGCTACACCGAGCGCATGCATCCGCGCGAGGTCAAGCTCACGGCCTGGCCGCAGAGCGTCGAGCACTACTTCCTGTTGCGCCGCGCCGAGCGCGGCGACGCCGCAGCGCTGCGGATCGGCGAGCCGATCGGCTGGGCCCGGGCGGCCGAGCTGCCGCTGTGCCTGCTGACACCGGAAATGCACAACCGCTCGATCGTCGACCAGGCCTTCAAGACGGCCGGCGCGGTCGTCTCTCCCGCCATCGAGACGAACTCGGTGCTGACCCTGGCGCTCAGTGTCCTGTCCGGCCAGGTCTGCGCCGTGCTGCCGGGCGCGATGGTGGATGCGGTCCGCGGCCAGGGCCAGTTCGAGGCGCTGCCGCTGGTGGCGCCCGAGGTGCTGACGCCGATCGGCTTCATGACGCAGACGGCGGCGCGGCCCTCGCGCGCGCTGGAGGCGGCGCTGGCGCTGCTCCAGAGCCCAGACTGGGAGCGCGAAGTCGGGGCCCACAGCGGCGCCTTGCGCGGCTGATCCCTCGGGGGGCGGGCTGCCCGGGGCTTCGCTTCATTTCTTTATTGAATCACTCCATGTGCGGATTCAATTTGCCAAGTGCGCCCGGGCGGCCGACAGTCGGGGAGGCCGCCCGTTCGCGCGGCAGGACAACCCCATGAGACGGCCGAGGCAATGAATCACCCAGGCACCCCGAACAAGATCGAGGCCATCCCCCTCGCCACGCCCGACCAGCTGCGCGAGCGCATTCGCCGCAAGAGCAAGCTCAAGGGGCGTCAACCTGAGGAGAACGCGCTGGCCGAGGTGCGTGCGCTGATCGGCGCGCGGCCGTTGGCCGGCTACCGGCGCGACCTGCTGATCGAGCAGTTGCACCTGATCAACGACGCCCACGGCTGCCTGCACGACCATCACCTGGTCGCGCTGGCCTCGCTGACCGGCATCCCGATGGCCGAGGTGTACGAGGTTGCGACCTTCTACCACCACTTCGAGATCGTGCGCGGCGACGCGCAGGCGCCCGGGCTCACGGTGCGCGTGTGCGACGGCCTGGCCTGCGAGCTGGCCGGCGCGCAATCGCTGATCGAGCGCCTGCCCGCCCTGCTGGGCGCGGCCGGCCGCGACGACGTCCGCGTGATCGCGGCGCCCTGCATCGGCCGCTGCGAGCAGGCGCCGGCGGTGGCGGTGCACCAGCGGGCGGTGCCGCTGGCGAGCGTCGAGAAGGTGCTGCAGGCGGTGGCCACCGGGCCCCGGCCGGCGGCTGCGCGCCACACCCATTTCGTCCCCGCCGATCTGGCGGGGAAGAGCATTTCCGCGCCGTCCGAGGCGGTCGAGGCCCAACCGCCCTTCACCGACTACCGGACCTACCGTGCGCACGGCGGCTATGCGTTGGCGGCCGCGCTGGTCAACGGCGAGGAAGACGCCGAAGCGGTGCTCCGGGCGCTCGAGGATTCGGGCCTGCGCGGCCTCGGCGGCGCCGGCTTCCCGGCCGGACGCAAGTGGCGCATCGTGCGCGACCAGCCGGCCCCCCGGCTCATGGCGGTGAACCTCGACGAGGGCGAGCCCGGCACCTTCAAGGACCGCAGCTACCTCGAACGCGATCCGCACCGCTTCCTCGAAGGACTGCTGGTGGCGGCGCAGATCACCGGCGTCGAGGCCTGTTATGTCTACCTGCGGGACGAATACCACGACTGCCGCGCGCTGCTCGAGGCCGAGCTCGCCGCGCTGCGCGCCGATCCGCCCTGCGAACTGCCGAGCATCGAACTGCGGCGCGGCGCCGGTGCCTACATCTGCGGCGAGGAGTCCGCGATGATCGAGAGCATCGAGGGCAAGCGCGGCGAACCGCGCATGCGGCCGCCCTACATCGCGCAGGTCGGCCTGTTCGGCCGGCCGACGCTGGAACACAATTTCGAGACGCTCTACTGGGTGCGCGACATCGTCGAGCGCGGCCCGCAATGGTGGACCGGCTTCGGCCGCCACGGGCGCAAGGGACTGCGCAGCTTCAGCGTCAGCGGGCGCGTGAAGCATCCGGGCGTCAAGCTCGCCCCCGCGGGCATCACGGTGCGCGAGCTGATCGACGAATACTGCGGCGGCATGCTGGACGGCCATACGCTGCACGCCTACCTGCCGGGCGGCGCATCGGGCGGCATCCTGCCGGCCCGCCTGGACGACATTCCGCTCGACTTCGACACCCTCCAGCCGCACGGCTGCTTCATCGGCTCGGCGGCCGTGGTGGTGTTGAGCCAGCACGACCGCGCCCGCGACGCGGCGCTCAACGTGATGCGCTTCTTCCAGCACGAGAGCTGCGGCCAGTGCACGCCGTGCCGCGTGGGCACCGCCAAGGCGGCGGCGCTGATGCAGGCGCCGTCTTGGGACAACGCCACCCTCGAAGACCTGGCGCAGGTGATGGGCGATGCGTCGATCTGCGGGCTGGGCCAGGCGGCGCCGAACCCGATTCGCAGCATCCAGAAGTACTTCCCGCAGGAGATCGCATGAACGCGCCGTCTAAGTTCGCCGAACTCATGCCGCAGACGGTGGCGTTCACGCTCGACGGCCGCGCCATCGAGGCCTTCGAGGGCGAGACCATCTTCAAGGCCGCCGAACGTCACGGCGTCGAGATTCCGCATCTCTGCCACACCGACGGCCTGCGCCCCGACGGCAACTGCCGCGCCTGCGTGGTCGAGGTCGAGGGCGAGCGCACGCTGGCGCCAAGCTGCTGCCGCGGCGTGACCGCCGGCATGAAGGTGCAGGCCACCAGCGAGCGGGCGCTGAAGAGTCAGAAGATGGTGGTCGAGATGCTGCTGTCCGACATGCCCGATGAAGGCTACAAGTGGATCGGCGACGACGCCACCCGACCGCACGGCGAGCTGAGCGAGTGGGCCGCCCGGCTCGATGTCGCCGTGCGCCCCGAGCTCAGGGCCCTGCGCCGCGAGCAACCGGCGGCCGACGTCTCCCACCCGGCGATGGCGGTCAACCTCGACGCCTGCATCCAGTGCAACCGCTGCGTGCGCGCCTGTCGCGAGGAGCAGGTCAACGACGTCATCGGCTATGCGATGCGCGGCGAGCACTCGAAGATCGTCTTCGACCTCGACGATCCGATGGGCGACAGCACCTGCGTGGCCTGCGGCGAATGCGTGCAGGCCTGCCCGACTGGCGCCCTGATGCCCAAGAGCCTCATCGGCTCGCAGCAGGTCGACCGCAAGGTTGATTCGGTGTGCCCGTTCTGCGGCGTCGGCTGTCTGCTCACCTACAACGTCAAGGACGAGAAGATCGTCAGCGTCGACGGCCGCGATGGCCCCGCCAACCATGGCCGCCTGTGCGTCAAGGGCCGTTTCGGCTTCGACTACGCGCACCATCCGCAGCGCCTGACGAAGCCGCTGATCCGCAGGCCCGGCGTGCCCAAGCACTTCGACGAGGCACCGCGGCCCGGCGACTGGAGCGAGGCCTTCCGCGAGGCCAGCTGGGAGGAAGCGCTCGCCTTCACGGCCGGCAAGCTCAAGAGCCTGCGCGACACCCACGGCAAGAAGGCGCTGGCCGGTTTCGGCTCCGCCAAGGGCAGCAACGAGGAGGCCTACCTGTTCCAGAAACTGGTGCGCACCGGATTCGGAAGCAACAACGTCGACCATTGCACGCGGCTGTGCCATGCGTCGAGCGTGGCGGCGCTGCTGGAAGGCGTGGGCTCCGGTGCGGTGAGCAACCCTGTCTACGACGTCGAGCATGCGGAGCTGATCTTCGTCATCGGCTCCAACCCGAGCGCGAACCACCCGGTGGCCGCGACCTGGATGAAGAACGCCGCCAAGCGCGGGGCGAAGATCGTGCTGGCCGACCCGCGCCGCACCGACCTCAGCAAGCATGCCTGGCGCACGCTGCAGTTCAAGGCCGACACCGATGTCGCGATGCTCAACGCGCTGATCCATGCGGTGATCGACGAAGGCCTGGTGGACCAGGAATTCATCCGTACCCGCGTCAGCAATTTCGAGGCCCTGCGCGACAACGTCAAGGGCTACAGCCCGGAGGCGATGGCGCCGATCTGCGGCGTGCCGGCCGAGACGCTGCGCGAAGTCGCGCGCGCCTTCGCCAGCGCCAAGGGCGCGATGGTGCTGTGGGGCATGGGGGTCAGCCAGCACGTGCATGGCACCGACAACGCGCGCTGCCTGATCGCGCTGGTCAGCGTCACCGGCCAGATCGGCAAGCCCGGCTCCGGCCTGCATCCGCTGCGCGGCCAGAACAACGTTCAGGGCGCGAGCGACGCGGGGCTGATCCCGATGATGTTCCCCAACTACCAGCGGGTCGACAACGCGGCCGCGCACGCGTGGTTCGAGGACTTCTGGGGCCTGCCGCTCGATGCGGCACCGGGCTATACGGTGGTCGAGATCATGCACAAGGCGCTGGCGCCCGACGACGACCCGCACAAGGTCCGCGGCATGTACATCATGGGCGAGAACCCGGCCATGAGCGACCCCGACCTGAACCACGCGCGGCACGCGCTGGCGAGCCTGGAGCACCTGGTGGTGCAGGACATTTTCATGACCGAGACCGCCTGGCTGGCCGATGTCGTGCTGCCGGCCAGCGCCTGGCCCGAGAAGACCGGCACCGTGAGCAACACCGACCGCATGGTGCAGCTCGGCCTGCGGGCACTGAACCCGCCCGGCGATGCGAAGCCCGACCTCTGGATCATCCAGCAGCTCGCAAAGAGGATAGGCCCCCACGCCCCGCACTTCGTGTCGTCGCTGCCCCCCGAGGGGGCCGTCCGCGCCTTGGGGCGGCCCGGCGCCGCGGAGGGCCTCGACTGGCACTACGAGGGCGAGGAATCCGGCGTCGCCGCGGTCTACGAGGAGATGCGCCAGGCCATGCACGCCGCGATCGGCGGCATCAGCTGGGAGCGGCTGCAGCGCGAATCGAGCGTGACCTATCCCTGCCTCGATGCCGACGACCCGGGCCAGCCGATCGTCTTCATCGACAGCTTCCCGACCGCCGACGGCCGCGTGAGGCTGGTGCCGGCCGACATCATCCCGGCGGCCGAGCGGCCCGATGCCGACTATCCCTTCGTGCTGATCACCGGACGCCAGCTCGAGCACTGGCATACCGGCAGCATGACGCGCCGCGCCAGCGTGCTCGACGCGATCGAGCCGATGGCCACGGCCTCGATGAACCAGGGCGACCTGCAGGCGCTGGGCCTGGCGGCGGGTGACGTGATCACGATCCGCTCGCGCCGCGGCGAGGTCGCGATCCACGTGCGGCGCGACGACGGCACGCCGGCCGGCGCGGTGTTCGTGCCTTTCGCCTACTACGAGGCGGCGGCCAACCTGATGACCAACGCGGCGCTCGATCCCTTCGGCAAGATCCCGGAGTTCAAGTACTGCGCGGTGCAGGTCCGGCGCGGCGGCACGCCGATGGCGGCGGCCGGCTATGGCAGCGGCGCGACAGGCGACAATGCGCGCCTGCCATGGACAGTCTCGACCTGATCAGAACCTTCCGCGAGGTTGCCACGTACGGCAGCTTCTCGCGAGCCGCGACCAAGCTCGACGTCTCGAAGGCGACGGTGAGCAAGTACATCGCCGAACTCGAGACGCGGCTCGGCGTGCGGCTGCTCAACCGCTCCACGCGCGCGGTCAGCCTCACCGATGCCGGCGCGCTGCTGCTCGAACGCAGCAAGCCGATGATGGAAATGTTCGAGCTGACCCAGGCCGAGGTCCAGGAGCACGCGAACCATCCCACGGGGCGGCTGCGCATCTCGGCGCCGCTGGGCGCGGGGCAGGGCGACCTGCCCAAGCTGCTCGGCCAGTTCATGGGCCACTACCCCGACGTCAGCATCAGCCTGCAGTTGACCAATCGCGTGATCGACATGGCCGAGGACGCGATCGACCTGGCGCTGCACTTCGGCCCGATCGAGGATGAGAACCTGATCGTGCGCAAGCTGGCGCGCCGCGACCTGGTGGTGTGCGCCTCGCCGCTCTACTGGAAGAAGCACGGCAAGCCGACCCACCCGCGCGAGCTGGCCGGCCACGATGCGCTGACCCAGTCGCGCCTGGGCGCCCATCCGGCGTGGCGATTCGAGGTCGACGGCCAGCCCTTCGATGTCGAGGTCAGGAGCCGCATGGATGCGACCGAGGCGGCGCCGCTGATCGAGATCGCGATGCAGGGCTTCGGCGTGATCTACATGCCCGAGATGCTGGTGCAGCCGCACGTCGACCAGGGCGAGCTGGTGCCGGTGCTGCAGGAGTACGTGCGCAGCGACATGTGGCTGTCGGCGGCCTACCTGCAGCGGCGCCACAACAGCGCCGCGCTGCGCGCCTTGCTCGACTTCCTCGAGTCGCGCTTCGGCGGGCGGAACAAGCCCAGGGGCTGAGGACGGCCGCGCGGCCCGGTTCCTTGGCCGGATGCCAAAACTTCCCGCCCGTGAAACGAACAGGAATGGATTAAGCCTTCTGTTTCCTACTTTCGAAACGGGCCTCGGATCCTAAGCTTGGACCCAGTCCAATGAACGACAGGAACGAGGTATGGCAAGACTGATCATCCTGGCCCGGCACAGCAGCGTGCGGCAGGTCAACATCGCGGGTTCGCTCACCACCATCGGGCGCTCCGGCAGCAACAGCGTGTGCATCGACAGCCAACGCGTGAGCCGGCATCACGCCGCCATCGAATGGACCGGCGACGGCTTCATGCTCACCGACATGGGCAGCCGCAACGGCACCTACGTCAACAACGAGAAGGTGAGGGCGCATGCCCTGTGCAATGGCGATGCGATCATCGTCGGCGACTGCCAGCTGCGCTTTCTCCACAGCCGGGCCCTGCCGCCGGCCGATGCGCTGCGGCTCATGACCCTGCCGGGCCACCTCGTGGAGACCGACGCGCAGATGGCACGAAGTATCAACCGGCGCCTGCCCGAACGCCGCGTCTTCGCCCGCTGACGCGCGGGACCGGACTCAGGCGTATTGCGCTGCCGCCGGCCGGCTCTGCTGCGGCATCTGCGTGGGTGCCGCGGGGCGCTGGCGGCGCTCGGTGATCAGCCGGGCGGCCAGCTGCGCAGCCATATCGAGTTTCTTGAGGTCGCGCGCCTCCAGGGCCGGATCGGGCGTGAAGCTGTAGGAATAGAAGGTGCCGTAGATCGCGCCGTTGGCGAACCCCACCGGTGCGCTCAGGTAGCAGCCCGCGGGCACCTTGGCCCGGAGCACCTGCTTGCAGAAAGCCAGTTCGAGCGGCTCGGCCTGCTCGTCGATGAATTGCGCGCGCTCCGAGGGCTGCCGGCGGTGCGAGACCTGCCGCCCGTCGACGAACTCGCAGGCGAACGCGGCCTCCATCCCGTGCTGGTCACGCAACAGCCTCAGCACCTGATGGACCGACGGGTCGAGCAGCGGGTCGCTCATGTCCGGGGTGGCCATCAGGAGCTCGGACACGGTCACCTCGAGGGCTTCAAGTGCGTCGTGGTGTTCGTAGTAGCTCATGCGGGTCTCCGGTGGAATGGGTCCGATTGGAGCGCAGAAACCCGCCGTTCTCTGGAAATGAGAACTATGGTTTCCTATTTGTGCGGACCTTTGTCACGAAAACCGGTAACAGCATGCTTCAGGGTGTGAATGCGCATACACGTGGCGGCGCCGTGGATGCTCCGCCTTCGGCTATCGTCACCTGCATGGCGATCCCTGAAACCTCTTCTGCCGCGCCCCGGCCGACGCTCGACGTCGCGGTCGTGATGCGGCGCGAACGGCTTCACGGCCCTTCGAGCCACTGGCAGCCCTGGCGCTGGACGCTGGATGCGGTGGTGCCGGACGAGCCCGGCTTCGGCACCGAGCCTCGCCTGCTGCGCGACGACCAGGGCGAGCAGTCCTGGCTGCATCCCGGATTCAAGGTCGAGTTGTACCGCGACGAGGCCGAGGGCTACCACCTCAATGCCACCGCGCCGGCGCCCTGCTGGTTCGTGCTCTGGCGCATGGACGAGGAAGCGACCCTGGGTCCGGAGCCGATCCCCCGACCGGTGGTCGTGACCCTGAGCTACAACGAGGCCGGCCGCTGGCTGGACGCCCAGGAAACCGTCGAGCAGGTGCCGGCGCCCGCCGAGGTGCTCGAATGGCTGCGCGCCTTCATCCAGGCGCACTATGTGGTCGAGCCCAAGAAGCGCAAGCGGCCCGAGAGCTTCCGGCCGCTGGTGGATCGCTTCGGCAACGCGGCGAGCGTCTCGACCGAAAAGAAGCGGGGCAGGGGAGCCGGCGATGTCTGAAGGGCCCCCACGCTCCCCCACTTCGTGTGAGTCGCTGCCCCCCGAGGGGGCTGCAGGCCGGCTTGGGGCGGCCCGGCGCCAGCCTGAAGGGCCCCCACGCTCCCCCACTTCGTGTGAGTCGCTGCCCCCCGAGGGGGCTGCAGGCCGGCTTGGGGCGGCCCGGCGCCAGCCTGAAGGCTTCTTCGATCGCTGGTCGCGCCGCAAGCAGCAGGTGCGCGCGGGCCAGGTGCCCGCCGAGCCGGCGCCCGGGGCCGACGATGAGGCGCGCGGCATCGCTGCGGCGCCCGAGCCGGCGCCACTGCCGATGCCGCCCGCGGAGGCGCCACCGCCGCTCACGCTGGCCGACGCCCAGGCGCTCGGCATCGATTCGGATTTCAAGCCCTTCATCGCCGAAGGCGTGGCGCCGGAAGTCAGGAACGCCGCCTTGCGGAAGCTGTTCGCCGATCCGCACTTCAACGTGATGGACGGACTCGACATCTACATCGACGACTACGCCAAGCCCTCGCCCCTGCCCGACAGCGTGTTGCGCCAGATGGCGAGCGCGAAGTTCCTGAACCTGTTCGAGGAAGAGCCTCAAGAAACTCCAGCGAACGATGGATTGGCCGACGTGGCACAGTCCGATCCCGGAGATCCCCCCAGCCCGCCGGTTGCCGATGCGCAACCCGCCAGCCAACCGACCGATGACCACCACGCTGATCTGCGACTGCAACCAGACGATGCCCCTCGAGCCGAAGACGCTCGGGACCGCACTGGCTGAAACCCTGCCCCTCCATTCCGCGCTGTGCCGCCGCGAGGCGGCCTCTTTCCAGCGTGCCATCCAGTCCGGCGACGAGGTGGTGGTCGCCTGCACGCAGGAGAAGCGCCTGTTCGGCGAACTGGCCGAGCAGACGCCCGCTGCCACTTCGCCGATCCGTTTCGTCAACATTCGCGAGACCGGCGGCTGGAGCCGCGACGCCCGCAGCGCGATGCCCAAGATCGCGGCACTGCTGGCCGCCGCCAGCCTGCCCGAACCGGACCCGGTGGCAACGGTCAGCTATGCGAGCCAGGGCCGCTTGCTGGTCATCGGCGCGCTGGACGAAGCCGAGCAGGCGGCGGCGCTTGTCGGCGACAGCCTCGAGGTCACGATCCTCTCCCAGGGGCCCGGCGCGCTCGGCGGTGCCCAGGAGCGGCGCTGGCCGGTGCTGGCCGGCCGCCTCGAATCGCTGGCCGGCTGGCTCGGCGCCTTCCAGCTGCAATGGACGCACGACAACCCGATCGACCTCGACCTGTGCACCCGCTGCAATGCCTGCGTCGCGGCCTGCCCTGAGCAGGCCATCGGCCTGGACTACCAGATCGACCTGGCCAAATGCACGTCGCACCGCGACTGCGAACGCGCCTGCAGCGTGGCCGGTGCGATCCGCTTCGATCGCGCACCGGAGCGCCTCGAGGGCGCCTTCGACCTGGTGCTCGATCTCGGCGCCGCGCCGGTCATCGACTGGCATGCGCCGCCGCAAGGCTACTTCCATGTACCGGGCGGGCTTGCGCAGGCGCGCGGCCTGCAGACGCTGATGCGCTTGCGCGAACTGGTCGGCGAATTCGAGAAGCCCAAGTTCTTCGACTATCGGCAGAAGCTCTGCGCCCACAGCCGCAACGAGGTGGTCGGCTGCAACGCCTGCATCGAGGTCTGCTCGGCCCATGCGGTGACGAGCGACAAGGAGCACCAGCGCATCGTCGTCAATCCGAACCTCTGCGTCGGCTGCGGCGCCTGCACCACCGTGTGCCCGACCGGTGCGCTGGGCTACACCTATCCGCGCGCGCCCTACCAGGGCCTGAAGCTGCGCACGCTGCTGTCCACCTACTTCGGCGCGGGCGGACGCGAAGCCACGCTGCTGCTGCACGGCCAGGAAGGCGGCCAGGCACTGGTCGAGCAACTGGGCCGCAAGGCCCAGCTCGGGAAGGCCCGCGGCGTGCCGGCCAACGTGATCCCGGTCGGCCTGTTCCATGCGGCCAGCACCGGGGTCGACCTGTGGTTGTCGGCCGTGGCCTTCGGCGCATCGCAGGTGCTGGTGCTGGCGACCGGCGAAGAGGCACCGAGCTACCTCGCGGCGCTCGGCAGGCAAATGGAGATCGCGCAGGCGCTGCTGCGCGGGCTGGGCTATGGCGGCACGCATTTCCGCTTGATCGAGGCGAATTCGCCGGAAACGCTCGACGCGGCACTCGCAGGTCTGCGCGAGACCCGCCAGCAGCTGCCCGGGAAGCCGGCCCGATTCGCGGTGGGTGCCGAGAAGCGCGGCACGCTCGAACTCGCCCTCGACCACCTGATGGACGAGGCGCCGGCCCTGCGCACGCCGGCCGATGCGCCGCTGGCGATTCCGTTGCCTTCGGGCGCGCCATTCGGCGCCATCGCCGTCGACAAGGACCGCTGCACCCTGTGCCTGGCCTGCGTCAGCGCCTGCCCCGCCAGCGCGCTGCAGGACAACCCGAACGCGCCGCAGCTGCGCTTCATCGAGAAGAACTGCGTGCAGTGCGGCCTTTGCGAGACCACCTGCCCGGAGAACGCGATTTCGCTCGTGCCGCGCCTGCTGGCGGCGCCCGAGCGCAAGCAGCCGGTGGTGCTGAACGAGGCCAGGCCCTGGGCCTGCATTCGCTGCGGCAAGCCATTCGGCACCCGGAAGGCGATCGAGGCGATGCTCGGCAAGCTGGCCGGGCACGCGATGTTCCAGGGCGAGGCGCTGGAGCGCCTCAAGATGTGCAGCGACTGCCGGGTCATCGACCTGTACAGCGCATCGAACGAAATGAAGATCACACCGCTATGAGTCGCCTGGCCATTCCGAGAACGGACACCGCAATGCCGCGCCGAGGTTTCCAATGAGCCTTCGCATCCCCGTCACTTCCGCGCTGGACGAAGAGGTCGCTCGCGCCGAGCTCTACGGCCTGCTGGCCCGCCTTTGGTATGCGGCCCCCGATGCCGGCTTGCTCGAGGCGTTCCAGGTGGCGCCGACCGAGGCGCCGGCGGCCGGCGCCTTTCTCGAGGAACCGTGGCGGCAGCTCGTCGGTGCCGCACGCGGCACCGGGCTGGCCGAATTGCGCGCCGAATACGACGCGCTGTTCGGCGGCATCGGCAAGCCCGAGGTCTACCTGTTCGGCTCGCACTACCTGAGCGGCTTCCTGAACGACAAGCCGCTGGCGCAGCTGCGCAACGACCTCGACCGCCTCGGCCTGGCGCGTGACGCGTCGGTCTCCGAATCCGAAGACCACGTGGCCTGCCTGTTCGAGGTCATGCGCTACCTGATTGCGGGCGAAGACGTCGAAATCGCCAATTTATCGCAACAAAAAGTATTCTTTGCTACCCATTTGCAGCCTTGGCTGCCGGCGATGTGCGAGGCGGTCTCGGCGCATCCCCGGGCTGGCTTCTACGCCGCGCTGGCCGGGCTGACCCGGGCCTTTTCGGAAGTGGAGACGCAGGGTTTCGACATGTCGCACTGAGACTGAGGGATATTTCCGATTCTCTCGCTCAGGGTCTGGACTAGTATCCAGGGATATGTAACTGGTTTCATATCTCATTGAGCCAGCCACTCCTGGAGATGTTATGCAGGACAGCCAAGACACCGGCCCCCGGCCGGCCTCCCGCCGGGGATTCTTTTTCGGGGCAGCCACCGTCGGCGCCGCCGCAGCCGCCGTCACGGTGCTGCCCAAGGTCGTCGAGGCGCCTGCCGCCTCGGCCGCCGCTTCCTCGCTTCCGCCACCGCCCGAGAAAGGCGGCGGCTATTCGCTCAGCGAACACGTCAAGCGCTACTACAAGACCACGTCTGCCTGAGGACGAAAGCCCACGATGCTACTGACCAAGAAAGCGCCCGGCGCGGCGCGTGACGGCGCCTCTCCCTCCTCGTCGCCCCTTGTGAACAGCCTGCGGCGCGGCCTGTCGAATGCGCTGCCGACCATGGATCGGCGCGCCTTCCTGCGCCGCTCCGGCCTCGGCGTGGGCGTCGGCCTGGCGGCCGGCCAACTCACGCTGATCAAGAAGGCCGACGCCATGCCGGGCCAGGCGGCGGCGGTCGGCGCCGGCAAGATCGAGGTCCGGCGCACGGTGTGTTCGCACTGCTCGGTCGGCTGCGCCTCCGACGCCGTGGTCGAGAACGGTGTCTGGGTGCGTCAGGAGCCGGTGTTCGACTCGCCGATCAATCTCGGCGCGCACTGCGCGAAGGGCGCCGCGTTGCGTGAGCACGGCCATGGCGAATACCGTCTGCGTTACCCGATGAAGCTGGTCAACGGCAAGTACGAGCGCATCAGCTGGGACACTGCCTTGACCGAGATCACGGCCAGGCTGGTCGATCTGCGGAAAGCCAGCGGACCCGACTCCGTCTACTGGATCGGCTCCAGCAAGCACAGCAACGAGCAGGCCTACCTGCTGCGCAAGTTCGTCAGCTTCTTCGGCAGCAACAACTGCGACCACCAGGCGCGCATCTGCCACTCGACCACGGTCGCGGGCGTGGCGAACACATGGGGCTACGGCGCCATGACCAATTCGTACAACGACATGCGCAATGCCAAGGTGGCGATGTACATCGGCTCGAACGCGGCCGAGGCCCACCCGGTGAGCATGCTGCACATGCTGCATTCGAAGGAGAACGGCTGCAAGATGATCGTGGTCGACCCGCGGTTCACGCGCACCGCGGCCAAGGCCGACGAGTACGTGCGCATCCGCTCGGGCTCCGACATCCCCTTCCTCTTCGGCATCCTGCACCACATCTTCAAGAACGGCTGGGAAGACAAGCGCTACATCAACGACCGCGTCTTCGGCATGGACGAAGTGCGCGCCGAAGTGATGGCCAAGTGGACGCCCGACAAGGTCGAGGAGGCCTGCGGCGTGAAGGAAGCGCAGGTCCTCAAGGTCGCGACCTGGCTCAACGAGAACCGTCCCGGCACCATCGTCTGGTGCATGGGCCAGACGCAGCACACGATCGGCAATGCGATCGTGCGTGCCTCCTGCATCCTGCAGCTGGCGCTCGGCAATGTCGGAACCTCGGGCGGCGGCACCAACATCTTCCGCGGCCACGACAACGTGCAGGGCGCCACCGACGTCGGCCCCAACCCCGATTCGCTGCCGAGCTACTACGGCCTGGTCGAAGGCTCCTGGAAGCACTTCGCCGCCACCTGGGGCGTCGACTTCGAATGGATCAAGGGCCGTTTCTCGTCGCCCGCGATGATGAGCAAGCCCGGCATCACGGTGTCGCGCTGGATCGACGGCGTGCTCGAGAAGAACGAGCTGATCGACCAGGACTCCAACCTGCGCGGCGTCTTCTACTGGGGCCATGCGCCGAATTCCCAGACCCGCGGCCTCGAGATGAAGCGGGCCATGGACAAGCTCGACCTGCTGGTGGTGGTCGACCCATATCCGTCGGCCACCGCGGCGATGGCCGCGATGCCGGGGCGGCCCGAGGACCAGAATCCGAATCGTGCGGTCTACCTGCTGCCGGCCTGCACCCAGTTCGAGACCAGCGGCTCGGTCACGGCATCGAACCGCTCGCTCCAGTGGCGCGAGAAGGTGATCGAGCCGCTGTGGGAGAGCCGCAGCGACCACATGATCATGCAGCAGTTCGCCGACCGGCTCGGTTTCGGCAAGGAACTGAGCAAGAACTTCAAGATGCAGCAGGTCAAGGGCATGGACGAGCCCGTGCCCGACGACATCCTGCGCGAGATCAACAAGTGCTGCTGGGCCGCCGGCTACACCGGCCAGAGCCCCGAGCGCCTGCAGGCCCACATGCGCAACATGGCGGCCTTCGACGTCCGCACGCTGCGCGCCAAGGGATCGGTCAAGGACAAGGTCAACGGCTACGACATCGCCGGCGACTACTTCGGCCTGCCGTGGCCCTGCTACGGCACGCCCGAACTCAAGCACCCGGGCTCGCCGAACCTCTACGACACCTCGAAGCACGTGATGGACGGCGGCGGTAACTTCCGCGCCAACTTCGGCGTCGAACGCAACGGCAAGAACCTGCTGGCCGAGGACGGCTCGCACTCGCTGGGCGCCGCGATCACTACCGGCTACCCCGAGCTCGACCACCTGCTGCTCAAGAAGCTGGGCTGGTGGGACGAGCTCACCGAGGCCGAGAAGGCCAAGGCCGACGGCAAGAACTGGAAGACCGATCCCTCGGGCGGCATGATCCGCGTGTTCATGAAGAACCACGGCTGCCATCCCTTCGGCAACGCCAAGGCGCGCGCCGTGGTCTGGAACTTCCCGGATGCGATTCCGCAGCACCGCGAGCCGCTCTACGGCAATCGGCCGGACCTGATGGTCAAGTACCCGACGCACGACGACAAGATGGCGTTCTGGCGTCTGCCCACGCTCTACAAGACGATCCAGCAGAAGAACATCGCCGACAAGATCGCCGAGAAGTTCCCCTACGTGATGACTTCCGGCCGCCTGGTCGAGTACGAGGGCGGCGGCGAGGAAACGCGGTCCAACCCCTGGCTGGCCGAACTGCAGCAGGAGATGTTCATCGAGATCAACCCGAAGGTGGCGGCCGAGAAGGGCATCCGCAACGGCGAGCGGGCCTGGGTCCACACGCCGACCGGCGCCCGGCTCAACGTGCAGGCCCTGGTGACCGAGCGGGTCGGGCCCGACACGGTGTTCATGCCCTTCCACTTCTCGGGCCGCTGGCAGGGCCAGGACATGCTGCCGTACTACCCGGCGGGTGCGCACCCGATCGTGCGCGGCGAGGCGATCAACACCGGCACCACCTATGGCTACGACAGCGTGACCATGATGCAAGAGACCAAGACGACCATCTGCAACGTCGAGCGGGCATAAAGAAGGAATCCCCATGGCAAGAATGAAGTTCGTCTGCGATTCCGAGCGCTGCATCGAATGCAATGGCTGCGTCACGGCCTGCAAGAACGAGAACGAGGTGCCCTGGGGCGTGAACCGCCGCCGGGTGGTCACGCTCAATGACGGCGTGCCGGGCGAGAAATCGATCTCGGTGGCCTGCATGCACTGCTCCGACGCGCCCTGCATGGCGGTCTGCCCGGTGCAATGCTTCTACCGCACCGAAGAAGGCGTGGTGCTGCACGACAAGGACGTCTGCATCGGCTGCGGCTACTGCTCCTACGCCTGCCCCTTCGGCGCGCCGCAGTTCCCGGCCCAGGGCACCTTCGGCGCCCGCGGCAAGATGGACAAGTGCACCTTCTGCGCCGGCGGTCCCGAAGCCAACGGGTCGGAAGCCGAATTCGAGAAGTACGGCCGCAACCGCCTGGCCGAAGGCAAGCTTCCGGCCTGCGCCGAGATGTGTTCGACCAAGGCCCTGCTGGCCGGCGACGGCGACGTCGTGGCCGACATCTTCCGCACCCGCGTGGTGGCACGCGGCAAGGGTGCCGAAGTCTGGGGCTGGGGCACCGCCTACGGCTCGCAGCAAGCCGGCACGCCGCCGCCCAACGGGGGCACGAAATGAGGCGCCTCGGGTCCGCCGCGGCGCTGCTCGCAGCGGCGCTGCTGCTGGGGGCTTGCGGCGAGAAGCTGCAGACCAATGCGCACGGCGTGCGCATCGACGCGGCACCGTGGACCGGCACCGGCACACAGCCGAACACCGGCACCGCCTTCACCGCCCCCGGCTGGCAGGTGGGCGACCCGAACGCCTGGCAGCAGCACCTCAAGACGCGGGCGCAGAACGGCCAGAACGAATACAACAAGATCAACTGAGTCTGGAGGCCGCATGAGACATCTGCTGAATGCGCTGCTGGTGACCGCCGCGGCGCTCGGCTGCGGCATGGCCGTGGGACAGACCGCCAACCCGGTCGCCGCGGGCCCGGTCGCCGAAGCGCCGGCCGCGGCCGCTGCGCCGGCGCCTGCCGTGCCGGCGCAGGCCACCGGCGGCATCCGCAGCCAGAACATCTTCGAGGTCAAACCCGAGGCCAGCGCCGATCCGAACTACCTCAACCAGACCAACGGCGAGCGCAACCGGGTGCAACCGGGCAACAACGCGCCGATGTGGCGCCAGGTCAGCGGCGGCGTGACCGGCTTCAGCAGCCTGCCGCTGCACGAGGCGCCCGAGGCCGGCAACCTGATCCAGGGCTTCGTGAAGTACCCCGGCTCGCTCTACACCAACGCCGGCGAGGCCTGGCGCCAGGTGCGCAACAACTGGATCATTCCGTACGGTGCTGCGCTGCTCTTCGTCACGCTGCTGGCGCTGGCCATCTTCTATTTCACGCGCGGTCCGATCGGGCTGCACGGCCAGGAGACCGGCCGCAAGATCGAGCGCTTCACGCCCTTCGAGCGGGCCACCCACTGGTCGAACGCGATTGCCTTCGTGACGCTCGCCATCTCCGGCATCGTGATGGCTTTCGGCAAGTTCTTCCTGCTGCCGGTGCTGGGCGGCTCGCTGTTCGGCTACCTGGGCTACGTGCTGAAGACCGTACACAACTTCGTCGGCCCGTTGTTCGTGCTGACCACGCTGTTCATGGTCTTCACCTTCTTCCGCAGCAACCTGCCGCGCAAGAACGACCTGGCCTGGCTCAAGAAGGGGGGCGGACTGTTCGGCGGCGAGGAGCCGCCCTCGGACCGCTTCAATGCCGGCGAGAAGGCGGTGTTCTGGGGCGGCGTGCTGTTCCTCGGCGTGCTGGTCATCGGCTCGGGGCTGTTCCTCGACAAGCTGCTGCCCGGGTTCGTCTACACGCGGGCCCAGATGCAGGTCGCCCACATGATCCACGCGGTCGCGACGCTGTGCATGATGGCGCTGATCATGGGCCACATCTACATCGGAACGATCGGCATGAAGGGCGCCTACAAGGCGATGCGCACGGGCTATGTGGACGAGACCTGGGCCCGGGAGCATCACGCCTATTGGTACAACGACATCGCGGCGGGCAAGATCCCGGCCGAGCGCAGCGCCCAGGCACGTGCCGCCCCATCGGCGTCCGGTATCCGGATCGAAGGAAGTCCCTCATGAAGAAGCTGCTGCCCCACTGCGCGCTGGCCGCTGGCCTGGTCGCCGTCCTGGCGGGCGCGCCGGCTGCATTCGCCAAGCTGCCGGCGCCCACCCCGACACCCGAGGCCCAGGCCAAGGCGGCCGAAGCCGCGGCCAAGGCGGCCTGGAGTGCCAAGGTCGATAGCTACCAGCTGTGCCAGGCACAGACCCGCGTTGCGTCCCGCTACCGCGACGCGGCGGCCGCGGCCGGCCGGCAACTGGCGCCGGCCACGCCGACCCCGCCTTGTACCGATCCCGGCCCGTTCGCCTTTGCGCCGCCGGCGGCGCAGGCAAAGCCGCTCGAGGCTGCGGGCGCCCCATCGCCGGCGACCATGGCGGGCTCTCCGCCGAGCTCGAACCCGACCTCGGCCGAGACCAACCCCGCGCCGAAGAAGTGACGCTGCCGCGGCTGACCCAGGCCCGGGCAGCGCTCACGCGCGAGGTCGAGGTCGTCGACGAGCACGGCGAGTCGGGCCGGGTCTCCATTCCTGCCGAGCGCGACCTGACGATCTACGTCGACCGCCGCGAACTGGTCACGCTGATGACCCTGGGCGCGCAGCCCGAGTTGCTGGTGCTGGGCTACCTGCTGAACCAGCGCCTGATCGAATCGGCAGCCGACGTCGAGTCGATCACGGTCGACTGGGAGGTCGGCGCCGCGGCTGTCAAGACGCATGCCGGCATCGACCGCATCGAGGAACGCACCGCGAAGAAGGTGGTCACCACCGGTTGCGGGCAGGGCAGCGTGTTCGGCGAACTGATGGCCGGCATCGACAGCCTGCAGCTGCCCGACACGCGCATGACCCAGGCACAGCTCTATGCGCTGGTCAACGCGATCCGCCTGCAGGAGAGCACCTACAAGTCGGCCGGCTCGGTGCACGGCTGCGCGCTGTTCACGCTCGAGGCCGGCGACCAGGTGCGCATGCAGTGCTTCGTCGAGGACGTGGGCCGCCACAACGCGATCGACACCATTGCCGGCTGGATCGCGATGCAGCCGCAGCTCGCCGGGGGGCGCGTGTTCTATACCACCGGTCGCCTGACCAGCGAGATGGTGATCAAGTCGTCGCAGATGGGCGTGGCGATTGTCGTTTCGCGCAGCGGCATCACGCAGATGGGGCACGAGGTCGCGCTCCGGGTCGGTCTGTGCGCGATCGGGCGGGCGACGAATCGCCGCTTCCTCTGTTTCGCGGGTGCCGAGCGGCTGCTGCTGCAGCCGGCTCTGGCCGGCGCAAAGGCCGTCGGCGCGGTCCAGGCCGAGCCCTAAATCCTTCCATTTCGCAGACGCGGCCGGCTCGGCTATCGTCGGGCCTATGACTGCTTTTCTTCGCCTCGGCTGGCGCACGCTCTGGCGCGACCTGCGCGCCGGTGAACTCCGACTCCTGATCGTGGCCGTGCTGCTGGCGGTGGCGGCGCTGACAGCGGTCGGCTTCTTCGCCGACCGGCTCAAGGGCGGGCTGCAGCGCGATGCGCGCCAGCTGCTGGGCGGCGACGCGGTGCTGGCGAGCGACAACCCGACGCCGCAGGCCTTCGTCGAACGCGCCCGGGCGCTGGGCCTGCAGGGCGCGAGCACCTACGGCTTCCCGACCATGGCGCGCGCCAGCGAGGCACGGGGCGGTGCCACCAAGCTGGTGGCGCTGAAGGCCGTGGCGGCCGGCTATCCGCTGCGCGGCGCGGTCCAGGTCGCGGTCGACGCCGACGGTCCGGGACAACCCACGCGCGAAGTGCCGGCACCGGGCGAGGCCTGGGTCGACGGGCCGCTGCTGGAATCGCTCGCGCTCAAAGTCGGCGACACGCTGCTGCTCGGCGATGCCGGGCTGCGCATCGCGCGCGTGATCACGCTGGAACCCGACCGCGGCGCCGGCTTCATGAGCTTCGCGCCGCGCGTCATGCTCAACCAGGCCGACATCGCCCGCACCGGGCTCGTGCAGCCGGCCAGCCGCGTCAGCTATCGCTTCGCGGTGGCGGGGGACACGGCCGCAGTCAAGCGCTTCAGCGACGAGGTCGATGCGACGATCAAGAAGGGCGAGCTGCGCGGTGCCCGCCTCGAATCCTTCGAGAGCGGGCGGCCCGAGATGCGCCAGACGCTGGACCGGGCCGAGAAATTCCTGAACCTGGTGGCGCTGCTGGCCGCGCTGCTGTCGGCCGTGGCGGTGGCGCTGGCGGCGCGCGGCTTCGCCGCCAGCCACCTCGACGACTGCGCGATGCTGCGTGTGCTGGGCCAGAGCCAGCGCACCATCGCCGCCGCCTATGCCTTCGAGTTCGCGGTGATCGGCTTGATTGCCAGCGCGATCGGCGTCGCCATCGGCTATGGCGTGCACTACGTCTTCGTGCTGCTGCTCGCCGGACTGGTCGAGAGCGCGCTGCCGGCGCCAACCCTGTGGCCGGTGGCCTTCGGCCTCGGCGTCGGGCTCACGCTGTTGCTCGCCTTCGGGCTGCCGCCGGTGCTGCAGCTGGCGCGAGTGCCGCCGCTGCGCGTCATCCGGCGCGATGTCGGCAACCTGAAGCCGGCCTCGATCGCGGTGCTCGGGCTCGGCGTGGCCGGCTTCGCGGCCTTGCTGGTCGCGGCCAGCAGCGACCTCAAGCTGGGACTGATCGCGGTCGGCGGCTTCGCGGGGGCGGTGGCGGTGTTCGCGCTCTTGAGCTGGCTTGCGGTGTGGGTGCTGCGGCGCAGCGTCAACGAGAACACGGCGCCGCGCTGGCTGGTGCTGGCGACGCGGCAGATCTCGGCCCGGCCGGCCTACGCCGTGGTGCAGGTGAGCGCGCTCGCGGTCGGGTTGCTGGCGCTGATCCTGCTGGTACTGCTGCGTACCGACCTGGTCGCGAGTTGGCGCAAGGCCACGCCGCCCGATGCGCCGAACCGCTTCGTGATCAACGTGATGCCCGACCAGAGCGATGCCTTCCAGAAGACCTTGCGCGCCAACGGGGTGCAGAAGTTCGACTGGTACCCGATGATCCGCGGCCGGCTGGTCGCGATCAACGACAAGCCGGTCTCGCCCGACGACTACAGCGAGGATCGCGCCAAGCGGCTGGTCGACCGCGAGTTCAACCTCAGCAACAGCGCCGAGGCGCCGCCGCACAACCAGATCACCGCCGGCACCTGGAAGCCGGATGCCGCGGGCGAACTCAGCGTCGAGGCGGGGCTGGCCGAAACCCTCGGGCTGAAGCTCGGCGACAGCCTGCGCTTCGACATCGGCGGGCAGCAGAGCGAGGCCCACATCACTTCGCTGCGCAAGGTCGACTGGGGCTCGATGCACGCCAACTTCTTCGTCATGTACACGGTGGCGGCGCTGGCCGACGTTCCGGTCACCTACATGGGCGCCTTTCGCGCGCCCGAGGTCAAGGGCTTCGACAATGCGCTGGTCCGCAGCTACCCGAACGTCACCAACGTCGACATGAGCGCCACCCTCGGCCAGGTGCAGCGCGTGCTCGACCAGGTGATCCGGGCGGTCGAGTTCCTGTTCGGCTTCACGCTGGCGGCCGGCCTGGTGGTGCTGTTCGCGGCCGTGACCGCGACGCGCGAGGAGCGGGCGCGCGAGTTCGCCGTGATGCGGGCGGTGGGTGCGCGGGCCAGCCTGTTGCGGCAGGTGCAGCGGGCGGAGCTCGCCGGCGTCGGCCTGCTGGCCGGCTTCCTCGCGAGCATCGTCGCCTCGGTGATCGGCTGGGCACTGGCGCGCTTCGTGTTCGAATTCACCTGGACCGCGTCGCCGCTGGTGCCGATCGCGGGCGCGTTGGCCGGTGCGGTGCTGGCCCTCGCGGCCGGCTGGTGGGGCCTGCGCGAGGTGCTGCGGCGGCCGGTGGTGGCCACCTTGCGGCAGGCGGCGGAATAGGGCGCCCTGCGGCATGGCCGAATGCATCGAGTGCGACACCGCGCGGCTGCACCTGCGGCAATGGCGAGCGGCCGACCGCGAAGCCTTCGCGGCCCTCAATGCCGATCCGCGCGTGATGCGCTTCTTTCCCGCGCCGCTCGCGCGCGCGGAGAGCGACGCGATGGCCGATCGCTGCGCCGAAGACATCGCGCAAAGAGGCTGGGGCTTCTGGGCCGCCGAGGAGCGCGCGGGCGGGGCGCTGATCGGCTGCGTCGGCCTGAATGTGCCGAGGCCCGATCTGCCCTTCTCGCCCTGCGTCGAGATTGGCTGGCGGCTGGCGCATGACTTCTGGAGCCGGGGCTATGCGACGGAGGCGGCGCGCGCGGCGCTGCGCGTGGGCTTCGAGCGCCTCGACCTGCCTGAGATCGTGGCTTTCACCGCGGTCCCGAACCTGCCTTCGGAGGCCGTCATGCAGCGCCTCGGCATGCGCAGCGATGGGGTCTTCGAGCACCCGGCATTGCCCGTGGGCCATGCGTTGCGCCTGCACAAGCTCTATCGGCTGCAGCGCTCCGACGGGCTGCGGCAACTCAACACCTAGCCCGTCCGCCTCCGGCTGGAATTCGGCACCTACCAGCTTCCTCCGAATTTGACGAGCACATTCGGTGTTCGATCTCATTGTTCGGATGACTTGATGCTCAATTTGTTGGATTCATGCAACTTCTCGCCCCTGTTGCGCCGCGTTGCGGCCGGGGCCGCCGCCAGCCTGGCCGCCTTGGTTCTCACCGCCTGCGAGCATCGGGACGATGCGCGGGCCGTCGCGGCGGACTGCGTCCGCAGCCTCTCCACGCTGGCGCCGATCATGGGCGGCAGCGGCAGCGGCAGCGGCAGCGGCAGCGGCAGCACGCGGTGCGCGGCAGCGCCTGACGCCGTGGCGCCTGAAGCGCCCATCGTGCGCACGGCGACGGCTCCGGCGGGCCCCGAGCGGGCACTGATCGCTTCGGCACGTTGACGCGTCGCCGCGCTGCCGGCTGACGCCGCAGGCCGGCTCCGGCACTAGCCACCGCGGTTCCCGACCCACGCGGGTCATTTCTTCTCCTGCTGAAACCCCCGCCGGCCTCGCTGCCGTGCGGGCTGCCCTGTCCATGACTACTTTTCCCATCGGCTTGCGCGCGCGAAGCCTGATCGTTCTCGCGGCGAGCGCGTTGTCGGTCACCGCCGCGTGGGCGGTCGAGCCTTTCACCGTACGCGACATTCGTGTCGAAGGCCTGCAGCGGGTCGAGCCGGGAACGATCTTCGCTTCGATTCCGATGCGCGTGGGCGAGACCTACGATGACGAGCGCGGCGCGGCCGCGATTCGCGCACTGTTCGAGCTCGGCCTGTTCAAGGACGTGCGCATCGACGTCAGCGGCAACGTGCTGGTGGTGATCGTCGAGGAGCGGCCGACCATTGCCGAGGTCGAGTTCAGCGGCGTCAAGGAGTTCGACAAGGATGTCCTGAAGAAGGCCCTGCGCGAAGTCGGCCTGGCCGAAGGACGGGCCTACGACAAGGCGCTGGCCGACCGTGCCGAGCAGGAGCTCAAGCGCCAGTACGTGAGCCGCGGCCTCTACAACGCGCAGGTCGTGACCACGGTGACGCCTACCGAACGCAATCGCGCCAACCTGAGCTTCACCGTCACCGAAGGCGAGTCCGCGCACATCCGGGAGGTGCACATCGCCGGCAACAAGGACTTCAGCGAGTCGACCCTGCTGAGCCTGTTCGAGCAGGACAGCGGCGGCTGGCTCAGCTGGTACACCAAGTCGAACCAGTATTCGCGCGCCAAGCTCGATGCCGACCTCGAGACGCTGCGCTCGTACTACCTGTCGCGCGGCTACCTCGAGTTCCGCATCGACTCGACGCAGGTGGCGATCTCGCCCGACCGGCAAGACCTCTCGGTCACGGTCAACCTCACGGAGGGCGACAGGTTCGTGGTCTCCGGCGTGAAGCTGGGCGGCAACTACCTGGGCCGGGAAGAAGAGTTCAAGACCCTCGTCACCATCAAGCCCGGCGAGCCCTACAACGCCGAGCAGGTGACCCAGACCACGAAGGCCTTCACCGACTATTTCAGCACCTTCGGCTATGCCTTCGCGCGCGTGAATGCACAGCCCGAGATCGATCGCGACCACCACCGCGTCACGTTGGGCCTGCAGGCCGAACCGGGGCGCCGGGTCTACGTGCGCCGTGTCAGCATCGGCGGCAACAACCGCACGCGCGACGAAGTGATCCGGCGCGAGTTCCGCCAGTACGAGGCCTCCTGGTACGACGGCGACAAGATCAAGCTGTCGCGCGATCGGATCGACCGGCTCGGCTACTTCACCGAGGTCAGCGTCGACACGCAGGAGGTACCGGGCACGCCCGACCAGGTCGACCTGACGGTCGATCTCAAGGAGAAGCCGACCGGCAGTCTCCAGCTCGGCGCGGGCTATTCCAGCACCGGGGTCTCGTTGAACTTCGGCATCACGCAGGAGAACGTGTTCGGCTCCGGCAACTATCTCGGGCTGCAGGTCAATGGCAGCTCGTACAACAAGTCGATCTCGATCTCGGCGACCGACCCCTACTTCACGCCGGGCGGCATTTCGCGCACCTTCAGCCTGTTCCATACCGTGACGCGCCCGTACTACGAGGCCGACGGGAACTACAAGCTGGCCAGCACCGGCGCCTTGCTCAAGTTCGGCGTGCCGTTCAGCGAGCTGGACACGGTCTATTTCGGCCTCGGCCTGGAGCGCTACCAGTTCACGCCGGGCAGCAACGGCACCTACACCCTGGTGAACGGATCGTATGTCTACACGGCCACGCCGCAGGCCTACCTCGACTACTTCCAGTGCACGGGCACGGTCCCGAGCGTGGTGTGCGCCCAAGGCAACCTGCTTGGCGTGCCCGTGACGGCCGCCTGGGCGCGCGACGATCGCGACAGCACGCTGGTGCCGAGCCGGGGGCGATACCAGACCGCCAGCGTGGAACTGGGCCTGAGCGACGAGCTTCGCTACCTACGCAGCCAGTACCAGGTGCAGCAGTATGTCCCGCTGAGCAAGCAGTACACGCTGGCCTTGAACGCGGAGCTGGGCTATGCGCGGGCGCTGGACGGCAGCAGCTTTCCGATCTTCAAGAACTTCTACGCCGGCGGCCTGGGTTCGATCCGCGGCTTCGAGACCAGCTCCCTGGGCCCGCGCGACGCCGTCACGGACGGGGCGCTGGGCGGCACGCGAAAGACCATCGTCAACGCCGAGTTCAGCACGCCATTGCCGGGGGCGGGAAACGACCGCACCTTGCGGCTCTACGGCTTCGTCGACGCGGGCAATGTCTTCGCGGACCGCAGCGCCGGCCTGAGCGATGCGCAGTGGAAGGCGCAGAACGGCATTCGCGCCTCGTCCGGCGTGGGCATCAGCTGGATCTCGCCGCTGGGTCCGCTGCGCCTCGCCTATGCGCTGCCCATCAAGTACCAGAAGGCGGACGAGGCCAACAACATCGCCGCAGACCGCCTGCAGCGGATCCAGTTCCAGATCGGAAGCTCGTTCTGAGAACAGGCTCGCCGGAGCCGGGCGCTGCCGACGGAAAAATGGGGGTGTTTCAGGTACGGCTCCGACGGTCCCGCAAGTCTTGGGACAATGGCGGTCATGCAGATTCAGGACAAACCGCCTTTTGACACGCCCTTCGAATGGATCGGCGGTGAAACCGCGGTCCACGCGCTGGTCGAGCGCTTCTACGACCTGATGGACCTCGAGCCGGCCTACGCGCAGCTGCGCGCGGTGCACGGCAGCTCGCTCGACAACGCGCGCCAGCGCCTGTTCTGGTTCCTGTGCGGCTGGCTCGGCGGCCCGCAGCACTACACCGACCGCTTCGGCCATCCGATGCTGCGCGCGCGCCACCTGCCGCAGAGCATCGGCGGCCACACGATCGGGATCCGCGAGCGCGACGAGTGGCTGGCCTGCATGGACCAGGCGATGGGCGAGACCGGGGTGCCGGACGATTTGCGCGAGCGGCTGCGTGGGTCGTTCTTCCAGACGGCGGACTGGATGCGCAACCGGTAGAAGCCGGCATGAAGCCATCGGGCGCAGGATCTCTATCGCCGCTTCGGTTTCCTCGATGAGGGTGTGCATCGCGGCTATGCGCTGCGCGACGGTGTCTACGTGGACGCGCTGTCGATGGCGCGCCTGGTTGCGCGGCCCTGAAGTTCAGCGCCGCGACGGCGCCAGCAGCACCACCAACGCGCCGCCGCCGCCCTCGGCCGGCTTGGCCTGCACGAAGGCCAGGGTCTCGTTCTTCTGGATCAGCCAGCGCTGCACCTTGGCCTTGAGCACCGGCTGCTTGCCCGGCGAGCCATGGCCCTTGCCGTGCACCACGCGCACGCAGCGCACGCCCTGTTTCCAGGCCTCGCGGATGAAGGCGCCGAGCGCCTCGCGGGCCTCGTCGCTGCGCATGCCATGGAGGTCGAGCTGGCGCTGGATCGACCATTCGCCGGCGCGCAGCTTGCGCGTGACATCGGTAGGGATGCCGGGGCGCCGGAAGCTCATCGCATCGTCGGCGTCGAGCAGGGTGCTGACGTCGAATTCGTCCGACAGCGACTCGCGCAGCACGCGCTGGTCGTCGAGCTGCTGCTGCACGGGGATCGGCGCCGGCGGCTCCGGGGTCAGCGCTACCGTTGCGGTCTTGCGCAGCGGCCGGGTGTTGCCGATCGCGCGCGTGAACAGGTCCTGATCGGCCAGGCGCTTGTGCTGCGACGCCGCCCGGGCCGCCGCTTCGACGGCCTCGCGCTGGCGCTGCTCGGCCAGCGAGCGCTGCACTTGCTTGAGATCGGCGAGGCTCTTGAAGCTGTTGGATTTGGCGGGCATGGAGGGCGAGCAAGTTTCAGGCCGCGACGCGCGCCTCGATCGCGCAACGCAGTTCCAGCAGCGTGCCCGAGGCACCGGTGCGGATATCGAGTGTGCCTCCAAGGCGGGCGGCGCGTGCGCGCATGTTCTGCAATCCCATGCCCGCGGACGACGGCGACGAGGCGTCGCCTGCGAAGCCGCGCCCATTGTCGTGGATCGCAAGCCGCACCTGCCCGGCGGCGGTCTCGATGCGCACCTCGACCTGCGTGGCGCCGCTGTGCTTGAGCACGTTGGCCAGCGCCTCCTGCAGCACGCGCAGGAAGTCCAGATCGCGCTTGCCGCCGAGGCGGCAGCCCTGAAGGCCCTGGAGTTGCCAGCGGCATTCGATGCCGGCGGCCTCCAGCAGGCGGGTGCTGCGGTGGCGCAGCGGCACCAGCCGGTCGGCCAGCTCGTCGGTGTCGTCGAAGGCCGAGCTCTCGATGATCAGGCGCAGGTCGTCGTTGACCTCCTTGAGCGCCCACAGCGCCACGCCGTCTTCGCCACCGTCGGCCCGGTTGCCCAGCGTGTGGATGTGGCTGCTCAGCGTCATGCCGAGGCCGTCGTGCAGGTCGCGCACCAGGCTCAGGCGTTCGGTCAGGCGGGTCTGGACCAGTTCGCCCGCATGCTGCCGCTTCAAGCCCTCGGCCAGGCGCTGGGTCGCCTCGTCCACCCGCTGCCGCAATTCGGCATTGAAGTGCTCCACCAGCCGCATGCCCTTGACCATCCGCCAGGTCAACGCGAACGAAATGCCGACCAGCGTCGCGCTCGAAGACAAGGCGACGTAGTAGCGGGTGCCGGGCAGCCACTCGAGGAAGATCAGCGTGTCGTGGACGCCGGCTGCGACCGGCAGCAACAGGCAGGCCGCGAGCACGGCGACTTCGAGCCGGCGGGAGACGAAGGCGTGCCTGGCGATGATCGCGCAGCTGGCGAAATAGCCGAACAGGACGACCAGCACGGTGGTGTCGCGCGCGGTCTCGAGCCAAGGGGGCGGCATGGCGATCAAGGTCGCGAGGCCGGCACCGCCGACGAGAAGCACCGCGCGCTGCGTCCCCGCGCGTGCCAACTCGCAGAAATGCAGCGCGAACATGAAGAAGCAGGCGATGCTGGCCAGCAACGCCATGTGGTTGGCGCGCTGGAAGGCGTTCGTGCCGGCGAAGGGCCAGGTGTCGAGCGCGACGTAGTTGTACGAGTAGAGCACCCACAGCAGCGAGAACAGGCTGAACCATCCATAGGAGAGCTCGCTGCGGCGCAGCAGCCACAGCATGCCGTACATCACGCCCATGACCAGGGTCAGGCCGATGCCCAGCAGTGGCAGGGTGCGGCGAATCAGCAGCGACTCGCGATAGGCCGGGCGCAAGGCCTCGGGTGCGCCCAGGGTCACGGCGCCCAACCCCGGCTGGTAGGCCGACAGCCCCGAGACGCGGATCAGCAGCTCGTTGCTGTCCGGACGCAGCAGCGGCGCATCGAGCACCCAGAAGCGCGGCAGGTTCCACGAACGGGAGAGTGGCTCGACCAGGCTGGCGTCACGTCCGATGAGGCTGCCGTTGAGATAGGCGGCGCCCGCCATGTTGACGTATTCGACCAGCAGGCCGAGCGGCGGCGGCTGCGTGGCGCCGCTGCCCCCGGACCAGCGCAGCCGATACCAGACCACGCCATCGAAGCCCGGCCAGCGCGCCGCCCAGGCGTCCGGCAGGCCGACGGGTGTCCAGCCGTCGGTGGGCGGGGCGCTGGCGTTCCAGTCGGATCTGGCCGCCTCGATGCTGTCGAAGCCATGGCCGGTTGTCGGGGGCGCGGCGCCGTGGGCGGCCGAGACAATGAACAGGCCGGCCAGCAGGGCGCCGAGCACCCGTCCCAGCCAGTGCATCAGGGCAGCACGCCCTGCGCGCGTGCGCTGTAGATCGCGGCCGCGCGCGAGCGCACCGCGAGCTTGCGGTAGATGTTCTTGGCGTGGCATTCGACGGTGTTGATGGAGAGGGTGAGGCTCTGCGCGATCTCGCGGTTGCTGTGACCCTGCGCGACCAGCTGCAGAACCTCCCTCTCGCGGGCGCTCAGCTCGGCCGGGGCGGGGACCGTGGTCGCCGGCGCCGCGTGCGTGGTAGCAAGGGGCGCCGGCCCCGCTTGCGGCGCGGCCATCAGCTGGAGGATGCGCCGCGCAATGAGGGGGTCGATCGGCGCGCCGCCGCGCTGCATGCTGCCCAGCGACAACTCCAGCTCGACGTCGCTGCCGTTCTTCAGCAGGTAGCCGACGGCACCGCCGCGGATCGCCTGCAGCACGGTGGCGTCATCGCCGAGGCTGGAAACCACCACCGCATCGACCGCCGGCGCGTGGGCCTGCAACCAGGGCAGCAGTTCGAGGCCGCTGCCGTCGGGCAGGCCGACATCCAGCAGGGCCAGGTCGAAGCGGCCCTGCGCCAGGTGCTCGCGCGCCTCGGCCAGCGAGCCCGCCATCGCACAGCGGGCCGCGGGGGCCGCCTGGGCGGCCACGCGTTCCAGGCGCGTACGCACCGCCGGGTCGTCGTCGACGATCAAGATGTCTTCCATGGCTTGGCATTGTCGGTTGAACCGACGATTCTTACATTTCGTTTCGTGAAATATGCGTAGAAGCAGGAATTCACTCAGATCAGCCCGCGCTCGGCCATGGACAGCGTGCCGCCGCGGGCGACGATCACGTGGTCGAGCACACGCACGTCGACCAGCGCGAGCGCGGCCTTGAGCGTCTGGGTGAGTGACTGATCGGCGCGCGACGGCTCCACGGAGCCGCTGGGGTGGTTGTGCGCCAGCACCACCGCGGCGGCGTGGTGGTGCAGCGCGCGCGTGACCACTTCGCGCGGATAGACGCTGGTCTGGGTCAAGGTGCCGCGAAACAGCTCTTCCATCGCGATCAGGCGGTGCTGGGCATCCAGGAACAAGGCGGCGAACACCTCATGCGGCCGGGCGGCCAGGTGCAGCTGCAGGTACTGCGTCACCGTGCCGGGCGAATCGAACACCGTGCGCGCCTTCAGGCGCTCGGCCATGGCGCGGCGGGCCAGTTCGAGCACCGCCGCCAGTTCGGCCCGCTTGGCGGTGCCGCCCAGGCCCTTGACCTGCTTGAGGTCGTCGAGCCCGGCGTGGAGCAGGCCCGAGAGGCCATCGAAGCGGTCGAGCAGCTCCTGCGCAAGCTGCAGCACGTTCTTGCCGCGCAGGCCGGTGCGCAGCAGCAGCGCCAGCAGCTCGGCGTCGGCGAGCGCGCCGGCACCGAGCGCCATGAGTCTTTCGCGCGGCCGCGCGCCATCCGGCAAGTCCTTGAAAGACATGGCGCATACGGGGTTCGAGCCCCACTCCCTAAAATAGGGCCCCAGTCTATAGGGACCCCTTACCTTGTCTTCGATTTCCACCGCCGCCGCCGTCACGCCCGGTTCCTTCCTCACGCTGCACTACCGGCTGGCCGGCCCCGCGGGCGACATCATCAACACCTTCCAGGACAAGCCGGCCACGCTGTCGCTCGGCACCGGCGAGCTGTCGCCGGCCGTCGAGCAGCGCCTGATCGGCATGGCGGAAGGCGCGCACGCCACTTTCGACCTGCCGGCGGGCGAAGCCTTCGGCGAGCGCAATGCCGACATGCAGCAATGGGTCGCGCGCAAGCTGCTGACGCAGATCGGCGATCCGGACGAGCAGTACGCCATCGGCGACGTGGTCCAGTTCCCCACCCCGGACGGTACCGGCAGCTATGCGGGCGCGGTCATCGAGTCGAACGAGACCGCGGTGCGCTTCGATTTCAACCATCCGCTCGCAGGTCAGCCCGTGACCTTCGAGGTGAAGCTGATCGGCGTGCTGTGAAAGGCATCGAGGAAGTCATCCTGGCCGAGCCGCGCGGCTTCTGCGCCGGCGTCGACCGTGCGATCGAGATCGTCGAGCGCGCCATCGCCAAGTTCGGCGCGCCGATCTACGTGCGCCACGAGATCGTGCACAACACCTACGTGGTCAACGAGCTCAAGGCCAAGGGCGCGGTCTTCATCGAGGACCTGGCCGAGGTGCCGCCTGGCTCGACGCTGGTGTTCAGCGCCCACGGCGTCAGCAAGGCGGTGCAGGCCGAGGCGCGCGAGCGCGGCTTCGAGATCTTCGACGCCACCTGCCCGCTGGTGACCAAGGTGCACGTCGAGGTGGCCAAGCTGGCGAAGGAAGGCTACGAGTTCATCATGATCGGCCACAAGGGACACCCCGAGGTCGAGGGCACGATGGGCCAGCTGTCGAGCGGCATCCATCTGGTCGAGGACGTGGCGGACGTGGCGCTCGTGGCGCCGGCGCAAACCGAGCGGCTGGCGGTCGTGACGCAGACCACGCTGTCGGTCGACGACGCGGCCGAGATCTCGGCCGCGGTGCGCGCGCGCTTCCCGAATGCGCGCGAGCCCAAGCAGCAGGACATCTGCTACGCCACGCAGAACCGGCAGGACGCCGTGAAGATGCTGAGCCCCCAGGTCGACCTGGTGATCGTGGTCGGCAGCCCGACCAGTTCCAACAGCAACCGGCTGCGCGAACTCGCGCAGCGCCTCGGCACCGAAAGCTACATGGTCGACTCCGCGGCCGAACTCCGGCCCGAATGGTTCGAGGGCAAGCGCCGCGTCGGCCTCACGGCGGGTGCCTCGGCGCCCGAGGTGCTGGTGCGCGAGGTGATCGACCGCATCAAGGCCTTCGGCGCCGTGTCGGTGCGCAAGATGGACGGCATCCAGGAGACCCTCAAGTTCCCGCTGCCCAAGGGGCTCAAGCTCGACGACATTCCGGCACCGGGGCATATCTCGTGAGCGGCGGCGTCCAGCACGATTGGCGCGGGGACGTCGAGGCGGCGGCGCGCCGGATCCATCGACGCGCGCCGCATTTCCTGCGCGAGACGCCGCTGTGGAAGCTCTCGGGCCGGGCGCTGGGCGTGGCGACGCCGGGCGTCGAAATCTGGCTCAAGCTCGAGCATCTGCAAGCCAGCGGGAGCTTCAAGGCGCGCGGCATGATGAACCGGCTGCTGGCCAACGAGATTCCGGCCAGCGGCGCGATCATTGCGTCCGGCGGCAATGCCGGCATCGCCACCGCCGCGGCCGCGCAGGCGCTGGGCGTGCCTTGCGAGGTCTTCCTGCCCAACATGTCGCCCGAGGCCAAGCGGGCCCGGCTGCGCATGCTCGGCGCCAAGGTGGTCGTCGGCGGCGAGGCCTATTCCGACGCGCTGGCTGCCTGTCTCGAACGCCAGCGCGAAACCGGCGCCTTGCTGACGCATGCCTACGACCAGCCCGAAGTGGTGGCCGGTGCCGGCACGCTCGGGCGCGAGATCGAGCAGCAGGGCGGCCTGCCCGACGCGGTGCTCGTGAGCGTCGGCGGCGGCGGCCTGATCGGTGGCCTGGCGGCCTGGTTCGAACAGCGCAGCCGCGTCGTGGCCCTCGAGCCCGAGCGCGCGCCGACCCTGGTGCGCGCGCGCGAGGCCGGCGAGCCGGTGGATGTCGAGGTCGGCGGCGTCGCGGCCGATTCGCTCGGCGCGCGGCGCATCGGCGCGATCGCCTGGGACATCACGCAGCGCCATGTGCGCGACGCGCTGCTGCTGTCCGACGAGGCGATACGCGCCGCCCAGCTCTGGCTGTGGAAGGAGCTGAAGCTGGCGGTCGAGCCGGCTGCGGCGCTGCCGCTGGCGGCCCTGCAGAGCGGCGCCTATGTGCCGCGCGAAGGCGAGAAGGTCTGCCTGATCATCTGCGGCGCCAACGTCGACCCCGCGACGCTAGCGTAGAGCTCGCCCCCAGGTTGGCTCACTTCGTGTAGCCGCCTCGAGTCGCTGCCAGAGGCAGCGGCTCTTCGGAGCCGTCCAAGCCTGCGCAGGCAGGCTTGGAGCCGCGGCTCCTCAGCCCCCTGCCGGGGGCAACACCAGCGGCCCGGCGGAGCCGGTTCCGCGGTGTTTCACGAAGGGGCCAGGCTTCGCCGGCCGGTGTGTTCGTGCACCGTGGATCGCACGCGACGCGGGGAAACTCTCAGGCCTGGGCGGGCTGCTGCTCGCAGTTGACCATCCAGGGCACGCCGAACTTGTCTTCGAGCATGCCGAAGCCGGTCGACCAGAAGGTCGGCGCGTAGGGCATCGTGACCTTGCCGCCGGCGCCGAGCGCGTTGAAAAGCTCCTCACCTTCCTTCACGTCCTTGGCCTGGACCGACAGCGAGAAGCCGTGGTAGCCCTTGAAGGGGTAGCCGGGCGGCGCATCGGACGCCATCAGCTGGTGGCCGCGGGCCTCCAGCGTGGCATGCATGATCTTGCCCTTGTGGTCGGCCGGTGTCTCGGCACCCATCGGGCTTTCGCCGAATGTCATGCTGAAGAGAATCTTGCCGCCCAGGGCCTGGGCGTAGAACGCGAGCGCTTCGGCCGCGTTGCCGTTGAAGGTCAGGTAGGCTTGCATCGCAACAACTCCTTGGGGGATTGAGGGGGAGCGAATGCGATCCTACGCGCACCTAAAATCACGTCCATGCTCGATATCACACTGTTACGCAAGGACCTGCCGTCGGTCGTTGCCCGCCTCGAAACGCGCAAGAAGAACCAGACCTACCTGGACGTCGCGAAGTTCAGCGCGCTCGAAGCCGAGCGCAAGACCCTGCAGACCCGCACGGAGGAGATCCAGGCGCGCCGCAACACCCTCAACAAGCAGATCGGTCCGCTGAAGGCCAAGGGCGAGTCGGTCGACGCGCTGATGGCCGAGGTCAACGCGCTGAAGGCCGAGCAGGAGTCCTCGGCGGTCCGGCTCGATGCGATCCAGCCCGAGCTCCAGGCCTTGCTGCTGGCGGTGCCGAACCTGGCGCATGCCAGCGTGCCGGTCGGCGAGGACGAGCATGCCAACGTCGAGGTGCGCCGCTGGAGCCCGCAGGGTGGCGATGGCGCAGCCGCGACCGCGCTCGCGTTCACGCCCAGGGACCACGTCGATCTCGGCGCCCCGCTGGGCCTCGATTTCGAGATGGGTGCCAAACTGTCGGGTTCGCGTTTCACGGTGATGAAGGGCCCGATCGCGCGGCTGCACCGTGCATTGGCGCAGTTCATGATCGACCTGCAGACCGAGCAGCACGGCTACACCGAGTGCTACGTGCCCTACATCGTCAACGCCGACTCGATGCGCGGCACCGGCCAGCTGCCCAAGTTCGAGGGCGACCTGTTCGCCGCCAAGAAGGGCGGCCAGGACGGCGAGCCCGCGCCCGACCATGCGGCGCTCTACCTGATCCCGACCAGCGAAGTGCCGCTCACCAACTTCGTGCGCGACGAAGTGCTGGCCGAAGCCCAGCTGCCGATCCGCCTGACTGCGCACACGCCGTGCTTCCGCTCGGAAGCCGGCAGCGCCGGGCGCGACACGCGCGGCATGATCCGCCAGCACCAGTTCGACAAGGTCGAGATGGTGCAGATCACGCACCCGGACAAGAGCTACGAGGCGCTGGAAGCCATGACCGGGCATGCCGAGGCGGTGCTGAAGGCGCTCGAGCTGCCGTACCGCGTGGTGCTGCTGTGCACCGGCGACATGGGCTTCGGCTCGACCAAGACCTACGACCTCGAAGTTTGGCTGCCGGCGCAGGACACCTACCGCGAGATCAGCTCGGTGTCGAACTGCGAGGCCTTCCAGGCCCGCCGGCTGCAGGCTCGCTTCAAGAATGCGCAGGGCAAGAACGAACTGGTGCACACGCTCAACGGTTCCGGCCTCGCGGTGGGACGGACGCTGGTCGCGGTGCTCGAGAACCACCAGAACGAGGATGGCTCGATCCGGGTGCCGGCGGCGCTGCGGCCCTACCTGGGCGGCCTCGAAGTGCTGCGCGGCTGAAAAAGCGGCGCAGAAGCTCTGCTATAATCGCGGGCTCGACAGACACCGGAGAGGTGGCAGAGTGGTCGAATGTACCTGACTCGAAATCAGGCGTACGTGCGAACGTACCGAGGGTTCGAATCCCTCCCTCTCCTCCAGGAATGGCCCCGCAAGGGGCCATTTTTTTTGCCCGTTCGCAAACCGAAAGTTCGCGAGGCCGAAGCCCTGTTCTCCACCGGCCCCGTGGACAGCCCTGTGGACAAGCGCAGGAGCAACTCCGGGGAAGGGCTCCAGGCTTGGCTTCCGACGCGATGCCTCCAAAACAGGCAGTTCCGCCCTGCGGGTCAGGGCCGGTCAGTGCGAGCCGTGCCGCCAGCTCGATTCAAGCACGCGCCAGGCGATCGGTCGCCCGGATCAACTGGTCCAGGATGCCCGGCTCCGACCAGGCGTGTCCGGCTCCTTCGATCAGATGGAACTCGGCCTCGGGCCAGGCCTTGTGCAGCGCATGGGCGTAGCGGGCCGGGCAGGGCATGTCGTAGCGGCCATGCACGATCACGCCGGGGATGCCATGCAGGCGATGGGCGTCGCGCAGCAGCTGGCCGTCTTCCAGCCAGGCGCCATGCACGAAGTAGTGGTTCTCGAGCCGGGCGAAGGCCAGCGCGAAATGGCCGTCGCCGTGCGCGGCCGAGATCGAGGGATCGGGCAGCAGCGTGATGGTCTCGCCCTCCCAGACGCTCCAGGCCTTGGCCGCCTCCAGCTGTCGTTCGGTGTCGTCGCCGGTGAGCAGCTTGCGGTAGGCGCCGATCATGTCGCCGCGCTCCGCCTCGGGAATCGGCGCCTGGAAGCGCTCCCACTGCGCCGGGAACATCTCCGAGACACCGAACTGGTAGTACCAGGCAAGCTCCGCGCGCGTCACCGTGTAGATGCCGCGCAGCACCAGCGCGCTGACCCGTTCGGGGTGCGTCTGCGCGTAGGCCAGTGCCAGCGTCGAGCCCCACGAACCGCCGAACACCAGCCACTGGTCGGCGCCCACGCGTGCGCGCAGGCGCTCGATGTCGGCGACGAGATGCCAGGTGGTGTTCGCCTCGAGCCCGGCATGCGGTGTCGAACGGCCGCAGCCGCGCTGGTCGAACAGCAGCAGGTCGTAGCGCGCGGGGTCGAACAGCCGGCGGTGCTCGGGCGAGATGCCGCCGCCCGGCCCGCCGTCCAGGAAGACGGCCGGCTTGGTGCCGGGGGTTCCCACGCGCTCGTAATAGACCGTGTGTCCGTCGCCGACATCGAGCAGGCCGCTGTCGTAGGGCTCGATCGGCGGATAGAGCGAACGAAGCGTCGTCATGGTCGGGTGGTGGTGTTCTCTCGCATGCTACCGCCCGGGTCCCTCAGCGCCGCCGCCCGCGCGGCGCTGCGGCCGGCTTCACCACCTGCTCGATCGGCAGCGCCACCTCGGATTTCACCTGCCGCAGCACGATGCTCGAACGCACGTGCGTCACGCCCGGGAGGCTGAACAGGGTCTCGTGCAGGAAGCGCTCGTAGTGCTTCATGTCCTGCACCAGCACCGTGAGGATGTAGTCCGCCGGCCCGGTGGCCGAGACGCAGCTGGTGATCTGCGGGCTGGCGGCGACCGCGTCCTCGAAGCGCTGCACCTGCGATTCGCTGTGGCGGTCGAGATTGACCTCGGCCACCGCCGCCACGTGCAGGCCGACTTTCTCGCGGTCGATCACGGCGGTGTAGCCACGGATCACGCCGGCCGCCTCCATGTCCTTGATGCGCTTCCAGCAGGGGGTCGGCGAGAGCCCGACGGCCTCGGAAATCTGCTGCACGGTCTGCCGCGCATCGCGTTGCAGCTCGAAAAGGATCTTCAGGCTGTGGGCGTCAAGAAGAATGGAATCGATGTTCATGGCGCATCTGGAGAATTTCATCCTCCAATCAGGGGGAATCGATAGTGTATTGAAGAAGCACTTCCTCGCCGGGCGATGGAACAATTTCGGCCATGAAAAGCCTCCCAAACGAAGCGCCCGTCCTGCGCGCCGACTACAAGCTGAGCGACAGCCTGTGGGCCAAATCGGGCGCCGTCTTCCTGACCGGCACGCAAGCGCTGATCCGGGTGCTGCTGATGCAGCGCCAGCGCGATGCGGCCCGCGGGTTGAACACCCAGGGCTTCGTCAGCGGCTATCGGGGCTCGCCGCTGGGCATGGTCGACCTGGCGATCTGGAAGGCCGGCAAGGCTTTCGAGGAGGCCGGCATCCGCTTCGTGCCGGCGATCAACGAGGAACTGGCGGCGACGCAGGTGCTCGGCACGCAGCGCGTCGAATCGGACCCCGAGCGCACGGTCGAGGGCGTGTTCGCGATGTGGTACGGCAAGGGCCCGGGCGTCGATCGCGCCGGCGATGCGCTCAAGCACGGCAACGCCTACGGCTCCTCGCCGCACGGCGGCGTGGTGGTGGTGGCGGGCGACGACCATGGCTGCGTCTCGTCCTCGATGCCGCACCAGAGCGACCATGCCTTCATGGCCTGGAGCATGCCGGTGCTGCAGCCGGCCTCGGTGGCCGAGTACCTCGAGTTCGGTCTCTACGGCTATGAACTGTCGCGCTACTCGGGCGCCTGGGTCGGGATGGCGGCGCTGTCGGAAGTGGTCGAGAGCGGCAGCACGGTCGACCTCGACCTGATCCATGCACGCGTCGCGACCTGGGCCGATGCCGACACCGTGCGCGCCGCCACCGGCCACCGCGAGCCGGTCGATGGGCTGCACTACCGCTGGCCCGACCTGCCCTCGCTGCGCATCGAGTCGCGGCTGGCCGACAAGCTGGCGGCGGTGGCCGCCTTCACGCGGGTCAACGCAATCGATCGCCACGTGATCGAGAGCCCGCAGGCCAAGGTCGGCATCGTGACCTGCGGCAAGGCCCACTACGACCTGATGGAGGTGCTGCGCCGCCTCGAGGTGACGCCGGAGGCACTGGCCCGCACCGGGGTGCGGCTCTACAAGGTGGGCCTGAGTTTCCCGATCGAGCAGACCCGCATCAAGGACTTCGCGCAGGGCCTCGACGAGATCCTGATCGTCGAGGAAAAGGGCGCCATCGTCGAGACGCAGCTGCGCGAGCTGTTCTACAACGCGCCGCCCGGCACCCGCCCGGCGCTGGTCGGCAAGCAGGACCGCGAGGGCCGGCCGCTGGTGTCGGCACTCGGCGAGCTGCGGCCGTCGCGGCTGATCGAGCTGGTGGCGCACTGGCTCGAGACCCATTTCCCCGGCAACAGCGAGCTCGGCGACCACCTGCAGCATGTGCGCGACTTCACGCCGCCCGAATTGCTCAGCAATGATGGCGACTCGGTCAAGCGGCTGCCGTACTTCTGCGCCGGCTGCCCGCACAACACCAGCACCAAGGTGCCCGAGGGTTCGACCGCGCGCGCCGGCATCGGCTGCCACTTCATGGCGAACTGGATGGACCGCAGCACGGCCGGGCTGATCCAGATGGGCGGCGAGGGCGTCGACTGGGTCTCGCACTCGATGTTCACGCGCACGCCGCACGTGTTCCAGAACCTCGGCGACGGCACCTACTACCACTCGGGCTATCTCGCGATCCGCCAGGCGGTGGCGGCCAAGGCGACGCTGACCTACAAGATCCTGTTCAACGATGCAGTGGCGATGACCGGCGGCCAGCCGGTCGACGGCATCATCAGCGTCGACGCGATCGCCCGCCAGGTCGAGTCCGAAGGCGTGAAGCAGGTGGTGGTGGTCAGCGATGCGATCGAGAAGTACGACGCGATGAGGGCCAAGTTCCCGGCCGGCATCGAGTTCCACGACCGCGCCGAGCTCGACGCGGTGCAGCGGCGCCTGCGCGAAGTGCCCGGCGTGACGGTGCTGATCTACGAGCAGACCTGCGCCGCCGAAAAGCGCCGCCGCCGCAAGAAGGGCGAGCTGGCCGACCCGGCCAAGCGCCTGTTCATCAACGAGGCGGTGTGCGAGGGCTGCGGCGACTGCACCGTGCAGAGCAACTGCGTGGCGGTGCTGCCACACGAGACCGAGTTCGGCCGCAAGCGCAAGATCGACCAGACCAGCTGCAACAAGGACTACTCTTGCGCCCAGGGCTTCTGCCCGAGTTTCGTCGGCGTCAGCGGCGGCGCGCTGCGCAAGAAGAGCGGCGCGCTGGCGGCCGGCAAGGACGCCTTCCTGCGCCACGTGGAGGCGTTGCCGCGGCCGGCGGCCCATGGCTGGACCGCGCCCTACGACCTGCTGGTCACCGGTGTCGGCGGCACCGGCGTGGTGACCGTGGGCGCGGTGATCGCGATGGCCGCGCACCTCGAAGGCAAGTCGGCCAGCGTGCTCGACTTCATGGGTTTCGCGCAGAAGGGCGGCGCGGTGCTGAGCTTCGTGCGCCTGGCCGACACGCCGGAGCGCCTGAACCAGGTGCGCATCGACACCCAGCAGGCCGACGCGATCCTGGCCTGCGACGTGGTGGTCGGTGCCTCGCCCGATGCGCTGCAGACCGTGCGCCATGGCCGCACCCGGATCCTCGCGAACATGCACGAGATCCCGGTGGCCGAGTCCCTGCGCAACCCGGATGCCGACCTCAAGACCGAACTGCTGCTCGAGAAGATGCGCTTCGTCGCCGGCCGCGACCAGGTGCAGACCTTCGATGCCCAGACGCTGGCCGAAGAGTTCCTCGGCGACACGCTGGCATCGAACATCCTGGCGGCGGGCTATGCCTGGCAGTGCGGCCTGATCCCGCTGAGCCTCGAGGCGCTGACGCGTGCGATCGAACTGAACGGCGTCGCCGTGGCGGCGAACCAGATGGCGTTCTCGCTCGGCCGCCTGGCCGCGGGCGATCCGCAGGCCATCGATGCCTTGCGCGGGGCACCGGCTGTGGCGCCCGAAGACGAATCGCTGGATGCGCTGATCGCCAGGGCCATGCGGCACCTGGCCGGCTATCAGAACGCCGCCTGGGCCAAGCGCTTCGAGGCCAGGGTGCAGTCCGTGCGCCAGCGCGAGGCCGCAATGGCCGGCGGTGATCCGTCCCTGCCCGTCACGCGCAATGCGGCCCAGAGCCTGCTCAAGCTCATGAGCTACAAGGACGAGTACGAAGTGGCGCGCCTCTACAGCGACGGCAGCTTTCGCGAGAAGCTCGCCGAGCAGTTCGAAGGCGATCTCAAGCTCGAGTTCCACATGGCGCCGCCGTTCCTGGCGCGGCCGAAGAACGGCCAGCCGCCGGTCAAGATCCGCCTCGGTGGCTGGATGCTGCCGGCGATGAAGTGGCTGGCGCGCGGCAAGCTGCTGCGGGGCACGGCCTTCGACCTCTTCGGCCACACCGAGGAGCGTCGGCTGGAGCGCGAGCTGATCGAGCGCTTCGACGCCCGGCTGGACGAGTTGATGGCCGGGCTCGCGCCCGCCAACCAGCGGCTGGCGGCGCAGATCGCCGCGGTGCCGCTGGCGATCCGCGGCTACGGCCACGTGAAGCTGGCCAACCTGGCGCTGGCGCGCGGCCGCGAGGCCGAGTTGCTGCACCGCTTTGCGCCCGAGCGCTATCCGCGGCCGGTCGCCGAGGCCAAGGCCGGGCAGATCCGCGGCATCGCGGTGGTGGCGCACTGAGTGCTTTCTCCATGCTGCGTTGTGCGCACGCGACGAATAAGGGAATGATTTGACCGGTGACGCGCGATCGGCCAATTAAGATCACGCCCTAGCGCCTGGCGCACCGGGGGTGCGTGGCACGAGGCGGCCTCCGGCCTCCGACCTATTTCAGTTGCGAGCCGCAGTGCCGCATGCAGGGCCCCTCGCCAGGGGCCTTTTTCTTTTTATTTTGTGGCCTGGATGACAAGGGCGTGAAAGCCATGGTGGGTAATTCGTCGTTCGCGGGGCTGGGCAACTCGTCCTTTGCCAGCCTCACACCGGCACCGGCCTCAGCCGACGAGGCCGAGCCGTGGGTGCGCGGCGAACTCATCCGCAGCCTGATGCGGGCCTCGCGGGGCTCCTATCTGCTGGCCGCGGCGCTGATGCCGGCGATGGTCGGCCTGAGCTGGGGCCATGTGCCGGCCTGGCAATTGATCGTCTGGCTGGTCATCGGCATCGCCGCCACCGCCTGCCGGATCTGGGGCGAACAGCTCTATGCCCGGCACTACGCCGACCGCGATTCGGCCGCCCAGCAGTACTTCGTCGAGCGCTACCGCTATCTCTGGAGTGCCAGCGGCTTCGCCTGGGGCCTGTCGATCCTGATCTTCTTCGAGCGCACGCCGCTGGTGAACCAGTTCATGAGCTGGCTGATCGTGGCCGGCGTGGCGACCTTCCCGCTCAACGGCCTGGCGCTGCACCCGCCGCTGCTCAGGCGCTACGTCAACACCCTGTTCTTCACGATGCTGGCGTCGATCGTGCTGCGCATGATCGAGCTCAAGTTCGCGCGGCCGCATTTCCACTACGGTTTCCTGATGCTGCCGGTGCTGCACTGGTGGCTGCTCCTGCGGGCCGGCCGGCGCATCCACGAGACCGCGCGCAACAGCTTCGAGCTGCTGTTCCACAACCACATCCTGATCAACTCGCTGACGCAGCAGCGGCAGGCGGCGGTCTCGGCGGTGGCCATGAAGAACCGCTTCCTCGCCAGTGCGGCGCATGACATGCGCCAGCCGGTGCTGGCGCTGTCGCTCTATGCCGATTGGCTGCGCAACGAGCCCGAACTGGTGGCCGAGATCGCGCCCAAGATCGTCCGCGCCACGCACGCCGTGAATGCCTTGTTCGATTCGCTGTTCGACCTCGCCCGCATCGATTCGGGGCAGGTGCGGCTGCACATCGAGCGGGTCGATGTGGCCCAGCTGCTGCACGACCTCGAGCTGCAATACCGGCCCGTGGCCGAGGCCAAGGGACTGACCTTCCGCATGCACGTGACGCCCGGCACGGTGCTGACCGACCCGATCCGGGTCCGCCGGATGATCGGCAACCTGCTGGCCAACGCGACCAAGTACACCGCCGAGGGCGGCATCCTGCTGGCTTCGAGGCAGACCCGCGACGGCCTGCGGGTGGAGGTGTGGGACACCGGCATCGGCATCGCGCGCGAGCACCTGCGCGATGTCTTCCTGGAGTTCTACAAGGTGGCCGACCATGCCGGCACCTCGGACGGCTTCGGCCTCGGCCTGGCGATCGTCGCGCGGCTGTCGCATGCCCTCGGCCATCCGGTCAGCGTGCGCTCGCGGCTGGGACGCGGCAGCGTGTTCCGCGTCGCCTTGCACGACGCCGACGAAACGCAAGCCCAGACCCGCATCTCGGGCGCCGTGGGCTGAGCCCCGGCCGGCGCAGCCAGGCCCGTTCGTGGAACACCGAGGAACCGGCTTTGCCGGGCCTCTGGTGTTGCCCCCCGGAGAGGGGGTGGGCGGCTACACGAAGTGAGCCAACCTGGGGGTCAGCCCGAAAGCAGGCCGTTGGTGCGGGCGTGGTGCAGCGCCTGCGTCCGGCTCTTCACGCCGAGGCGCCGGAACAGCCGCCACAGATGCACCTTGACCGTGTGCTCGCTGATGTCGAGCTCGGTGGCGATGTCGCGGTTGCTCATGCCCTGGTCGAGCATGGCGATCAGCTGGGTCTGTCGCTTCGACAGCTTGCTGTTGGCGGCAGCCACCGGCTCTTCGGCGTCGGTGTCGGCCATCAGCAGGCCGCGCAGCGCGGCCGTGAGCTCGGCCGAGCTGGCCGATTTCTCGATGTAGGTGTCGGCACCGGCCTCGATGCAGGCTTCTTCCATGTCGGCCGAGGGCGAGGCGGAATACACCGCGATCGGCACGTCCGGATAGGCCAGCTTGACCGCCACGACGCCCGAGACGCCGGTGGTGTCGGGCAGCTTCAGGTCGAGGCAGAACAGGCCGGGCGCCCCGTGTTGCTTGACGGCCGCCGCCAGCTTGTCGAGGCGCTCGAGTTCGACGATGTTCTCGGCCGGTCGCAGGCGTCGCAACACCATCACGATGGCGTCGCGCATCAGGGGGTGGTCGTCGATGACATAGATACTCATGATTTACTCGCAGTGTCCACAGGTCGGGCATTGCCCATCGCTGCGGTAGATTGTCCCTTTAGCCCTCGCTTGCCGCATCGGCTGCGGCCAGCGCTTCCAGTGCGGCCGAAGCCGCACGCCTAACTTCGTCGTCCATTGCCTCGAGCTGCGCGGCGAGCTGCGCCAGGGCGGCCCCCCGCTGCTGCCGCAGCGTTCCGATCGCCCGGCCCGCCTCCTGCGGTGTTGTGAATCCCCGGCTTTGTACCAGCTGCGCACCACTTGCGTCGAGCAACTTGAAATAGAAAAGCCCGTCGCGCTCGCGGTATTGCTTGAAGCTGGGCCGCGCCACCTTGGCCGCCTTGGGCGCCACCGCCTGGTTGTGGCTGGCGAGATTGCGCAGGCCGACCGCGTGGCGCAGGCCCTCCATGAAGGGCCGCGACAGCGCGCGCGCCTTCTCGGCGCCGTTGCGCAGGATCCGCTCGATCTGGGCCGGATCGTTGAGCAGGGCTTCGTAGTGCGCCCGCATCGGCGCCACCTCGCGGTCGATGCGCTCGAACAGCATCTGCTTGGCGTCGCCCCAGCCGATGCCGTCGGCGTAGGCCCGGCACAGGGTCTCGGTCTCCTCGTCGTCGGCGAAGGCCTGGTAGATCTGGAACAGGGCCGAACCCTCGGTGTCCTTGGGTTCGCCCGGCGCGCGCGAGTCGGTCACGATGCCGTTGATCAGCCTGTGCAGCTGCGCGCGGGGTGTGAAGAGCGGGATCGTGTTGTCGTAGCTCTTGCTCATCTTGCGGCCGTCGAGGCCCGGCAAGGTCGCCACCGTGTCGTCGATCTCGGCCTCGGGCAGCGTGAAGTGCTCGCCGTACAGATGGTTGAAGTGCTGCGCCATGTCGCGCGCCATTTCGATGTGCTGCACCTGGTCGCGGCCCACCGGCACCTTGTGGGCGTTGAACATCAGGATGTCGGCGCCCATCAGCACCGGGTACATGAAGAGGCCGGCGCTGACGTCGGCGTCCGGGTCCTCGCCCTTGGCGCTGTTCTTGTCGACCTGCGCCTTGTAGGCATGGGCACGGTTGAGCAGGCCCTTGCCCGTGACGCAGGTGAGGAACCAGGTCAGCTCGGGGATTTCGGGGATGTCGGACTGGCGGTAGAAGGTGACGCGCTCCGGGTCCAGCCCGCAGGCCAGCCAGGTGGCGGCGATCTCGAGCGTCGAGCGCTGGATGCGGGCCGGTTCGTCGACCTTGATCAGCGCGTGGTAGTCGGCCAGGAAATAGAAACTCTGAACGTCGTCGCGGCGGCTGAATCGCACCGAATGGCGCACCGAACCGACATAGTTGCCGAGGTGCGGCGTGCCACTGGTGGTGATGCCGGTCAGGAAGCGGATGGGCGTATCGGGAAGAAGGACCATGGGAAGTTCAGCGAATGAGGGCGGTGAGCGGGCTCAGCAGCAGCGAGATGGCCTGGTAGCCGAAGGCCATCAGCGGGCTCAACCACCAGGTGCTGACGACGCCGGCGATGACCAGGCCCATCACGATGAAGAAGCCGTAGGGCTCGATGCGGGCCAGCAACTCCTGGGCGCCCCCGCGTGGCAGCAGGCCGGCCAGCACACGGCCGCCGTCGAGCGGGGGCAGCGGGAACAGGTTGAAGGCCCACATCACGAGGTTGACCAGCACGCCGCCCTGGGCCATCTTGATAAAGAAGGTTTCGTTGATGCCGGCGCCGACCAGGCCGACCAGGAACAGTGCCCAGACGATGGCCTGGACGAAGTTCGAGACGGGACCGGCCAGCGCGACCCAGATCATGTCGCGCTTGGGGTGGCGCAGGCGGTTGAAATTGACCGGCACCGGCTTGGCGTAGCCGAACAGGAAGGCGCCCGAGGTGGCGAAGTACAGCAGCAGCGGCATCAGGATGGTGCCGACCGGGTCGATGTGCTTGAACGGGTTGAGCGTCACGCGGCCCAGCAGGTAGGCCGTGTTGTCGCCGAAGTACCGTGCCACGTAGCCATGGGCCGCTTCGTGCACCGTGATCGCGAAGACCACGGGCAGGGCGTAGATCAGGACGGTTTGAATCAGGTTTTGAATATCCACCGCCGGATTGTCTCAGACGGTAAGACTGTCCCTGGCGGGATTCACAGGCCCAGGGCGGCCAGCGGGCCGCGCCCCTGCCGCACCAGCAGCGGTTCGCCACCGGTGCCCATGGGCGTGAGGTCGACCACGGTGGTCGGTTCCGAGGGGCAGGCGCCGGCATCGATCACGGCGCCGATCTGCTTTTCGAAGCGCTCGCGGATCTGGGTCGGATCGTTCATGGCCTCGGTTTCGCCGGGCGGGATCAGCGTGGTCGCCAGCAGCGGCTCGCCGTGCAAGGTCAGCAGCTCCAGCAGCACCCGGTGGTCGGGCACCCGCAGGCCGATGGTCTTGCGCTGCGGATGGCTGACCCGGCGCGGCACTTCCTTGGTGGCCTCGAGCAGGAAGGTGTAGGGGCCGGGCGTGGCCGCCTTCAGCAGCCGGTACTGCTTGTTGTCGACCCGGGCGTAGTTCGAGAGTTCGCTCAGGTCGCGGCAGATCAGCGTCAGGTGGTGCTTGTCGTCGACCTGGCGGATCCGGCGCAGCTGGTCGACCGCGTCCTTGTCGTCGAGGTGGCAGGCCAGCGCGTAGCTGGAGTCGGTCGGCACGGCGACGATCTCGCCGCGGGCCAGCAGGGCGACCGCCTGCTTCAGCAGGCGCTGCTGGGGGTTGTCGGGGTGGACTTCGAAAAACTGGGCCATGGGGTCGATTCTGCCGCCTGGCGGCGGATCATGATTCGGCGGGCTCGATGGGAACCCGGCGTTCGCGCACGGTGAGCCAGGCGCCGGCCGCCCCGCAGACCGCAATCATGCCCATGCCGATCAGCGAGATGCTGTCCGGCACATAGGCGAAGATGACCCAGCCGCCCAGCATCGCGAAGGCGATCTGCGCATAGAGATAGGGCGTCAGCGTGGAGGCCGGCGCCCGCTGGTAGGCCAGGATCAGGATGAAATGGCCGACCGTGCCCATGAAACCCATCAGGCACAGCAGGGCCCACCAGTGCCAGGACGGCAGCGCGGTCCAGACGAAGGGCAGCGCCAACGAGGCCAGCAGCGCGCCGACCCAGCCGGTGTAGAAGTGCATCGTCAGCGGGTCTTCGGTCTGCGCCAGCTTGCTGGTCAGCACCTGGAACCAGGCGTTGGTCAGCACCAGCCCGATCGGCAGGAACATGGCCCAGCTGAAGGCCTCGCCGCCCGGGCGCAGGATCACCAGCGTGCCCGCGAAACCGCCCGCCACCAGCGCCCAGCGCAGCCGCGACACCTGCTCTTTCAGCGTGGTGGCGGCCAGCAGCGTGATCACCAGCGGCGCGATCAGCACGATCGAGGTGAACTCGGCCAGCGGCATGTAGCGCAGGCTGAAGAAGGCCAGCGTGCTCGAGGCCAGCAGCAGGGCGCCGCGCAGTAGCTGGTAGCGCGGATGGCGGGTGCGCAGCAGCGCGGTGCCACGGCGCGGCAGCAGCACCAGCGTGGTCGCCACCGCCTGGAAGAAATAGCGGACCCAGAGGCCCATCAGGATCGGCACGGCCGCGGTCGACAGCTTGGTGGCGGTGTCGAGCGTGGCGAAGCAGGCCACCGCCAGCAGGACCAGGCCGATGCCGGCCAGGATGCGCTCCGATTCCAGGTCGCGGGTGCCTTTCGGCGCGACGGCCTCGCTCGCCTGGGCCGTCACTGGATGCGGTGCTCCAGCAGTTCCCACACCGGGGTCAGCTGGCCGGGCAGCGGCGGCAGCTTGCCGAGGTCGCAATGGCTTTCGTCGGGACTGTGGAAGTCGCTGCCGCGCGAGGCGGCGAAATCGAACTCGAGTGCCTTGTCGGCGTACTCGACGTACTCGGCCGGCGTGTGGCTGCCGGTGACCACCTCGATCGCCCGGCCGCCGTGGGCCTTGAACTCGAGGAAGAGGGCGTATTCCTCGTTGGCCGTGAACTTGTAGCGGCCGGGGTGGGCGATCACGGCCAGTCCGTTGGCGGCGGTGATCCACTGCACCGCGTCCTTGAGCGAGGCCCAGCGGTGCGGCACGTAGCCGGGCTTGCCTTCGGTCAGAAACTTGCGGAACACCTCGGAGGTGTCGCGGCAGTGGCCGGCCTCGACCAGAAAGCGGGCGAAGTGGGTGCGCGAGATCAGCTCGGGGTTGCCGACGAAGCGCAGCGCGCCCTCGTAGGCGCCGTGGATGCCGACCCGGGCCAGGCCCTCGGACATTTCCATGGCGCGCTTGCCGCGGCCGCCACGGGTGTCGTAGAGGCCTTCGCCGATCGCAGCGTCATCGGGGTCGAAGCCCAGCCCGACGATGTGCACGGTTTCGCCGGCGAAGGTGACCGAGATCTCGGTGCCGGTGAGGTACTTCATGCCGTGCGCGCGGGCAGCGGCGGCGGCGCGGTGCTGGCCGCCGACCTCGTCGTGGTCGGTCAGGGCCCAGAGCTCGACGCCGTTGGCGGCGGCGCGTTCCGCCAATGCCTCGGGTGTCAGCGTGCCGTCCGATACGACGGAATGGCAGTGCAGGTCGGCATTGAGGATGGAGGACACCGCACGAGTTTATTCTTTCTCGAAATGGCCTGCGGCGGCCCGCTTTTTCAACGTTTCTTGCGGAACGCGAGCCAGGCTGCGACCGCGGTGAAACTCATCACGATCGCCACCACGATCCAGAAGCCGTGCCGGTGGTCGGCCAGCGGGATGCCGCCGACGTTCATGCCGAACAGGCCGGCCAGGATGTTGATCGGCAAGGCCAGCACGGTCACGACGGTCAGCACGAACAGGCTGCGGTTGTTGTCCTCGTTGACATCGGCGGCGATTTCTTCCTGCAGCAGCTTGATGCGCTCCTGCAGCCCGACCATGTCGCGCAGCACCACCGAGAATTCCTCGGTCGAGCCGCGCAGCTCCAGCACATCGGGCTCGGCCATCCAGGCGGGCGGGCTCTGCAGCAGCCGGAACAGCGCCGCCGGCTCGGGCGCCAGCAGCCGCTGCAGCCGCACCAGCACCCGGCGCAGCACGCCCAGCCGGGCCCGCTTGTGGTCGAGCCGGCCGGCCAGCAGCGCGTCCTCGATGTCGTCGATGCGCCCGGTCACGTCGCGCACGATCCTCACCAGCACGTCGGCCTGCACCCGCAGCAGGTGCTCGAGCAGCTCGGTGCTGGAACGCGGGGCGTCGCCGGACTTGACCGCGGTGCGCAGCGCATCGACCGATCGCAGCGGCTGGGTTCGCGCGGTCACCACCAGCCGCGGGCCGACGCTGATCCACAGGGTCGAGATGTCGGAGGGCTCGAAGCTGAAATCGAAATGGACGTCGTTGATGACCGCGATCAGCGAGTCGTCGGCGCGCTCGATCCGGGTCGAGTGCAGGCCCTCCTTGAGGGTCTCGAAGAAGATGCCGGACAGGCCGGCGTGGCGCAGCAGCCAGCGTTCGGCCTGGGCATGGCTCAGGTTGAAATGCAGCCAGAGATAGGCGCCGGGGGCGGTGCCGGTCGCCAGCCAATCGGCTGCCTGTGCGGAATCGACTGCGCGCACCGGTTCCGGGGCGGCGGCATCGAACAGGTAGCCGCAGATCAGCCCGGCGTCGTCGCTGCCGTAGGCGCCAGCGATCGAGTTCATGGTGCGATGGGCATGGTCGGTGTCGCGGGATGCTGCCGGCGGCATGTGTCAGCCGTGTGACGGCGGCGGCGCGGTGTACTTTCTGTCACGAGACCGTCATCCGGCGGCCTCAGCATGGTGGCATTCCCTTTGCCATTCGAGTCGAACCATGACGCTGCCGAGTACGTTCAGTGACCCCGAGGACCTGGTGGCGCGCATCGCGCGTGACCTGGTGGACAGCTACGACGAGGAGATCGAACTCGAGCTCGAGGACCGCAGCCTCGACGAGCTGGAGACGGGCGTGGTCACCGACAAGGCGGGGCGCCAGGCCTACTTCAAGGAGCTGTTCCGGCTTCAGGGCGAGCTGGTTAAGCTGCAGGACTGGGTCCAGCACAGCCGGCAGAAGGTCGTGATCCTGTTCGAAGGGCGCGATGCCGCGGGCAAGGGCGGCGTCATCAAGCGGATCACCCAGCGGCTCAATCCGCGCGTGGTGCGCGTTGCGGCCCTGCCGGCGCCGAACGACCGCGAGCGTACCCAGTGGTACTTCCAGCGCTACGTGGCGCACCTGCCGGCGGCCGGCGAGATGGTGCTGTTCGACCGCAGCTGGTACAACCGCGCCGGCGTCGAACGGGTGATGGGTTTCTGCTCCGACGAGGAGTACGAGGAATTCTTCCGCACCGTGCCCGACTTCGAGCGGATGCTGGTGCGCTCGGGCATCAAGCTGATCAAGTACTGGTTCTCGATCACCGACGAGGAGCAGCACATGCGTTTCCTCGGCCGTATTCACGACCCGTTGAAGCAGTGGAAGCTGAGCCCGATGGACCTCGAATCGCGCCGCCGCTGGGAGGAATACACCAAGGCCAAGGAGACGATGCTGGACCGCACCCACATCCCCGAGGCGCCCTGGTGGGTGGTGCAGGCGGTCGACAAGAAGAAGGCGCGCCTGAACTGCATCAGCCACCTGCTGGGCCAGCTGCCCTACCACGAGGTGGCGCACCCGCCGGTGGCGCTGCCGGCGCGGGTCCGGAACGCCGACTACCTGCGCCACCCCGTGCCTGCCAGCATGTATGTGCCCGAGCGGTACTGAAATGAAACACCCCCCGAAGCGCCTGCGGCGCTTCCCCCCTCAAGAGGGGCGATACCGGCGGCCCGGCAAAGCCGGTTCCGCGGTATCCCTGGCATTTGGCTGCGCCGGTTTCATGCGTCGCGGGTCACGCGATCACGTGGTGGAGCACTGATTGACGGCGCGCTCCCCGGGCCGGCCGATGGTCGGGTAGCTGGCCGGGGGCGAAGCTGCTACCGTGTTCGCAACGATGCACGCCTCCGCCTCCGCCGCCGCCATGTCCCCTCGTTCGCCCTCTCCGCTGACCCGTGCCTACAAGCGCGGCCTGAACGCGCTCACCAAGGCGACGCTGGGTAGCGGCAAGCGGATCGCCCAGCGGGTCCGGAGCGTGGCGGTGGAGCAGCTCAAGCCGCCGCCGGGGCGTGGCGACTGGATCCCCGGCGCCGCGCTGGGACCGGCCGGGGCGCGGCGCTACCACCTCTATCGCCCGCCCGCACTGGCGCTGGAGCCGGGCGAGCAGCTGCCCCTGATGGTCATGCTGCACGGCTGCGCCCAGACCGGGCGCGATTTCGCGATCGCCACCCGCATGAACCGGGTCGCCGACCGCGAACGCTTCCTGGTTCTCTATCCCGAGCAGGATCGCCTGGCCAATGCGCAGGGCTGCTGGAACTGGTATGACCGTCGTTCCGGCAAGGCCGATGCCGAGGCCGCCACCTTGATGGCCGCGATCGACCAGGTGCTGCTGCTGTATCCGGCCGATCGCGAGCGGGTGGCGATCGCCGGGTTGTCCGCCGGTGCCAGCATGGCGGCCCTGCTGGCCACCCGCTATCCGGCGCGCTTCAAGGCGGTTGCCATGCATTCGGGCGTGGCGCCCGGCGCGGCCAGGTCGCCCGCCACCGCGCTGGGTGCCATGCGCGGCCAGCATGTGCCGCCGATGCCGGCCACCGCGGTCGGCAAGGCGATGGGCGCGGCAGCGGCATTCACCACGCTGCCGCCGCTGCTGATCCTGCACGGCGACGCCGACAGCGTGGTCGCGCCGAGCAACGCCGGCAGCAGCGCGGAGGTCTGGGCGGTCGCCACCGGCGGCCGGCCCGGGGCGGTGCGGGCGATGCAGCGCGGCAAGCGCCATCCGATGCGCGTCACCGACTTCAACCGTGGCGGCCGGACGATGGTCACGCTGTGCGAGATTGCCAGCCTGGGCCATGCATGGAGCGGCGGAGCGTCGAGCATGCGCTTCACCGACGCCGCCGGACCCGATGCCTCGAAGCTGGTGTGGGCCTTCGTGGCCCGCCAGTTCCGGCGTGCCGCGCCGCGAACCTAGGGTCGACCTGCCTGGAGCCGCCGATGCCGTCCATCCCCTATGACGCCAGCCGGACCGCGCTGTACACGCCCGAGCGGCAGCCGACGCTGTTCGAGGCCGGATGCAGCTACACGCCCGCACAGTGGGCGGTCGAGGCTGCGCGGCTGGCCTACTATCGGGCGGAGGAATCCGAGGCCGAAATGCGGCGGCTGACCGAGGCGCTGGCCTGCGCGGGTTTCGGCGCACCGGCCTTGTTTCGTGACGATGCCACCTTCGCCTTCGGCAGCCTCAACGCGGACGGCAGCGCGCTGATCGCTTTCCGCGGCACCCAGCCCGACGAGATTCGCCACCTGGCAACCAACCTCCAGGCGCAACAGGTCGACTGGAGCGAAAGCGGCGGCCGCGTGCATGCCGGATTTGCCGAGGCGGCGCGATCGGTGCTGCCGCAGGTCAACGATTGGCTGGGCAGCGCGGCGGGCCAGCACAACCGTCTGATCCTTGCCGGGCACAGCCTGGGTGCCGCGCTTGCCACGCTGGCCGCCACCGTCCTGCAGCCGGCCCTGCTGGTCACGCTCGGCTCGCCGCGCGTCGGCGACGCGGTTTTCGTCTCGGCCCTGAGCGAGCTGCGCGTGATGCGCGTCGTCGACGGCTGCGACGTCGTGACGCAACTGCCGCCGGCGCTGTCCTTCTACGCGCACGTCGGGGCGGTCAGCTACATCCGCTGCATCGACGGCCTCTGCGTGGAGGATCCGAGCCCGTCGGAGATCGAGGCCGACCGCATCCAGGGCCGGGCGCGGTACGCGGCGGAGCACGCATGGCGGCCGGGCTCGGTGCTGCTGCGGGAGTTGGCGGACCATGCGCCGATCAATTACGCGAGAGCGTTTTTTTAGCTCGCCCCCAGGCTGGGCTCACTTCGTGTAGCCCGCCTCGAGTCGCTGCCAGAGGCAGCGGCTCTTCGGAGCCGTCCAAGCCTGCGCAGGCAGGCTTGGAGCCGCGGCTCCTCAGCCCCCTACCGGGGGCAACACCTGAGGCCCGGCGAAGCCGGTTCCTCGGTGTTTCACGAAGGGGCCTGGCTTTGCCGGCCTTGAAACGTCGCCCCCCGTACGCCACTGGGCGTATTTTCGCGGCGGCGCCCCGTCCGCAGACTCCGCTCCATCGTTCCAACCCAACCAGGAGAAGGTAGTCACCATGCAACGTCGATTCACACTCAAGGCGATGACCGCCGCCGTCGCTCTCGCCAGCCTGTCCGCGGTGCCTGCCTTCGCGCAGGACACCATCAAGGTCGGCGTCCTGCATTCGCTGTCGGGCACGATGGCGATCTCCGAGACCGTGTTGAAGGACACGGTGCTGATGGCCATCGACGACATCAACTCGAAGGGCGGCGTGCTGGGCAAGAAGCTCGAGCCCGTGGTGGTCGACCCGGCCTCCAACTGGCCGCTGTTCGCTGAAAAGACCAAGCAGCTGCTCGGCCAGGACAAGGTCGCGGTGATCTTCGGCTGCTGGACCTCGGTCTCGCGCAAGTCGGTGCTGCCGGTGGTGGAGGAAATGAACGGCCTGCTGTTCTATCCCGTGCAGTACGAGGGCGAAGAGCTCAGCAAGAACGTCTTCTACACCGGCGCCGCGCCCAACCAGCAGGCGATTCCGGCGGTCGACTACCTGATGAGCAAGGAAGGCGGCGGCGCCAAGCGCTGGGTGCTGCTGGGCACCGACTACGTCTACCCGCGCACCACCAACAAGATCCTGCGCGCCTACCTCAAGAGCAAGGGCGTGAAGGACAGCGACATCGACGAGAAGTACACGCCCTTCGGCCACAGCGACTACCAGACCATCGTCGCCGACATCAAGAAGTTCTCGGCCGGCGGCAAGACCGCGGTGGTCTCGACCATCAACGGCGACTCCAACGTGCCCTTCTACAAGGAACTCGGCAATGCCGGCCTGAAGGCCAAGGACGTGCCGGTGGTCGCCTTCTCGGTCGGCGAGGAAGAGCTGCGCGGCGTCGACACCAAGCCGCTCGTGGGCCACCTTGCTGCCTGGAACTACTTCATGAGCATCAAGAACCCGACCAACACGGCGTTCATCAAGCAGTGGAGCGACTACGCCAAGGCCAAGAACATCGCCGGCCACARGGACAAGCCGCTGACCAACGACCCGATGGAAGCCACCTGGATCGGCATCCACATGTGGAAGCAGGCGGTCGAGAAGGCCAAGAGCACCGACACCGACAAGGTGATCGCGGCGATGGCCGGCCAGACCTTCACCGCGCCCTCGGGCATCGTCTCGAAGATGGACGAGAAGAACCACCACCTGCACAAGAGCGTGTTCATCGGCGAGATCAAGGCCGACGGCCAGTTCAACGTGGTGTGGAAGACGCCGGGCCCGGTCAAGGCCAAGCCGTGGAGCCCGTACATCGAAGGCAACGACAAGAAGCCGGACTATCCGTCCGGAAAATCGATGTAGCTGGCCCACCCCCGAATCTCGCTCACTTCGTGTAGCGAGCTCCCCCTCCAGGGGGCAACACCAGCGGCCCGGCGAAGCCGGTTCCGCGGTGTTTCTGGAACAGAGAAGACCACGCCGCACCTTATTCTCCTATGCGCCTTTTTCACTCCTGCCTGGCGGCGGTTTTGCTGCTGACTGTTCTGCCTGGCCACGCGCTGACCGGCGAGGAGGCCAAGGCGATTGCTTCGGGCGAGTCCGAGGCGCGCATCGCGGCGCTCAACAAGGCCGTCACGACGGCGGACGAAAAGACCGCCGCCTTCATCCAGGCGATGGCGGACGACGCCGTCAAGTTCACGGCCGACAAGGTCTTCGTCATCAAGGACGACAAGGCCTACGACCCGGTCACCGGCGCCGAGCAGAAGCTGCCCGAGGACGCCGAGGACGTGGTCAACAACAACATGATGCGCGGCGCGCTCGACGCCGCGCAGGCCGCGCTCAAGCTCACGAGCAAGGACGACGCGGTGCGCTCCGAGGCCGCCCTGGCACTGTTCAAGGAGCCCGACGAGTCGCGCCTGCCGATGGTCGAGAAGGCGCTGGCCGCCGAGACCAACCCCAAGATCAAGGCGCAGCTCGAGCTGGTGCGCGCCGCCAGTCTGCTCACGAGCACCGACAAGGGCAAGCGGCTGGCCGCCGCCAAGGACCTGGGCGCCAGCCGCAGCCCCGAGACCAAGCTGCTGCTCAACCAGCGGCTGGCCGACGAGACCGAGGCCGATGTCAAGGCGGCCATCGTGGCGTCGATCAGCAGCATCGACGGCTCGCTGGTCTGGGGCGACCGCATCAACGCGATCTTCAGCGGCATCAGCCTGGGTTCGGTGCTCCTGCTGGCCGCGCTCGGCCTGGCGATCACCTACGGGCTGATGGGCGTCATCAACATGGCGCACGGCGAGCTGATGATGATCGGCGCCTACGCCACCTACGTGATGCAGGGCATCTTCCAGCGCTACTTTCCGGAGTCGGCCTTCGGCTGGTACCTGGTGGCGGCGATCCCGGTGGCCTTCCTGGCGTCGGCGCTGGTCGGCGCGGTGCTCGAGCGCGGCGTGATCCGCTTCCTGTACGGCCGGCCGCTCGAGACGCTGCTGGCCACCTGGGGCATCTCGCTGATGCTGCAGCAGCTGGTGCGCTCGCTCTTCGGCGCCCAGAACGTCGGCGTCGAGAACCCGTCGTGGATGAGCGGCGGCCTGACCCTGCTGAGCAATGTCGTGCTGCCCTGGAACCGCATCTGCATCATCATCTTCGCCGTGCTGGTGCTGCTCGCCATGGGCTGGCTGATCGGCCGCACGCGGCTCGGCCTGTTCGTTCGCGGCGTCACGCAGAACCGCCCGATCGCCTCGTGCATGGGCGTGAACACCGCGCGCATCGACACCTACGCCTTTGCGCTCGGCTCCGGCATCGCCGGCCTGGCGGGCTGCGCGCTCTCGCAGATCGGCAATGTCGGCCCCGACCTCGGCCAGAGCTACATCGTCGACTCGTTCATGGTGGTCGTGATGGGCGGCGTCGGCCAGCTCGCCGGCACCGTGTATGCCGCCATGGGCCTGGGCATCCTGAACAAGTTCATCGAAGGCTGGGCCGGCGCGGTGCTCGCGAAGATCGCGGTGCTGGTCTTCATCATCGTCTTCATCCAGAAGCGTCCGCAAGGCATCTTCGCGATGAAAGGCCGGAGCGCGGAAGCCTAGGCGAACCCACTCATGTCTTCCAACAAACTTCCCACCAAGGGCCCGCTGCTCAGCGGCAAGGGCTGGACCGTCTTCTTCGTCGCGCTGATCGTGGTCTGTGCAGTGGCGCCGGTGCTCAACATCATGGTGCCCACGGGCAGCGCACTGCACATGAGCGACTACGCGGTGGCGCTGGTCGGCAAGATCATGTGCTACGCCATCTGCGCGCTCGCGATGGACCTGATCTGGGGCTACACCGGCATCCTGTCGCTGGGCCACGGCCTGTTCTTCGCGCTCGGCGGCTACATGATGGGCATGTACCTGATGCGCCAGATCGGCCGCGACGGCAACTACAAGAGCGACTTGCCGGACTTCATGGTGTTCCTCGACTGGAAGACGCTGCCCTGGCACTGGAGCTTCAGCGACAGCTTCATCGCCACGCTGGTCCTGATCGTTGCGGTGCCGGGGCTGATCGCCTTCGTGTTCGGCTTCTTCGCCTTCCGCTCGCGCATCAAGGGCGTGTACTTCTCGATCATCACGCAGGCCATGACCTTCGCCGCGATGCTGCTGTTCTTCCGCAACGAGACCGGCTTCGGCGGCAACAACGGCTTCACCGACTTCAAGCGAATCCTGGGCATCCCGATCCAGACGCAGGAAATGCGCATGACCCTGTTCGCGCTGACCGGCCTCACCTTGCTGGGCTTCTTCCTGTTCTCGAAGTGGCTGATCGCGAGCAAGTTCGGCCGCGTGCTGCAGGCCATCCGCGATGCCGAGACGCGCGTGATGTTCTCGGGCTACAACCCGCTCGGCTACAAGCTCACGATCTGGGTCATCTCGGCCATCATGTGCGGCGTGGCCGGTGCGCTCTACGTGCCGCAGGTCGGCATCATCAACCCGGGCGAGATGAGCGCCGCCAATTCGATCGAGATCGCGATCTGGGCCGCGGTCGGCGGCCGGGCGACGCTGATCGGGCCGATCATCGGCGCCTTCATCGTCAATGGCGCGAAGAGCTGGCTGACGGTGGCCTATCCCGAATACTGGCTGTACTTCCTGGGCGCGCTGTTCATCGCCGTGACCTTGTTCCTGCCCGACGGCATCGTCGGGTTGGTGAAGAAATGGAAGTCCAGGGTCAAGGCGCCGAGCGAAGGCCGGCGCGAAGCGCAGCGCGCGGTGGCGGCGGAGCAGGGCGTCGAGCCTTCGGCCTTGGTGCCGCTGGCGGTCGAAGCCAAGGGAGCGCGCGCATGACGCCCGACCTGATGGAAGCCGGCGCCGAGCGCATCGCCCGCCATGGCGGCATGGTCGGCCACGCCTTGCAGACCGAATCAGGCGGGCGCGCGGCGGGCTATGGCCGGCATGCGACCGGCGAAGTCGACGTCACCCACGGCCGCATCCTCTACCTCGAGGACGTCAGCGTGAGCTTCGACGGCTTCAAGGCGATCAACAAGCTCTCGCTCGACATCGCGCCGGGCGAGCTGCGCTGCATCATCGGGCCCAACGGCGCGGGCAAGACGACGATGATGGACATCATCACCGGCAAGACCCGGCCCGACGAGGGCACGGTGTTCTTCGGCAGCACCATCGACCTGCTGCGCCACAAGGAGGCCGAGATCGCCCAGCTCGGCATCGGCCGCAAGTTCCAGAAGCCGACCGTCTTCGAGCACCTGACCGTGTTCGAGAATCTCGAGCTCGCGCTCAAGACCGACAAGGGCGTCAAGGCCTCGATGCTGTTCAGGCTCGATTCGGCGCAGTCCGACCGGCTGGCCGAGGTGCTGCACACGATCCATCTCGAAGACAGCGTGCTGCGGCTGGCAGGCAACCTGAGCCACGGCCAGAAGCAGTGGCTGGAAATCGGCATGCTGCTGATGCAGGACCCCAAGCTGCTTCTGCTCGACGAGCCGGTGGCGGGCATGACGGACGAGGAGACGGCGCGCACCGCCGAGCTGTTCCTGAGCCTGAAGGGCAAGCACTCGCTGATGGTGGTCGAGCACGACATGAGTTTCATCCGGACGATCTCGGAGATCGTCACGGTGCTGTGCGACGGCTCGGTGCTGGCGCAGGGCACGCTCGATGAAGTGCAGGCGGACGAGCGGGTGATCGAGGTCTACCTAGGCCGTTGACCAGGAAGGACATACATGCTCAGCGTCAAGAACATCCACCAGTACTACGGCGGCTCGCACATCCTGCGCGATGTCAGTTTCGAGGCCCGGCTCGGCAAGGTCACCGTGCTGCTGGGCCGCAACGGCGTCGGCAAGACCACGCTGCTGAAGTCGCTGATGGGCCTGGTGCCGATCAAGAGCGGCAGCATCGAATTCGACGGCACGCCGATCCAGAAGAAGACGCCCTACGAGCGGGCCCGCGCCGGCATGGGCTTCGTGCCGCAGGGCCGCGAGATCTTCGCCCGCCTGACGGTCGAAGAGAACCTGCGCATGGGCCTGGCCTACAAGTCGGGCGCAACGCCGATTCCGCCCGAACTCTACGAGTTGTTCCCGGTGCTGAAACAGATGCTGAACCGGCGCGGCGGCGACCTGTCGGGCGGCCAGCAGCAGCAGCTGGCGATCGCGCGCGCCCTGGCGCCCAAGCCGAAGCTGCTGATCCTCGACGAGCCGACCGAAGGCATCCAGCCCAGCATCATCAAGGACATCGGCCGCGTGATCCGCATGCTGGCCGACCGCGGCGACATGGCGATCGTGCTGTGCGAGCAATACTACGACTTCGCCCAGGAGCTGGCCGACGACTACCTGGTGATGGAGCGCGGCGAGGTCATCGCGCGCGGCCTGGGCAAGGACATGGAAGCCAACGGGGTGCGCCAGCTGGTGGCGATCTGATCAGGGCAGCGCCGCCGTGGCCATCCGCTGGCTGGCCTGGTCCGCGAAAGCCTTCAGCTCTGCCGCGTTGAGGTCCGAGACCGCCCAGGCCTGCATGCCGGCCCGGGTCCAGTGCGCGAGGTTGTAGCCGCGCTTGACGAGCAGCTGCGGGTCCTGCGGCTTCGCCTCGGGTGCGGGCCACACGAACAGGTTGATCACGTGCGGGCCCGAGCGGTAGACCAGCGCCGCGACCGCGTGCCCATCGACGTAGTCGAGGCGGCCGCCGGCCAGCGGCATGCCTTCGGCCGCGAGATCGATCACCGGCGGCGAGAAGTCGAGCTTGCCGGCGAACCAGGGCTTGACCGTGTGCTGGTCGGTGGAGGCCACGTCGGCCAGGTGCGAGCCCATCAGCGAGCGCACGTGGCTGTCGGTGACGGCGTCGCCCGTGGCGTCCTGCATCGGCGCCACCAGCAGCGCGAGCGCCAGGCCCCAGGCGGTGGCTGCGCCGGTGCCGAACAGTGCGATGGCCTGCAGCCAGCGAGACGGTGCCGACGGGCGTGGCGGGCGAAGGGAGGGCGCCTGCAGGCCCTGCAGATCGGCGCGGATGCGTTCGGCCAGCGCCGCGGACGGCGTGTGCCGAACGCCCTCGCGCCGGATCAGCGCACCCAGTTCGTCGTCTTCAGTGGCTTGCATCACGATTTCCTTCCCTGGGTTCCTGCGGGGCCTCCGCCCGCAGCGCGCTGCGCAGCAAGGCGCGCGCGCGCGACAAGCGCGACATCACCGTGCCGATCGGAACGCCGGCGATGCGCGCGATGTCTTCATACGACATCTCCTCCAGCTCGCGCAGCACGATGACCTCCCGAAACGGCGGCGCCAGCGCCTCGATCGCGGCGTTCACGCGCTGGCCGCGCGCCTGACGTTCCCAGGCCACGGCCGGGTCGCCGAAGCCCGCGGCGCCTTCGCTGCCGCCGACGCTGTCGCGCAGCTCGTCGAACTCGACCTGGTCGGCCAGGTGGCGGTGCTGGCGCATCCAGTCGTAGCAGGCGTTGCGCACGATGCCCAGCAGCCAGGGGCGGGCCGCGTCGCCGCGCAGGTCGTCATAGAAGCGAAAGGCGCGCAGATAGGCCTCCTGCACCGCGTCCTCGGCCTGCCGGTCGTCGCGCAGCAGCCAGCGCGCGAGGTTGTACGCGGCAGGCAGGTGCGGCAGGGCCGCGGCTTCGAATCGGCGGGTGCGTTCGTTCAACGGGTTCCTTCCCGTGCTTGACGGTGCGGGTTCGATCTTTATTCCGCGCTTCGGGAATAGCCAGGGCGCCGGCGCCGTCATGCCTGTTGCCGATTCTGTTCCTTTCCCCTCTGTTCAGGAGTCCTTCCATGAAGCTGCATTCGATTCTTCCGACCGCATTGGCGGCGCTGCTGCTGGCCAACCCCGCCTTCGCCGCCGGTGCCAAGGCCTACGTGGGCAATTTCAAGGACAACACGGTCAGCGTGATCGACACCGATTCGCAACAGCTGATCGCGACGGTGCCGGTGGCCGCGGGCCCCGACGGCATCGCGGTCGGCCGCAACGACCGCCAGGTCTTCGTGAGCGGCGCCAGTGCCTCCAGCCTCAGCGTGATCGACACGGCCAGCGACCGCATCGTCGACACGGTCGAGGTCGGCAAGGGGCCGCAGGGCCTGGCCATCTCGCCCGATGGCCGCTGGCTGCTGGTGGCCGTGAACGGCGAGGACCGGGTCGCCTTCGTCGATGCCGCCACGCATGCGGTCGCGGCGACGGTGCCGGTGCCCAAGCCGCACACGCTGACGGTCAGTCCCGACGGCAGGAAGGCCTATGTGTCCTCGCAGGCACCCGGCAACTTCGCGCTGGTGGTGATCGATCTGGCGACGCGCAAGGTGGCCGCGAGCGTGCCGCTCGAGAAGACCCCGCGCGACCTCGAACTCGGCCCCGACGGCAAGGCGCTCTACGTGACCTTGGCCGGGGTCAGCGCGGTGCAGGTGTTCGACACGGCATCGAACAAGCTGCTGACGCAGATCCCGACCGGCGTCTCGCCGCACGTGGCGCATCTGTTCGCGGGTGCCCGCGCTGGCGTGGTGGTGGTGCAGGGGCCGGGCGAGCTGCTGCTATTCGATCCGGCGACGCAGGCGCCGACCGGCAGCATCGCGGTCGGCAAGCAGCCGCACTGGGTCGATGTGCTGCCCGGCGGCAAGAAGGTGCTGGTGACCAACGAAGGATCGAACGACGTCAGCCTGGTCGATCTTGCGGGCGGGCCGGTGGTCACCATCCCGGTGGGCAATGCGCCGCGAAAGGTGGCGGTGCAGCATCGGGCCGCCGGAAGCGGTGCGAAGGTCTCGATCAACAACTTCGCCTTCGGGCCGGCGCAGCTCGCGGTCCATGCCGGCGACAGCGTGACCTGGACCAACGACGACGGCGCGCCGCACGGCCTGGCCTTCAACGACGGCGCGCCGGGCACGTCGCAGATGCTGCCGGGCCAGAGCTTCAGCCGCGTCTTCGCGAAGGCCGGCGTGGTCGACTATGTCTGCTCGGTGCACCCGTACATGATGGCGCGGGTGACGGTGCAGGCGCAGTAGCGGCCGGCGAGTCAGTGCTGGAGGATCTTCGACAGGAACTGCTGCGCCCGGTCCGAGCGCGCCGCGGGGTTGCCGAAGAACTCCTCCTTCGCGCAGTCCTCGACGATGCTGCCGCGGTCCATGAAGATCACGCGGTGGGCGACCTTGCGCGCGAAGCCCATCTCGTGCGTGACGCACATCATGGTCATGCCCTCGCGCGCCAGCTGCACCATCACGTCGAGCACCTCGTTGACCATCTCGGGGTCGAGCGCCGAGGTAGGCTCGTCGAACAGCATCGCGATCGGGTCCATCGCCAGGGCGCGGGCGATCGCCACGCGCTGCTGCTGGCCGCCAGAAAGCTGCGACGGGTACTTGTGCGAATGAGCCTTCATGCCGACCCGTTCGAGCAGCGCCAGCGAGCGGGTGCGCGCCTCGCTGGCCGAACGCTTGAGCACCTTGACCTGCGCGATCGACAGGTTCTGCTCGATCGACAGGTGCGGAAACAGCTCGAAGTGCTGGAACACCATGCCGACCCGCGAGCGCAGCCGGTTGAGGTTGATCTTCGGATCGCCGACCGAGACGCCGTCGACCGTGATCGTGCCCTTCTGGAAGGGCTCCAGCGCGTTCACGCACTTGATCAGCGTGGACTTGCCCGAGCCCGAGGGCCCGCAGACCACCACGACCTCGCCCTTCTCGACGCGCGTCGTGCAGTCGGTCAGCACCTGGAAGCTGCCGTACCACTTGCTCACTCGACTGATTTCGATCATCGGCTTTCCTCGGGCGGGGTCAGGAGTTGCAGGAGCGTGTTGGCGACCACGACCGTCGCCTTGCGCAGTTCATCGAGCGGCACGCGCTCGTCGGCACGGTGGCCGTTGGCCTCGAGCAGCGACTCGGGCCCGGCGCCGTACATCACGGTCGGAATGCCGGCTTCGCTGTAGAGGCGCGCATCGGTGTAGAGCGGCACGCCGATCGGCGTCACCGGCTTGCCCATCACGGCGCTGGCCTCCCGGCACATCAATTCGGCAAAGGCCTGCGCGCCGGGTGCGGGCGCGAACGGCCGGGCCAGCAGGATCTGGCGGATCTCGACGGCGATGCCGGGCAGGGCGCGGCAGGCGTCCTCGATGACCCGGCGCAGCTCGGCCTCGACCGCCTCGGGCACTTCCTCGGGCACGATGCGGCGGTCGATCCGCAGGGTCAGCGTGTCGGCCACCACGTTGGTGTTGATGCCGCCCTCGATCAAGCCGACGACCATCGTCGGGTGCGTGATGCCGGGGGTCTGCGAGGGCCGTTGCGCCAACCCGTCGCGATAGCGGTACAGCGCCGGCAGCAGGGTCGCCGCGGCTTCGATCGCATCGGCGCCGGTGTCGGGCCGCGCCGCATGCGCCGACTTGCCGCGCAGCGTCACTTCGAGGTGCAGGCAGCCGTTGTGCGCGACCACGACGTGGTGCGAGAAAGCGGCCGAGATCACGTAGTCGGGGCGGCTCAGGCCCTGGGAAAGGAGCCATCCGGGGCCGGTCATGCCGCCGGTCTCCTCGTCGTAGGTCAGGTGCAGCTCGACCGTGCCGGCCAGCGGCGCGCCGGTCGAGTGCAATGCCTTGAGCGCGCGCAGTGCGAAGCCGTAGGTCGTGAAGTCGGACTTCGAGACCGCGGCGCCGCGGCCGTACAGCCAGCCGTCGCGCACCTCGCCGCCGTAGGGCGAGCTGCTCCAGCCCGAGCCGGGCGGCACCACGTCGCCGTGCGCGTTCAGCGCCACCACCGGCCCGTCGCCGAAGCGTTCGCGCACGATCAGGTTGGTGACGCTTTGCATGCCGTGCTGTTGCGCGAAGTCGGCCGGCACCGGATGGCGCTCGACCGCCAGGTCCATGGCCTCGAGCAGCCGGGCCGTGAGCTCGGCGTGCGCCGCGCAGTCGCCGGGCGGGTTGTCGGACGGGCATTGCACCAGCCGTGCAAGCGTCTCGACCTGCTCGTCGAAATGGGCGTCGATGAATTGGCGCAGCGTGTCGCGCGCGCAAGAGGTGTCTGTCATGTGAATCAAAGAAATCGGTCGATGCGGAAAGGCGTGATGTCGATGTCGGTCCGGCCACGCACGATCAGGTCGGCGACCAGACTCGCGGTGACCGGCGCCAGCGTGTAGCCGTTCGAGGTCACGGCGTTGTAGAAGCCCGGCAGGCCGGGCACCTCGCCGATGATCGGCGCGCCGTCGATGTTGACGTTCATGCCGGCCCAGCAGCGCACCATGTGCAGCCCGCTGACGGCCGGCAGGACCTGCCGGGCGACCCACAGGCCGCCCTCGATGCTGGCGCGCTCGGCGCGGTTCAGGCGCATGCCCTCGTGGAAGGCGGCGGTCCAGCCGCCGCCGATGATCAGGCCGCCGGTCGCCGCCTGCTTGAGGCTCAGGTGGCGGTCGGCGTGCGCGATCAGGTGGTTGACCAGCGGCGGCGCCGGCTCGGTGACGATCATCTGTAGCGGCGCACCCTTGACCGGGATCTTCACGCCGAGCATGTGACCGACCGTGCTCGACCAGGCGCCGCTGGCGTTGACCACGCGGCCGGCGTGGAGGGTTCCGCGCGAGGTGTGGACCACGAAGCCGCCACCGTCGCCGGGCCGGCGCTCGATGTCGCTCACGTTGCAGCCGCGCAGGAAGCGGGCGCCCTGCTGCTGCGCGCGCGAGGCCACGGCATAGGTCGCGCGCAGCGGATTGATCTTGCCTTCCATCGGGCACAGTTCGGCGCCCAGCAGTTGTTCCGACAGCGCCGGCGAGAGCCGGCGCAGTTCGCTGCCGTCGATCACCTGGGCGTCGATCCCATGGCTGCGTTCGAGCGCGGCCTTGGCCTCGATGAAGCGCATGCCGGCCTCGCTGTCGGCCACCATCAGTCCGCCCGTGATCTTGATCTCGAGATCTTCTGCGCAGTCGGCCTCGATCTCCTGCCAGAGCCGCACCGACATCGGTCCGAGCGGCAGCGTGGCCGCGGCCGGGCCGCCGCCTTCCTGGGCCTTGGCGCCGAAATCGAAGGACAGCAGCTGGACGTGCAGGCTGCCCGCGTTGGCCCCCGAGGCTTGCAGGTTGATGTCGTCGCGGTCGACCACCGTGACGTCCTGGCCGGCCTTCGAGAGGTAGTAGGCGAGGCAGGCGCCGAGCACGCCGGCACCGATCACCAGCACGTCGGTGCGGACCGTTTCGAAGGGCGCGTGTTCGACCGGGCGCGCGAGGTTGGGCGTGATGGCGGGCTTGTGGCCGCCCCACTCGGGCTTCTCGAAGCCGAGCGCGCCGGCCGGCACCGGCTTGGCCGGTGGCCGCGGCGCGAAGTACTGCTCGACCTCGGGCGGACGCCCGGTCATCTCGCTGACCAGCCTGGCGGCGGTGACTGCGCAGTAGCGGCCCTGGCAGCGGCCCATGCCGAGCCGCGTGTTGCGCTTGAGCGCGGCCAGCGTGTCGCGGCCGGCGCGGATCTGCTCGCGCACCGAGCCGAAGCTGATCTCCTCGCAGCGGCACAGCAGCGTGTCGTCGCTGATGGAAGCCAGCGTGACGGGTGGGGCTTCATACAGCGACCACAGCGCCTGCTGGAAGCACTCGGCCTGGCGCAACTGGCCCTGTGCCTTGAACGGTTCCGACGCCAGCAGGCCGAGGTTGCGCGCCGCCGCCACGCCGGCCAGCGTGCCGCGCGCCAGGGCGACGCGCGAGCCACCCAGGTCGGCGCCATCGCCGACCACGAAGACGCCCGGCAGGCTGGTCGCGCCGTCGGTGCCGGTCACGGTCGCGAGATAGCCCAGGTGCCTGTCGGCCACGCGGTGCTCGCAGCCCAGCATCCGCGCCAGTTCGGTCGAGGGGATGAAGCCGTAGCCGAGGCACAGCGTGTCGGCTTCGAAGCGCAGCGCCGGGGCGGGCGTGGCGCGGCCTTGGGCGTCGAGCCGCGCGGCCTGCACGGCCTGCAACTCGCCGGCGCCCTCGGCGGCGACCACCGCGTGGCCCCAGCGTACGGGCACCTTGTGGGCGCGCAGCTGCCGCATGTAGCCCCAGCCCTGGCGCAGCAGGTCGGGTGCGGTGCGGGCAGCCGTCAGCAGCTGGCGCCAGTCGCGCGTGGACGGGCGGGCCGCCGATTCGAGCACCGCGACGACCTGGGCCCCGCCGGCGAGCAGCTCCGCGGCCAACTGAAGATTCAACGGCCCGTTGCCGGCGATCAGCACGCGCCGGCCCGGCGCCACGCGGTAGGCCCGCGCCAGCGTCTGGGCGGCGCCGGTGGTCATCACGCCCGGCAGCGTCCAGCCCGGGAAGGGCACCGGCCGCTCGTAGGCGCCGGGCGCGATCACCAGCTGCCGGCAATGGATGTTTGTGGCCCGTCCGTCGATCAGTGCACTGACTTCGCGGGGGGAAAAGGCGGCCCAGACCTGCGCACCCTGCCGCACCGCCACGCCCGCGGCGAGCACCTCGCGTTCCAGCGCGAGGCCGTCCGCGAACTGCCGGTCGGATGGCGTTGGCGCCTGATGCGACGGTGCCAGCGGCTTGTAGAACTGGCCGCCGGACTGCAGCCGCTCGTCGAGCACCAGCACCCGCGCGCCCGCACGGCGGGCCGCAAGCGCCGCCGAGAGGCCGGCCGGGCCGGCGCCGACCACCAGCACGTCGACCTCGCGCTGCAACGGCTCGGCCCCGGCATCGGGCGCCAGGGGCTTCAGCGGGTCCGCGGGCGTGCCCGCCGGCATTGTCGAACGGATCTGCTGGCCGTCCGCCGCTTTCGTCAGGCAGGCGCGCTGGCTGGCCTGGCCGTCGATCGTCACGAGGCAGTCGAAGCAGGCGCCCATGCCGCAATACAGGCCGCGGCGCCCGCCGTCGCGGGTGTGCCGCATCTGGCGGATGTGGCTGGCCGCGAGCGCGGCGGCCACCGTCTCGCCTTCGATGCCGTCGACGGCTTGGCCGTCGTACCAGAAGCGGATCGGGCGTCCGCCGGCGGTGATGGAGGAATGGGTCAGTCGGGCGCTCATGAAAACGGGTGTGAAGCAAAAAACCACTTTGACGCGGTTCAATGTATACGTATACTAACCGTATACAAATACTTCGTCACCCGAATTTTTCACCGAGGACTGGCAATGACAGCGTTCCGAGGCACCTATACGGTGCTCATCACCCCCATGACCGCCGACGGAAAGCACGTGGACGTGCCGGCCCTGAAGAAGCTGGTCGACTGGCAGATCGAGGAGGGCATCCACGGGCTGATTCCCCTGGGCAGCACCGGAGAATTCCTGTCGTTGACACCCGATGAGCGGCAGCTGGTGATCGAAACCTGTGTGCAGACGGCAGCAAAACGCGTGCCCGTGCTGATCGGCACCGGCGCCGAGTGGACCGACGAGTGCGTGCGGCTGAGCCGCGAGGCCGAGACCATGGGCGCCGACGGCGTCATGATCATTCCGCCGTTCTACAGCACGCCCACCGACGACGAGCTGTTCGCGCACTACCGCAAGGTCGGCGAGGCGATCAACGTGCCGATCATGGTCTACAACAACCCGGCGACGGCCAATGTCGACCTCAAGCCCGAGCTGGTGGCGCGGCTGTCGCGCATCGACAACTGCAAGTACATCAAGGAGTCGACCCTCGAGGTGACGCGGGTGCGCGACATCATCGAGCTCTGCGGCGACCGCATGACGGTGTTCGCGGGCATCCTGGGCTACGAGTCCTTCTGGCTCGGTGCGCAGGGCTGGGTGGCGGTCTGCTCGAACCTGATCCCGAAGATGTCGGCGCGGCTGTTCGAGCTGGTCGCCGACGAACAGAACATGCCCGCGGCGCTGGCGCTCTACAAGGAGATGCTGCCGATCGTGCGCTGGGTCGGCGGCCACCGCTATGTCGCGGCCTCGAAGGACGGCCTCACGATGATGGGCCTGCCGGTCGGCAAGCCGCGTGCGCCGCGCCTGCCGCTGCCCGAAGCCGATGCCATCGACCTGCGGCGCGAACTCGACCGCCTGGGCCTGCTCGACTCCATCCGGGTCTGAGCTTCGGCGCCTACATCTCTCCGCTTCCGCCTCGTTCCATCTCCACCAGGAAATCACCATGAAACTGCTTCCCGCTCTCACCTCGGCCACGGTTCTTTTCATCCTCGGCGTTGGCATCGCGAACGCCCAGGCCTGCAAGTCGCCGGTGCCCGACTCGGCGCTGATCAAGAAGGGCACCCTGATCATGTCGGTCAACCCGACCCTGCCGCCGATGCAGTTCGTCGACCAGACCGGCGCACTCAAGGGCATGCGCGTGGAGCTCGGCGAGGCGATCGCCAAGCGCCTGTGCCTGACGCCCGAGTACGTGCGCATCGAGTTCTCGGCCATGATCCCGGGCCTGCAGGCCGGCCGCTGGGACGTGATCAACACCGGCATCTTCTACACCGACGAGCGCGCCAAGCTGATGCAGATGCTGCCTTACGAAGACCAGGCGATCAGCATCAGCACCGCCCGCGGCAACCCGCTCAAGATCACCAAGCCCGACGACCTCTCGGGCAAGAGCATCGGCGTCGAGCTCGGCGGCTTCGAGGAGCGCAAGGCGCGCGAACTCGACAAGCAACTGACCGACAAGGGCCTGAAGGGCATGACCATCCGCACCTTCGAGAACTTCGCGATGGCCTTCCAGGCGCTGCGCGCCGGGCAGGTCGAGGTGGCGCTGTCGATCGACTCCACCGGCGCCGAGTACCAGAAGCGCGGCGATTTCGAACGCGTGCTGAACGGCCTGTTCCCGACGCCGGTCGCACTGGCGGCGAAGAACAAGGAGCTCTCGGTCGCCATGGCCAAGGCGCTCAACGACATGAAGGCCGACGGCAGCTTCCAGAAGCTGTTCGACCAGTACGGCGTCAAGGCGATCGACGGCGCGGTGGTCGTCAAGGGCCCGGCGAGCTGAGCGCGCCGCACCACCACTGAGCCAGAGAGGAAGGAAAGTCCATGGGACAAGGCTGGAGCTGGTCGGGGTTTGCCGACTACCTGTTCAATCCGTACATCCTGAGCGGCGCCGTGACCACGCTGTGGCTCACCCTCGCGTCGATCGCGGGCGGCCTGGTCGTGGGGTGTGCGCTGGCCTTGGCCCGCCTGTCCAGCCACCCCTGGCTGGCGGCGCCGGCGCACTTCTACATCTGGGTCTTCCGCGGCACGCCGCTGCTGGTGCAGCTGATCATCATCTACACCGGGCTGCCCCAGCTCGGTCTCAAGCTGTCGGTGGTCGAGTCGGCGCTGCTCGGCCTGATCCTCAACGAGGCGGCCTACCTCGCGGAGGTGGTGCGCGGCGGCATCCAGTCGGTGCCGGCCGGACAGACGAATGCAGCGCGCGCCGTCGGCTTCAGCAGCGCGCAGGCGATGCGCTACATCGTGATGCCGCAGGCGATGCGGCTGATCATCCCGACCCTGGGCAACAGCATCAACGGCCTGCTCAAGACCACGTCGATCACCTCGGTGATCTCGATGGAAGAGCTGCTGCGCCGCACCCAGGTGCTGATCCAGGAGAAGTTCATGGTGCTCGAGCTGTTCATCGTCGCCGCCATCTACTACCTGCTGATGACCACGGCCTGGGATTTCATCCAGCGCCGGATCGAGCGCCACTACGGCCGCGCCTACGGCAACGCCAGCACCGGCGCGCCGGTGGTGCCCGACGCCGTGCTCGAGCAACGCTAGCCGGAGCCACGCCATGAACCCCTACGACCTGATCCTTCGCAACGCCGACATCGCCACCGTGGGCGACCGCTACCGCGCCGACATCGGCGTGCGCGACGGCCGCATCTGCGCGATCGCGCAGCGGCTCGACGGCGGCGCCGCGCGCGAGATCGATGCGGCCGGCCGGCTGGTCACGCCCGGCGGCGTCGACGGCCACTGCCACTTCGACCAGCCGACCAGCGACGGCTCGCGCTTCTCGGACGATTTCTTCACCGGCACCCGCTCGGCGGCCTGCGGCGGCACCACCACGGTGCTGCCGTTCGCGGCGCAGCAGAAAGGGCGCAGCATTCAGGAGGCGGTCGACGACTACCACCGCCGCGCGGAAGGCAAGGCGGTGATCGACTACGCCTTTCACCTGATCGTCGCCGATGCCACCAAGGACGTGACGCAGCGCGAACTGCCGGCCCTGATCGAGAAGGGCTACACCTCCTTCAAGATCTACATGACCTACGACGATCTGAAGCTGGCCGACCGGCAGATCATCGAGGTGCTGGCGGTCGCGCGCCGCCACGGCGCGATGACCATGATTCATGCCGAGAACAGCGACTGCATCGCCTGGCTCACCGAGCAGCTGCTCGATGCCGGCCTGACGGCGCCGCGCTATCACAGCAGCTCGCGGCCGATGGCCGTGGAGCGCGAGGCCACGCACCGCGCGATCGCGCTGGCCGAATTGATCGACACGCCGATCCTGATCGTCCACGTGTCGGGCCGCGAGGCGGTCGAGCAGATCCACTGGGCGCGCGGGCGCGGGCTGCCGATCCATGCCGAGACCTGCCCGCAATACCTGTTCCTGAGCGCGGAAGACCTGGGGATCAACCCCGACGATCCGATGCACGGCGCGCGCTGCATCTGCAGCCCGCCGCCGCGCGACAAGGCCAACCAGCAGTTCATCTGGAACGGCCTTTCGAGCGGCCTGTTCACGATCTTCTCGTCGGACCATGCGCCGTTCAACATCAATGGCAGCGACGGCAAGCGCGTGCACGGCGACGATGCCTCCTTCGACCGCATCCCGAACGGCATTCCGGGCGTCGAGACCCGCCTGCCGCTGCTGATGAGCGAAGGCGTGCTGGCCGGACGCATCGACATCCACCGCTTCGTCGAACTCACGGCCACCCATCCGGCGCGGCTCTATGGGCTGTACCCGAAGAAGGGCACCATCGCGGTCGGCGGCGACGCCGACTTCGTGGTCTGGGACGTGTTCGACGAGGGCCATGAGAAAGTCATCGCCAACGACATGCTCCACCATGCGGCCGACTACACGCCCTACGAGGGCATGAAGCTGCGCGCCTGGCCGGGCGTTACGGTGTCGAGGGGCCGGGTGGTCTGGCAGGACGGCGTGTTTTCGGCCGAAGCCGGCTCGGGCCGGTTCCAGCCCTGCCTGCGGCCGCGAACGCCCAATGCCGCGAGCCCGCTCGACAAGTGGCTGTGAGCTTTCCGGCTCCCGCCGCACCGGCCTGCTAAGCTTTTCCCCGTCCCTTCGTGGAAACCGTTCACCTCCGCATGCCAAGCCTCCCCAGTCCGGCGCAACCCGCCACCATCACCATCGCACCGCTCGAGGTGCGTTCCGCCAGCCTGGCCGAGCAGGCCTATGCGAGCCTGCGCACGCTGATTCTCGACCGCAAGATCTCGCCCGGCAGTCCGCTGCAGGAAGGCCGCCTGGCGGACGACCTGCGGATCTCGCGCACGCCGATGCGCGAGGCGCTGGTGCGGCTCGCCGGCGAGGGCCTGCTGGTGCGGCGCGACGCGCGCTCCTATGCGGTGCGCGCGCTGGGCACCAAAGAGTACTTCGACTGTATGCGGGCCCGCGAGGTGATCGAATGCGAGGCCATCGCGCAGGCCTGCGGCAAGATCACCGACGCCGAGATCGATGCGCTCGAAGCCGATCTCAAGACCCTCGACAGCGGCGAGCACGACGAGACCGAGCACTGGCATTTCGACGACCGCTTCCATCAGCTGATCTCGACCGCCAGCGGCAACGTGGTGTTCCCGCGGCTGGTCGAGGAACTGCGCGTGAATGCGCGGCTGTTCCGCCTGCACAGCCCGCTGCACCGGCAGCGCGAGAACCACGACGAGCACGGCCAGATCATCCAGGCCCTGCGCGCGCGCGACCCCGAGCGCGCGCGGGCGGCGATGCGCGAACACCTGCGCAACCTCCAGGAAGACGTCAAGCGCGCGATCATCGAGTGAGGTTCGCGCCGAGCGGCGGCGCCACGTCCTCGAGCGGCCTGCGCTCCGCGTCAACCGCGTAGCGCAGGGCCATCACGCCGGCAAAGATGACCAGCGCGGCGCCAATGGCGTAGCCGATGGCGACCGCGCCGCGGCTGCCGGTCTCGATCAGCGCACCGAACAACACCGGCGCCACGAAGCCGCCGGCGCCGGTGCCCACCGCATAGAAGATCGAGATCGCGACCGCGCGCATCTCGAGCGGGAACACCTCGCTGACCGTGAGGTAGGCGGAGCTGGCCGCGGCGGAGGCGAGGAAGAACACCGCCGACCAGCAGAGCGCCTGGCTGCGGGCGTCGAGCCAGCCCTGCATGAAGGCCCAGCCGGTCAGCGCCAGGCCGACGCCCGACAGCACATAGGTGAGGGCGATCATGCGGCGCCGGCCCACGTGGTCGAACAGCGGGCCCAGCAGCAGCGGCCCCAGCACGTTGCCGAGCGCGAACGGAAAGATGTAGAGCGCGACTCTTTCGGCGGGGACGCCGTGGAAGCGGGTCAGCACCAGCGCATAGGTGAAGAAGATCGCGTTGTAGAAGAAGGCCTGCGAGACCATCAAGGCCAGTGCCACCGCACTGCGCTGCGGGTAGCGCCGCAGCAGCACGTGGGCGACCTCGCGCCAGCCGGGGCGGGCCCGGTCTCCGAAGCTCAGGTGGCCGACCGCCGGCGCCAGCGGCCCGTGCCGTTCGCCCACCTGGGCTTCGATCTGCCGCACGATGCGCTCGGCTTCCTCGGCGCGGCCGTGGGCGATCAGCCAGCGCGGGCTTTCGGGCACGTTGCGCCGCACCAGCAGGATCGCCACCGCGAGCAGTGCGCCGAGTGCGAAGGCGGCACGCCAGCCCCGCACCGGGCCGAGCACCTGCGGATCGAGCAGCCACAGGCTCAGGCCGGCGCCGAGGGCCGCGCCGATCCAGAAGCTGCCGTTGATCGCGAGATTCACGCGGCCGCGCACGCGTGCCGGGATCAGTTCGTCGATGGCCGAGTTGATGGCCGCGTACTCGCCGCCGATGCCGAGGCCGGTGGCAAAGCGGCACAGTGCGAAGAAGCCGAAGTTCGGCGAGAAGGCCGTGGCCAGCGTCGCCGCGGCATACACCGCCAGCGTGACCAGGAACAGCTTCTTGCGCCCCAGCCGATCGGCCAGCCGGCCGAACACCAGCGCGCCGATCACGGCGCCGCCGACGTAGAGCGAGCCCGAGCCGCCGATCTGCGCTGCGGTCAGTCCCAGCGTGTCGGGCCGCTCGAGCACGCCGCCGATCGAGCCGACCAGCGTCACCTCGAGGCCGTCGAGCACCCAGGCCACCCCCAATGCGACCACCACGCGCCAGTGCCAGCGCGACCAGGGCAATCGGTCGAGGCGGGCCGGGATGTCGGTGCGGGTCACGCTGCCCAGTCTAGGGCCTGTTCACACTGCTTCCGGGGATCGCGTTGCCGTGCCAAGGGGCTGGATGCAAGGCGCCTGCGCGCAGCAAGGCTCTCGCCTTGGAAGCGCGGGCAACGCCGCAGACGGCCCCTTCGCGCGGCAACCCGAAGGGAAGGCCTGCCAGGACGAGCCACTCGGCGTTGCACTCCTTGCATGTGCCAACGCACATGCCGCGTCGCGCGCCTTGATTGGCCCGTCCTGGCAGGCCTTCGCGACCCCGGCAGCAGTGTGAACAGGCCCTAGGCAGCGTCGCGAGGCGCTCCCGTCGGACGAGCACCCGTTTCAGCGGCTTACATCGACCAGATCCGCGGTGGCTCGCTGGCCATGTTCCAGAGTTCGGCGCGCCAGGCCTTCCAGACCTGGCGCAGCAGCTGCATCGCCGGCTCGACCACCGGCGCCAGGGCGCGCAGCACGATGATCTCCGCATGGGGGCTGGTGGCGCCGGCGCTTTCGTGCAGTTCGTGCGCCTCGATCAAGGAGCGGGCGGCGTCCAGCGCCGCATCGCGCCGCGCGCGCGCGATGGGCGAGCCGGCGACGAAGAAGATCGACGCCAGGCAGCGCTGGCCCGCCAGGCCGAGCGGGCTCTGGAGCAGCCGCCGGTCTTGCGCGTCGATGCGCCCGCGCTCCAGCCAGACGCCCGGCACCTCGATGTGCTGCTGCAGCGTGCCGAGTTCGAAGGGCTTGCCGGCGTTCGGCAGGCCCAGCGCCGTGACGTCCCAGCCGATCAGCTCCGCGCTTTCGTCCAGGCGCAGGGTCAGCCGGTTCTCGGCCCGGCAGCCGCTGAAGCAGATCGCCTCGAGCGGCAGCCATTCGAGGCGGGCACCGGCCTCGACCCGCAGCGCGGTGCGCTGCAGCGCCAGTTCGCCGTCGGAACGGTAGAAGCGCGAGGCGCCGGGCGTGGTGATGAGCCCGTGGCTGCCGGCGGCCGCTCGCACGCGGATGTCCAGCGTGTCGCCGCCGACCAGTCCGCCCGGCGGATGCACCAGCACGTTGTGGCAGACCGCATCGCCCTCGGGGTAGAGGCTCTGCAGGATGCGCAGCGGGCCTTCGTGGCGGAAGCGGGCCACGCTGCGCTGGTTTTCGGATTGATAGTCGAGGTCGAGTCTTGCGTGCCAGGGCATGCGGCAAGTGTAGGGACTCCGGCGCCTGCCGCTTCAGGTCTTCCACGCCCCGACGTGCGCCGCGCCGGCTTCGTCGACCAGCGCCGGGCCGATGCACTCGATCGGATGCGGCGAGGCGCGAAACACGTCGCGGCAGGACAGCTCGGCATCGCGCTGGTCGCGGCGCTCGCCGCGGAACACGCGCAGCCGTTGGGCGTCGATGCCGAACACCACGCGGCCGATGTTCGACCAGAAGATCGCGCCCGCGCACATCACGCAGGGCTCGCCCGACGAATAGATCGTGGCGCCCGCGAGCTCTTCGCGCGACAGCTTGCGCGCCCCGAGCATGCGCACCGCGTTGGTCTCGGCATGGCCCGTGACGTCGCCGGTCTCGGCCGTGTTGCAGTAGGCCTCGGCCAGCACCTCGCCGTCGGCCGAGACCACCACCGCGCCGAAGGGACGGTTGCCGCGCCGGCGTCCGGCGTGCGACCAGACGATCGCCTTGCGCAGGTAGCGGCCGTCGCGCTCGTCGAGTGTTTGTTCAGCGGGAAAATTGTCGGATACGAGTGAACTCATGCGTTGATGATGCTACGTTCTTTGCGCGCCGGCAGCATCGAGCTGTTGAAGATTGCGTCGGCCGACGGCCTGGTCTTGAGGCCGAACACCTCGGCCACCTCGTCGACCTGCTGCTCGAGCAGCAGCTTCCGAATGTCGCCGAGGCCATGCCCGCGGGTGTCGGCCGCGCCGACGTACTGCGCGGTGATGGCCCAGCGCTCGAGTTCGATCTTCGGATCGAGGATCGGTTCGCGCTGGCGCATCGCCGCGATGCTGGGGGCCGGGTTGGCGAAGGTCTCGACGATCGCGCGGTTGGTGGCGCGCAGGAAGGCCGCCACCGCCTTCGGGTTCTGAGCGATCAGGTTGCTGCTGGCAAGGATCGCGTTGCCGTACAGGTCGACGCCGGCATCCGCGTACTTGAGCACCGAGAGCTCCTCGGTCTTCATGCGCGCGAACAGCGAAACCGCCGAGTCGTGGAAGTAGGTGGCGGCATCGACGTCGCCGCGCACCATCACGTTGTCGCGGGCGCTGAAGTCGGTGGTCTGCCACTGGAAGGCGTCGGCCTTCATGCCTTGCTTGCGCGCCACCAACGGCCAGGCGCGACGCGTCGATTCGACGGCCGCGGCCGCGACCTTCTTGCCTTGCAGGCTCTTGAAGTCGGTGCTGACGCCGCGGTCCTTGCGGCCGATGATCACGAACGGTGCACGGTTGTAGTACTGGTAGACCGCCTGCACCATCGGGGTGCCCGGGTTCTGCGCATTGAACTCGACCAGCGCGCTGATGTCGCCCAGGCCCAGCTGGTAGACGCCGCTCGCGATGCGCGTGATCGAGGCCACCGAGCCGGCGCCGGTGTCGATCGTGACGTCGAGGCCCTCGTCCCTGTAGTAGCCCTTGCTCTCGGCCAGGAAGAAGGGCGCGGTCTGGCCGTTGATCCGAAAGTCCAGCGTGAACTTGAGCGGCGTCGGCTTGCTGCCCTGCGCGAAGACGGCGGGGACGGCGGGGACGGCGAGGGCGGCGGCGCAGGCGGCGCCCGTGGTGATGAAGCTGCGGCGTTGCATGCGTTTGATCTCCGGAATTCGTGGGTCTTGAACACCGCGCCACGGGGCGGCGAGGCACTTCAAGAGCAATTTCCGGGCGGTGCACGAACGGGGTGCGTGCGCTGCTGAACGCTTCTACTCTTGTCCATTGGTACGCAGGACGCATGCCAGCTGTCTCGGGCCCGCAAATTGCATGAAGAGCGGCGCAGAGTAGAAGCGTTCAGCTTTGGCGCGCAGGCCATGGCGGGAAATTGCTCTTTCAAGTTGGACCTCACGCAACCGAAGGAGTCACTTCATGCTCGTCACGCAGCAACCCGTCTTTCGCAAGTTCTGGCATGCCGTCATGCCCTTGGCCGATCTGCAGCAGGGGCCCAGGCCCTTCACGCTGCTCGGCGAGAACATCGTCCTGTTCCTCGATGTCGAAGGCCAGCCCGCCGCCTTGCGCGACCGCTGCTGCCACCGCACGGCGAAGCTGTCGAAGGGCTGGTGCGTCGACGGCGAGGGCAAGGCCTGCGGGCAGGGCGCCATCCAGTGCGGCTACCACGGCTGGACCTACGACCGCAGCGGCCAGGTGATCCGCATCCCGCAGTACGAGGCCGACCGCAAGATCTCGCCCGAGTACAAGACCACGGCCTACCACTGCAGCGCGCGCTATGGCTATGCCTGGGTCGCGCTCGAGGAGCCGATCGCCGGGATTCCCGCGATCCCGGAGTTCGACGACCCGGGCTTTCGCACCATCCACCAGTTCTACGAAGAGTGGCAGACCAGCCCGATGCGCGCGCTGGAAAACTCCTTCGACAACTCGCACTTCAGCTTCGTGCACCGCGCGACCTTCGGCGTGGCGTCGAGCCCGAAGCCGAGCAAGTACGCGCTGGTGGAGAACGACAGCGGCTTCCACGCCGAGACCGTGATCGAGGCGGCAAACCCCTCCAGGTTCCGCGCCATCAGCGGCGTGACCGAGCCGATCACCACGCGCCACATGCGCAATGCCTACTTCCTGCCCTTCTCGCGCCGGCTCGACATCGAGTACCCGTCGGGCATCCGCCACATCATCATCAACTGCTTCACGCCGATCGACGATGGCCGGATGCAGCTGTGCCAATGGCTGTTCCGCAACGACACCGAGGCCGACTGCGCGGCGCAGATGCTGATCGACTTCGACGAGGAGATCACGCGCGAGGACAAGGACATCCTCGAGTCGACCGACCCCGACGCCCTGGTCGACACGCGGCGGCGCGGCGTCGAATACTCGATGGAGTCGGACCGCCCCGGCATGCTGATCCGCAAGCACCTGATGCAGCTGCTCGCGAAGCATGGCGAATCGGAAGTACATCGCATGCAGACCGTGCCGCACGCGCAGGCTGCCTGAAGCATTCGGGCGCTACCATCGCGTCCGATCATCAGGAGACTTTCATGAGCATCACAGTCCGCCGCGACGGCATCGCCGGCACCCGCCACATCGTCAAGATCCGCGCACACGAGTTTCCGGTCGATGCATCGCCGGATCTCGGCGGCAAGGATGAGGGGCCCTTGCCGCATGATCTCTACGATGCGTCGCTCGGCGCCTGCAAGGCGCTCACCGTGCTGGTCTACGCGCAGCGCAAGGGCATTCCGGTGGAAGAGATCGAAGTGATCGTCGACCGCGACGACAGCGAAGAACGCAGGGGCACCTATCGGCTGGGCACGTCGCTGCGCGTCACAGGCAATCTGAGCGAAGCGCAGCGCGAAGATCTCCTTCGCGTGGCGGGCAAGTGCCCTGTCCACCGCTTGATGACCGAGGTCAAGACCGAGATCGAGACCCGGCTGGTCTAGGCTCGCCCCCAGGTTGCCCGGCACTTCGTGTCCGGGCGCCCACCCCCTACCGGGGGCAACACCTGCGGCCCGGCAAAGCCGGTTCCGCGGTGTTTCACCAACGGGCCTGGCTTCGCCGGCCGAGATGGAGCCTTGGCGGGGCTAACCCACCACCACTTCGCTGATCTGCATCACCGGCTGCAGGTCGGTGTAGTTCGGAATGTCGCCCAGGATCTCCTTCGCATGCGGTGCGAAGGCGGCCTGGAACGACTCCACCGAGTCGCTGAAGATGTGGCACATGCCGATGAAGGGCGCCGGCGAACCCGGTGCGCCGCCGGCGATGCCCTTGTCGACCGTGTACGACTTGCAGGCATCGCCCATCCGGCTCTTCAGCAGCGGCATGTGCTTGTCGCGGTAGTAGGCGTGGTCGAAACGCGCGCCGGGGGTGTTGGGATACATCACGCTGACCTTGATCATGGTTCGTCTCCGAGTGAAAAGAACCAGCAAGGTTACGGGATTTCACTCCCCCTGCGAACCCCGGTGCGCCCACCCCGTGGTGTGCTTCTCGACCGCGCTGAAGAGTTCGTACATGCCCATCGCCATCGCGCCCACCACCATCAGGCCGGCGAAGGCCAGGCCCATCTGCATCGACGAGCCGGCCGAGATCAGGAGGTAGCCGATGCCCTCGTTGGCGGCGGTCATCTCCGACACCGTGGTGCCGACGAAGGCCAGCGTGATCGCCACCTTGAGCGAGGCGAAGAAGTAGGGCATCGAGCGCGGGAAGCCGATCTTCATGAGCACGTCCCAGCGCTTGGCGCCGAGCACGCGCAGCACGTCCTCGAGTTCGGGCTCCAGCGTCGCCAGTCCGGTCGCGATGTTGACCATGATCGGGAAGAAGCTGATCAGGAAGGCCGTGAGGATCGCCGGGCCGACGCCGATGCCGAACCAGACCACCAGGATCGGCACGAAGGCGGCCTTGGGCAGCGCGTTGAAGGCGGTCATCAGCGGGTACATCGCCGCATAGGCCAGCCGCGAGCTGCCGATCACGAAGCCCAGCAAGACACCGACCACGATCGCCAGGCCGAAGCCCGCCATCGTGACCCAGAAGGTGCGCCAGGCGTGGCCCGCGATGATCTCCTTGAACTCCCAGAACTGGGTCCAGATGCGCCAGGGGCTCGGGAAGATGAACTCCGAGACGCCGAAGCCCGAGCAGATGATCTGCCACAGCACGATGACGGCGACCAGCAGCAGCCAGGGCGACCAGCGTTCGATTTGCTTGTTGTTCTTCATGAATGGCTTACTGCGGGATCGCAGCCGGTGCCTTGGCGGCATCGGCGATCGCGTGGCTCCGGATCGCGCCGATGTGGCCGCGCAGCTCGAGCACGATGTCGGTGAACTCCTTGGTGTAGGTCAGCCCCAGTTCGCGCGGGCGCGGCAGGTCGATCTCGCGCTTGACCACGAAGCGGCCCGGGCTCTTGCTCATGACGTAGACCGTGTCGGCCAGGAACACCGACTCGCGCAGGTCGTGCGTGACCAGGATCACGTTGAACTGCTGCTCGGTCCAGAGGTCGCGCAGGATGCACCAGAGCTCCTCGCGCGTGAAGGCGTCGAGCGCGCCGAAGGGCTCGTCGAGCAGCAGCATCTTGGGCTCGTGGATCAGCGCCCGGCAGATGCTTGCGCGCTGCTGCATGCCGCCCGAGAGCTGCCACGGGAACTTGTCCTCGTAGCCGCCGAGGCCGACCTTCTGCAGCAGCTTGCGGGCCCGCTCGACGTATTCCTTCCGCTTGGCCTTGAAGGTCGAGCGATAGGGCTCGACGATCTCCAGCGGCAGCAGCACGTTGTCGACCGTGGTGCGCCAGGGCAGCAGCGACGGCGCCTGGAAGGCCATGCCCGAGATCTTCAGCGGCCCGGTCACGGGCGCGCCGTCGATCCGGATCTTGCCCATCGACGGCATCCGCAGGCCGGTCGTGAGCTTCATGAAGGTCGACTTGCCGCAGCCCGAAGGCCCGACGATGGCGATGAACTCGCCGCGCTGGACCTTCAGGTCGATCGCCTCGACCGCGAAGTGGTTGGCGCGCAGCAGTTCCTCGTTGTAGGCGAGCCAGACGTCCTGGAAGTCGACGAAGGGCGCGTTCTCCGTTCCCGCCGTCACTTGCGCAGAATGTTGAGATCGGCCGCCGGCGGCAGCATCGAACCGTTCCACACCGCATCCGGATTGACGCGCGTCTTGGTCCCGAAGGCGTCCGACACCTGCGAAGACATCAGCGACAGCCGGCCGGCGTTGACCTGGCCGAAGCCCTCGGCGCGGGCGTCGGGCGTGTTGACCACGGTGTCGATCGCGAGCTTGAGGCGGCGCGTCTCGAGTTCGCTGTTGACGATGCCGTCGCGGGCCTTGATCGATTCGATCGCAACCGCCGGATTGGCGATCACTTCCTTGGCGCCCTTGGTGAATGCCGCGAGGAAGGCCTTGACCGCCGCCGGGTTCTCCTTGATCAGCTTGGGCGAGGCGATGATCGCGTTGCCATACAGCTTCACGCCGTAGTCGGGGTAGGGCAGGACCACGATGTCGGCCGCCTTGGCGCCGCGCGATTCGAGGTTCAGCAGCGAGGTGAAGGTGAAGCCGGTGATGGCGTCGATGTCGCCGCGCAGCAGCATCGTTTCGCGCAGGGTCGGGTCCATCGCGGTCCAGTTCACCGCGCCGATGTTGTTGGCCTTGGCGAAGATCGGGAAGGCGCGGCGGCCGGCGTCGAACACCGGCGCGCCGAGCTTCTTGCCCGTCAGGTCGGCGGGCTTGGTGATGCCGCTCTTCTTGAGCGCCATCACGGAGGCCGGCGTGTTGTTGTAGACCATCATGACCGCGACCGGCTTGTTCGGGCTGTCCGGGTTGTTGGCGTGGAACTCCATCAGCGCCGCCAGGTCGGCGAAGCCCATGTCATAGGCGCCCGAGGCCACCCGCGTGACCGCGCCGCCCGAGCCGTTGCCGGCGTCGACCGTGACGTCGAGGCCGGCGGCCTTGAAGTAGCCCTTGGCGGCCGGGTGGGTGAAGAAGGCCCCGGGTCCCTCGAAGCGCCAGTCCAGCTGGAACTTGATCGGCGTCGTCTGCGCATGCGCAGTGCCCAGCCCGAAGCTGAGCGCGGAGGCGGCGAGGAAGGTCTGGAGCAGGTGGCGCTTGTTCATTCAGGAGTTCCGTGATGGGGAAAAGGGTGCACGGGATTCAAGCAAAAACGGTGCCGGCACGCACTTGGTGCGAACCCTTCTGGAAAGTCCAAACGGGTGCATGCAGTAACTGAGGGTTTCCGCATTTCATAGCGCATCGGACGGCAAAACGCCCCGAAGCCTGCACCGCAACAGGGCGTCCAGCTTGGTGCGTGGGCGTGTGAATCAGGGAATGGGCGGCGTCACCGACAGGATGATCTCGGCATCCGTGTCGCCCTGATTGATGTAGCGATGCGGGTGAATGGCTTCGAAGGTCAGGGCCTCCCCGGCCCGGACCTCGTGCGGGACGCCGGCCAGCTCCAGGGTCATCGTTCCACGAATCACGTAGATGCATTCGACCGATGGGTGAGCGACCGTGTCGGCCACCGAATACTGGCCGGGCACGAACACCGCGCGCAGCACCTCCATCGGGCCGTTGCCTCGGGTCAGGCGCTCATAGCTCACGGCACCCTTGGGGCCGATGATCTGCGTGCGCTCGCCGGGGCGGCTCAACCAGACCGAAGGCGCCTCGGGATCCAGGAACAGCGCAGCCATGGATTCGCCGAACACCTTGCTCAGCGCGCGCAGCGTGTTCAGGCTCGGCTCGGTCACCTCGCGCTCGATCTGGCTCAGCAACGTGGGCGAGACGCCGGCGTCTTTTGCCAGAGCCCTGAGGGAGAGGCCGCGGGCGACCCGCAATTCATTCAGTCGTTTGCCGAGCACGGTGATCCAAGAGTGTGGAAGCCAAGGCGCACAGCTTAAGTGATCTGCTGTTCGTGTAGTAATACTGCACAAGATCGTGCGCGCTAGAGGGCGGGAGTCGATGGTTTACGCCTACCCCAATAGGTGTTGACTTGGTTTGAGCAAGATCATATTCTTTCGACTGTGCAGTGAAAGTGCACAAAAATTCACAGTTCAGCTCGATCCCACTCCTCAGCGAGGTATGCATGACGACTCCAACCTGGAGGGCCGACGTCGGCTCTGCTCCCAGACGGCCGCACCTGGTGTTTCTTGTCCTGCCGTTCATCTGGCAAGTAGGCTGCATTCCCCTCGTGAACGACGTGGCCCTGCGTCCCTTCGGCATGCCTTTCCCGATGGTCTGGCAAATGGCCGGCGTGGTCTTCGCCAGCCTGGTCTTCGGGCTGGTCTTCCATCTAGACCGGCGCGCGGGCCTTGAGGAGGAGGAGGCTGAATTCATCGCCGCCACCACCGTCACCACCGCCAGCCCGAAGGTGTCGCCATGAAGTACACGGTGGCGGCGCTCTTGCTGCTGGCGACGGTCGTGGGAGCCATCGGCTTCGGCCGTGCCGCGTCGCGCGGCAGGACGGTGGCCGATTGGGCCGTCGGCGGCCGCAGCATGGGAACCCTGCTGTTCTGGTTCATGAATGCCGGCGAGATCTACACGACCTTCGCCGTGTTCGGCATTGCGGGCTACGCCTGGGCGCTGGGGGCGCCGGCCTATCTCGCGTTCTGCTCGGTGTCCCTGTCTTTCGCGATCGGCTACCTGTTGATGCCGAAGATATGGCGCGCCGGCCGCAGTGCAGGCCTGCTGACGCAGGCGGACTTCTTCGCCTATCGCTACGACGCGCCGTGGCTGGGCGTGGTCACCGGCCTGATCGGCATCGCCAGTCTGGTCATCTATGTGCAGATCCAGCTGGTCAGCCTGAGCCTGATCGTCTCGCTGACTTTCGACCAGGCACTCTCGCCCACGCTGTCCTTGATCGTGTCCGGCGCCTTGATGGTGGCCTTCGTGCTGGCGGCTGGCCTGCGCTCGGCGGCCTTCGCGGCCGGGGTCAAGGACGTGATGATGATCGTCCTGATGGTGGTCCTGGCCGCGACGGTCGCCCACAAGGTCGGTGCCAGCTCGATGTTCGACATCTTCGACATGGCCGAGGCCATGCGCCCCGGCATCGGCAAGCTGCCCGGTGCCGACCCCAGCGCACCGACCACCAACATCTGGCTGATCACCGCGGCCTTGAACGTCGCCCTCGGCAACTGGGTGTTCCCGCACCTGTTCCAGATCTCGTACTCGGCCCACAGCCCGACCGCGATCCGCCGCAACGCGATCTGGCAGCCGATCTACTCGCTGGCCTACTTCTTCATCATCCTGCTGGGCCTGGCCGCCCTGGTCGCGGGCACCTTGCCGCCCGGCAACAACATGAACGCCGCGCTGCTGCAGTTCGTGTCCACCAAGTACCCCGACTGGGTGGTCGGCCTGCTGGCAGGCACCGGCGTCCTGCTGGCTCTGGTGCCCGGCTCGGTGCTGCTGCTCACGGCCGGCACGATCTTCACGCGCAACGTGGTGACGCCGGTCTGTCCGGACCTGAGCGAATCCAAAGGACTGCTGATCTCGCGCGCCGCGCTGGTGGGGTTCGCCGCGCTGGCCGTCTGGCTGTCGATGGACCAGAAGGGTTCCCTGGTCTCGATCCTGTTGAAGGCCTACTCCGCCATCGGCATGCTGGGCCCGGGCGTGTTCCTGGCCTTCCTCTGGAAGCGAACGTCGGCATTGGGTGTGGTCGCCGGCATCGTCGTGGGCTTCGTCGCACTGCTCGCTCCCTTTGCCCAACTCTGGTGGAGCGCGCTGTTACCGGGGTGGGAGGTCGGCCTGATCGCGATGGCAATCAACGCGGTCACCGTGATCGGCGTCAGCCTGGTGACGCCGCGGCCGACCGCCGCTGGCGTGGCGCTGGGTGTGCGGCTGCATGCGCATCAACTCGTCAGACCCTGAATACATGACACGGAATCAACGCCATGAACACCAATCCACTGGGTATTCGCCGCATCGACCATGTCTCCTGGACGGTCGCGGAACTGGAGCCGGTCATCTCCTTCTATCAGCGCGTCTTCGGTGCGCAGATCCTCTACGGCCTGGGTCCGTTCAACGCCGCCGAGATGCCGGTCGAGGCTGACGGCCGGGACTGGATGGAGGCGCACATCGGCGTCCCCGGCGCACAGCTCGAACTGTGTCTGCTCGGCCTGCCCGGGGGCATTCGGCTCGAACTGTTCGCCTACAAGAATCCGCCGAGCAGCACGATCAGGCCGCTGCGCGGCAACCACATCGGCGCGCACCACCTCGGTCTCGAAGTGGACGACATGGATGCCGCGGCCCAGTGGCTGAGCGACAACGGTTGCACCGTCTTCGAACGCATCGCCTTCTCCGAAGGGCCGACCGCCGGGTCGCAGTACCAGTACTTCCGCGATCCCTGGCAGAACGTGCTCGAACTGGTCGTGCACGGCCGCCCGTTCTGACCCCCGTCCTTTCCTTTCCATCGCCTCATCGGAGCACCCCATGACACGACAAGTGATCAACCCCGAGTCCATGTACCAGACCGTCCCGTTCGGCTTTTCCCATGCGGTCCTGCAGAGCGGCGGACGCACGCTTCACCTGGCGGGCCAGATCGCCTGGGACCGCGACTGCAATCTCATCGGCGGCGCCGACGTCATCGCGCAAACGCGCCAGGCCCTCTCCAATCTCAAGGAAGTGCTGGCCGCGGCCGGTGCGACGCCCGCCGACGTGGTGCGGCTGCGCACCTACGTGGTCAACCACACGCCCGACAAGCTGGCACCGATCTGCGCCGAGATCGCCGCCTTCTACGGCGAAGCCGCGCCCGCGGCCAACACCTTCATCGGCGTGCAGACGCTGGCCCTGCCCGATTTCCTGATCGAGATCGAAGCCGACGCCGCATTGAACTGAGGAGAAGAACCGAATGAACCGCAACGATGTCGACTGGACCGGGTACATCCCCGCCATCACCACGCCCTTCACACGCCAGGGCGACATGGACTGGGCCGCCCTGGGCGCCCAGCTCGAGTGGCATGTGCAGCAGCGCATGCATGGCGTGGTGCTCGCGGGTACCTCGGGGGAATGGTTCAGCCTTAGCGAGGCCGAGCGGGCCCAGCTGTTCCAGGAAGCCAGCCGCACGATCGACAAGCGGATCACGGTGCTCGGCGGCTGCAACGCCTACACCGCGGCCGAGGCCATCCGCCATGCGCGCGCCGCGGAGCGTGCCGGGCTCGACGGCATCCTGCTGACGCCGCCGCCCTACATGGTGCCGAGCCGGCGCGAGCTGGTGCAGTTCTACACCGACATGTCCGATGCCACCGACATTCCGATCTGCATCTACAACTGGCCGCGCGGCTGCGTCGTCGACATGGACGTGGAGCTGCTCGACGAGCTGGCCGACATCGACCACGTGGTGGCGATCAAGAACTCCACTCCCAACTTCGCGCTGTTCCTGCAGGGCGCCTATGCGCTGCGGCACAAGGTGCGCTACTTCAACATGCCGACCTCGCCGCTTGGCGCGGACCTGGCATCGCTCGGGATCAGCGATGGCCTGATGGGCGCGGGCGGCGTGCTCGGCGCGGACCATCCCGACTTCTGGCGCCGCGTCGCAACCGGCGACAAGGCCGGTGCGATCGCGCTGGGCGACCGCGACCGGATCATCATGAAGGCCTGGTTCAACAAGGACTTCGCAGGCAACTTCGGCAGCGCACAAGCCATCCTCAAGACCGCGCTGCGGCTGCGCGGCGTGCCTGCGGGCCATGTGCGGCGACCGCTGCTCGAACTGACGGCCGGCGAAGTCGAGCAGGTGCGCGCCACGCTCGAAGGGCTGGGCCTCGCCACCGTCGCGCTCGCCGACACGTGAACGCTGCGGCGTCCAGCGTGAAAGACCGGCCCGCGCGCATCACGACGCTGGTGGTGGGTGGTGGCCTGCTGGGCTGCGCCGTCGGCTACCTGCTGGCGTCGGCGGGTACCGAGGTGCTGCTGGTCGAGAGGAAGCAGCTCAACGCCCAGGCCTCGGGCCAGAACGCCGGCAGCCTGCATTTCCAGCTCGAGTACCGGATGATCGAAAACGGCGAGGCGGCCGCGCGCAAGGCGGCCGAGGCCATTCCGCTGCACCTCGATGCGCAGCGCGCCTGGAGCCGGCTCGAGTCCGAGCTCGGCGCCGAGCTCGGCGTGGTGCAGCACGGCGGCTTCATGGTCGCCGAAACGGCGGAGCAGGTCGAGCGGCTGGGCCGCAAGATCGCGCTGGAACAGGCCGCTGGCCTTTCGACCGAGCTGCTGGACCGCGCCGCATTGCAGGCCCGCGCGCCCTATCTGGGCGAGAACGTCATCGCGGCGGCCTTCTGCGCCGCCGAGGGCAAGGCCGATCCGCGGCGCTGCGCGCTGGCCTACGCCCGCGCCGCGATGCGCCTGGGTGCCCACGTGCATTCGCGGACCGGCGTGCAATCGATGCGCCGCAATGGGCGCGGATGGCACGTGAGCTTCGACGATGGCGGCGTCTGCCAGGCCGAGCACGTGGTCATCGCCGCCGGTGCATGGTCGGGCCGGCTGGCGCAGATGGCGGGCGTCGTGCTGCCGGTCAGTCCCGTGGGCTTGACCATGACGGCCGCCGCGCGCACGGCGCCCTTGATCAAGCACCTGGTCCAGCATGCCGGGCGGCGGCTGTCGATGAAGCAAACGCCCGAAGGCAATATCCTGATCGGCGGCGGCTGGCCGGCCGCCCTGAGGCAATCCGGCGGCATGGTCGACCTCGATCGCCGGCCCGAGCTGCTGCTGCCCTCGCTGGCCGGCAACATGGCCGCGGCGGCTGCGGTCGTGCCCGCCGTCGCTCATCTTCCGGTGCTGCGCGTATGGACCGGCACCACGGCCCTGGTGGCCGACCAGTTGCCCTTGATCGGCGAAGTGCCCAAGGCCGCAGGCCTGTTCATCGCCACGGGCGGGTCGGCCTTCACGCTGGGCCCGACCTACGCGCGCATCCTCGCCGACAAGATCCTCGGCCGGCCCGAGACCTTCGACGTCCGTGCCTACGACCCTCAACGTTTCGGGAGCCTGACCCTTGCCTGATCGCATCCGCATCGATGCCGGCGTGAGCCGGCCCGCGCCGATCCTCATCCACGTCAACGGCGTCGCCACCGCCTGCCATCCGGGCGAGACGGTCGCGACGGCCCTGCTGGCGGCGGGCATCGTCGTCTTCCGCCGCACCGCGAGCGGCGCCGCGCGCGCGCCGGTCTGCAACATGGGCGTGTGCTTCGATTGCCTGGTGACCATCGACGGCCGCCCGGCCGTGCGCAGCTGCATGACGCGCGTGGCCGAGCACATGCACGTCGAGGTGCCGCGCCATGACTGAGACATCCCCATTCGACCTCGTCGTCGTTGGCGCCGGTCCCGCCGGCCTGTCGGCCGCGCTGACGGCGGCCGAGCATGGCTTGCGCGTGGTGGTCGTCGACGAACAGCATGACCTCGGCGGGCAGATCTTCCGCCAGCCGCCGCGCAGCTTCGGCGCGCCGCCTTCGAGCGCGTTCAAGAGCTATGCCTTCGGCGAGCCCCTGATCGCGCGCGCGCGCCGTTCGACGGCGATCGAATGGCGGCTCGGGGCGACGGCCTGGGGCGTGTTCCGCACGCCCGACGGCGTCCACGTGCGCCTGGCGATCTCGCAGGCCGACGAGACCGAAGTGCTCGAAGGCCGCTCCCTGCTGATCGCCACCGGGGCCTACGACCTGTCGGTGGCCTTTCCGGGCTGGACCCTGCCCGGCGTGATGTCGGCAGGCGGCATCCAGACGCTGGCCAAGAGCCAGTTCCTGCGCGCCGGCAAGCGCTTCGTGCTCGCGGGTTCGCATCCGCTGCTGCTGCTGGTGGCCGATCTGCTGGTGCAGGCCGGCGGCGAGGTGCTCGAGGTCGCCATCGCACGCCCCAAGCCTGCCGCGAGCGAACTGTTGGCCGGCTGGCCGGCCGTCCCTGGCCACGTCCGCCTGCTGGCCCAGACCGCGGCCGCACTGCGCAACCTGCAGCGGCATGGCGTCCCGGTCCGCTTCGGCACCCTGGTGCTGCGCGCCGAGGGCGAGGAGGCCGTGCAGCGGGTGACCCTGTGCGATGCAGACTCCGAGTGGCAGGCACGCCCCGGCACCAAGCGCGTGCTCGAGGCCGATACCCTGGTCGTCGGCTACGGCTTGCTCGCTTCGAGCGAGCTGGCGCGCCAGGCCGGTTGCGCGGTCCGGTGGCGTCCGGCCGACGGCGGCTGGATCGTCGAGCACAACGAAGCCATGCGAACCAGCGTGGATTCGATCTATGTCGCCGGCGAGCCGGCCGGCGTCAACGGTGCCGAGCTGGCTTTTCTCGAAGGGCGGTTGGCGGCGCTGAACATCGTTGTCGCCATCCGCGGTGAGGCGCCCTCGGAGCCACTTGAGAAGGCTCTGCGTGCCACGACCCGCGCCATCGCCCGGGCGCGCCGCTTCACCGAGGTGGTGCTGCGCTTCTTCGAGCCGCGGCTCGATGCGCTGGCGCGACTGGCCACCGACGACACGCTGGTCTGCCGCTGTGAGGAAGTCTCGGCCGGCACCGTGCGCGACTTCCTTGCCGAGAACCCGCACGTGAGCGACGTGAACAGCGTGAAGCTGGCCTGCCGCACCGGCATGGGGTATTGCCAGGGGCGCTACTGCCAGCACACCGTGGCCCATCTGCTGGCGCAGACGCGCCAGACCGAGGTCGCGCAGCTGGGCGTCTTCTCGGCGCAGGCGCCAATCAAGCCGGTCTCGGTGATCGCGCTGGCCCATCTCAAGACATGAGCGCGAGGGCTGCCCCCTGCATGCCCTGGCCCTGGCGGAACAGGCAGGGGGGCGGATCGGCGGCCTAGCGCGGCGAGTTGGCGTCGGCCACGGCCAGCGCGGTCATGTTGACCACGCGGCGCACCGTCGAAGACGCCGTCAGGATGTGGGCCGAGCCCTGCGCACCCATCAGGATCGGGCCCACCGTCACGCCGTTGCCGCCGGTCATCTTGAGCACGTTGAACAGGATGTTGGCGGCGTCGAGGTTGGGGCAGATCAGCAGGTTGGCCTCGCCGGTGAGCGAGGTCTCGGGCAGCGCCTTCAGGCGCACGTCCTCCGACAGCGCGGCGTCGCCGTGCATCTCGCCGTCGCATTCGATGTCGGGCGCCATCTTGGAGAACAGGTCGCGCGCCAGGCGCATCTTGCGCGCCGAGACGCGCTCGGACGAGCCGAAGTTGGAGTGCGACAGGAAAGCCACCTTGGGCGGCAGCCCGAAGCGCCGCACCTCGTCGGCCGCCATCACCGCGATGTTGGCCAGCGTCTCGGCGCTCGGGTCTTCGTGCACGTTGGTGTCGGCGATGAAGAGCGTGTACTTCTCGAGCGTCAGCGCGTTCAGCGTCGCGAAGCCCGGCGCGCCGCGCTTGAGGCCCAGCACCTGGTTCAGGATCTTGAGGTGGCTGTCGAAGCGGCCGACCAGGCCGCACAGCATCGCGTCGGCGTCGCCGAGGTGCAGCATCAGCGAGGCGATGGTGGTGTTGGAGCGCCGCACCATGGCCTTCGAGGCCTCGGGCGTGATGCCGCGCCGGCCCATGATCTGGTGGTAAGCCTCCCAGTAGGTGCGGAAGCGCGGATCGTCCTCGGGGTCGACGCACTCGACCTCCTTGCCCAGGCTGATGTGCAGTCCGGCCTTCTTGATGCGGGCCTCGATCACGGCCGGGCGACCAATCAGGATCGGCTTGGCCAGGCCCTCGTCGACCGCCAGCTGGGCGGCGCGCAGCACGCGGTCGTCCTCGCCCTCGGCGTAGGCCACGCGCTTGGCGGTGGCCAGCTTGGCGGCGCTGAACACCGGGCGCATGAACATGCCGGTCTGGTAGACGAAGCGCGTCAGGTGCTGGCGGTAGGCGTCGAGGTCCTCGATCGGCCGCGCGGCCACGCCCGAGGCCTGCGCCGCCTTGGCGACCGCGGGCGCGATGCGCAGGATCAGCCGCGAGTCGAAGGGCTTGGGGATGATGTAGTCGGGCCCGAAGGCCAGTTCCTGGCCGGCGTAGGCGGTGGCGACCTCCTCGCTGATGTCGGCCTTGGTGAGGCTGGCGATCTCGTGCACGCAGGCCAACTTCATTTCTTCCGTGATCTTGCTCGCGCCGCAGTCGAGGGCGCCGCGGAAGATGTAGGGGAAGCACAGCACGTTGTTGACCTGGTTCGGGTAGTCCGAACGGCCGGTGGCGATGATGCAGTCGGGGCGTACTTCCTTCGCCAGCTCGGGCCGGATCTCGGGCTCGGGGTTGGCCAGCGCCAGGATGATCGGCTGGCGCGCCATGCTCTTGACCATGTCCTGCGTGACCACGCCGGGCGCCGAGCAGCCGAGGAAGACGTCGGCGTTCTTCATGACGTCGGCAAGCGTGCGGTCGCCGCTGTCCTTCTGCGCGTAGCGGGTCTTGGAGTCGTCGAAGCCGCCCGGCCGGCCGATGTAGATCAGGCCCTTGGAGTCGACCGCGTGGATGTTGGCCGGCTTGGCGCCCAGGCCCACCATGACGTCGAGGCAGGCGATCGCCGCGGCGCCAGCGCCCGAGACCGCGATCTTGACCTCCTCGATCTTCTTGCCGACCAGTTCCAGGCCGTTGATCAGCGCCGCCGTCGAGATGATCGCGGTGCCGTGCTGGTCGTCGTGGAAGACCGGGATGTTCATGCGCTCGCGCAGCTTCTTCTCGATATAGAAGCATTCGGGCGCCTTGATGTCCTCGAGGTTGATGCCACCCAGCGTGGGCTCGAGCGCGGCGATGATGTCGACCAGCTTGTCGGGGTCGTTCTCGGCCAGTTCGATGTCGAAGACGTCGATGCCGGCGAACTTCTTGAACAGGCAGCCCTTGCCTTCCATCACCGGCTTGCTGGCCAGCGGGCCGATGTTGCCCAGGCCCAGCACCGCGGTGCCATTGGTGACCACGCCCACCAGGTTGCCGCGCGAGGTGTACTCGGCCGCCAGCGAGGGGTCGGCCTGGATGTCGAGGCAGGGATAGGCCACGCCCGGCGAGTAGGCCAGCGACAGGTCGCGCTGGTTCAGCAGCGGCTTGGTCGGCGAGATCGAGATCTTGCCCTTGACGGGCGAGCGGTGGTATTCCCGTGCGGCATCTCGCAATGCGTCTTCGGCGGGGGAAAGGGTGTTGGCCATCGTTGTCTCCTTGCTGTCTTGGCTCAGGCTAGAGGCTACCCCAAAGTGGCCTGGGCAGGGGCCAGCGCCTCCCCCACCCGCTCGGCCGACCCGAAGGCCAGCGTGAACCCGAGCGCACCGTGCCCGGTATTGAAGATCATGTTGGACGGCGCCCCGTCGAGCCGGCCGATGATCGGCACGCCGGTCGGCGTGGCCGGGCGCATGCCGGTCCAGGGGTGCAGCGCCTCCAGCCGGCCGGCCTGCGGAAACACGGCGCGCGTGGCCTCGGTCAAGGTCTCGATGCGGGCTGCGGGGATGCTGGCGTCATGCCCGACCAGCTCGGCCATGCCGGCGACGCGCAGGCGCGATCCGATGCGCGCGAACACCACCTTGCGGGTGCTGTCGGTCACGCTCACCCGGGGCGCCGCGCCGGCCGCCGGATCGACGTCGACCGTGATGCTGTAGCCCTTGAGCGGGTAGACCGGCAGGTAGGCGCCGAGCTGCCGACCCAGCCGGTGCGAGGCGGTGCCCAGCGCCATCACGAAGGCATCGGCCTCGATGTCGCCGGCGGCGGTCTGCACCGCGGCCACCCGGCCGCCGCGCGCGTCGAAACCGGAGATCTCGCTGTCGAGCACGAAGCGCACGCCGCGAGCGCTCAGCGCCCGCACGAGTTCCGTGCAGACCTTGAGGCAGTCGGCCGCGCATTCGCTGGGCGTGTGGATCGCGCCGGCGATCTGCGTGCGATAGCCGGCCAGCGCGGGCTCGATGGCGATGCACTCGTCGGCCGTGACCAGGCGCTGCCGGCTGCCCATCGCGCGCTGCAGTTCGAGCTGCCGCTGGGCGCCCGCCAGCGATGCCGCGCCGGGATAGAGCACCAGCTTGCCGGTGGCCGAGAAATCGCAATCGGGCGCGACGTCGGCGCGCATGGCCTCGAAGGCCGCTCGGCTCTGCGCCGCCAGCGCCAGCAGGCGGGCGGTGCTCTCGTGCGAGGTGCGGGCATTGCAGGCCGCCAGGAAGGCCAGGGCCCAGCGCCATTGCAGCGGGTCGAGCTGCGGGCGCAGCTTGAGCGGCGAAGAAGGCGAGAGCAGCAGCTTGGGCAGTTGCTTCCAGATCGACGGGTCGGCCAGCGGCTGCACGTAGGAGTAGCTCAGCTGTGCGCCATTGCCGCCGCTCGCCCCGGCGCCGGGCGTGGCGCGGTCGATCACGCTGACCTGGAAACCCTGGCGATTCAGTTGCCAGGCGGTCGCCAGGCCGACGATGCCGGCCCCCAGCACGCAGACGTGCATGACGATTTCCTCTCGCAGTTCCTTGGAGGGCTCGACTCTAGGCCTGCGGCGCCGTGCCGGGAAATGCCAAAAGCGCCGTAGCCCATAGCCAAAGCGCATGGCATGGCCGCCCCATAACTTTTGGTCATGGGCGGCGGCGCAAAAGGAATTGTGATCGGCGGCCGATTGATTCCTACACTCGCTGACCTTCAACCCGCCGAAAGGGCTCGCATGAAATTCTCCGCATCGTTGGCAGCGGTTCTGCTCGCCGCCGCCACCACGGGCGCCCAAGCCGCCGACACCCTGGCCAAGATCGCCGAGAGCGGCAAGATCACGCTGGCCTACCGCGAATCGTCCGTGCCCTTCAGCTACCTCGACGGTCCGAACAAGCCGATCGGCTTCTCGGTCGAACTGTCCAATGCGGTGGTCGATGCGGTCAGGAAGAAGCTCAACAAGCCCAAGCTCGAAGTGGCGCTGATGCCGGTGACTTCGCAGAACCGGATCCCGCTGATCGCCAACGGCACCATCGACCTGGAATGCGGCTCGACCACCAACAACACGGCCCGCGCCAAGGATGTCAGCTTCGCGGTCAACCACTTCTACACCGGCACCCGGCTGCTGGTGAAGAAGTCCTCGAAGATCAAGAATTACGCGGACCTGGCGAAGAAGACCGTGGCCAGCACCACCGGCACCACCAATGCGCTGGTCATGCGCAAGTACAACGCCGAGAAGAACCTCGACATGGACCTGGTGCTCGGCAAGGACCACGCCGATGCCTTCCTGCTGGTCGAGAGCGACCGCGCGGTGGCCTTCGCGATGGACGACATCCTGCTGTTCGGCCTGATCGCCAATGCCAAGAACCCGGCCGACTTCGAGGTCGTCGGCGACGCCCTGCAGGTCGAGCCCTATGCCTGCATGCTGGCCAAGGACGACCCGGCCTTCAAGAAGCTGGTGGACGACACCTTCACCGGCCTCATGAAGAGCGGCGAATTCGAGAAGATGTACACGAAGTGGTTCCTGCAGCCGATTCCGCCCCGCGGCGTGCCGCTCAACCTGCCGATGAGCCCGCAGCTGCGCGAGAACATCCAGGCGCCGAACGACAAGCCGGCGACCTGAACGCGAAAAGGCGGCACCCCATGCGCACGCCGCAGACAGTCGGCATCCTCGGCGGCATGGGCCCGGCGGCGGGGGCCGACTTCGTGCGCCTGTTCGTCGAGGCCTGCGCGGTGCTGCTGCGGGCGCGCGGCCAGGCGGTGGACGACCAGGCGTTCCCCGAGCACTGGCTGGCCCAGGTGCCGGTGCCCGACCGCAGCGGCGCGCTCGAATCGGCGGCGCTGGGCGCGCACCAGCCGCTCGAGCCGATGCTGCAGGCACTGGGCCGGCTGGCGGCGCTGGGCAGCCGCGCCGTGGCCATCGCCTGCAACACGGCGCATGCCTGGCACGGGACGCTGCAGGCGCGATTTCCGCAGATCGAGGTGCTGCACGTGGCGCGTGAAGTGTCGGCCAGCCTGGCGGCCCGAGGCGTGCGCAGCGCCGCGCTGATGGCCACCGAAGGCACCTACCGGGTCGGTCTCTACGAGCAGGCGATGGCGAGTGCCGGCATCGCCTGCCACCTGCCGCTGGACGACGAGCGGCGGCTGCTCATGCGCGGTATCTATGACGGCGTCAAGGCCGGCAACCTGGCGCTGGCCCGGTCCTGTTTCAGCCAGGTGGCGTTGCGGTTGGCGCAACGCCACGGGCCGGTCGCCATCGTCATGGGCTGCACCGAGATTCCGCTCGGGCTCCAAGGCGCGGCGGAGCTCCAGGGCTTGGACTTGCTGGATCCGGCCCAGGTGCTGGCGTCGGCGCTGGCATCGCGTGCATACCTGGATTCAAAAGGTGCCGGGCCTTTCTGGCGGCAGGGACCAGGGCATTCCCCTTGACACGGTTGATAAGATGAAAGCTGCCCTGGCCCTAGGCCGACGGAGTGGCCTGGCCGCTTCCGTCAGCCGCGTTCCGCCGAAAGCCGTCCGATGGACGGCTTTCGTTTTTCCTTATTGCGCGAAGCCGTCATGAATTTGTTTGCCATCATCGCCGCGACCCTGGTCGCCGGCATCGGAAGTGTCTGGATCGCCGCGCTGCTGCTGCGCGTGGGCGTGCGCAGCGATGCCGGCGGCGTCAATCCACAGCATCTGCTGAGCCTCGCTGCCGGCGCCTTGCTGGCGACTGCCTTCATGCACCTGCTGCCCGAGGCCTTCGAGAGCCGGATCGAACCGGGCGTGCTGTTCGGCGTGCTGCTGTTCGGACTGGTCTTCTTCTTCCTGCTCGACAAGGCGGAGTTGTGGCACCACGGGCATGAGCACCACCACGGGCACGAGGAAGGCCATGACCACCCGCACGCGCACGACGATGCGCACGATCATTCGCACGGCCACGCCCATTCCCCGCGAGGCGGCGGCGGCTGGGCAGTGCTGACCGGCGACAGCGTGCACTGCTTCGGCGACGGCATCCTGATCGCCTCGGCCTTCGTGGCCGACCTGCGCCTGGGGATGGTGGCCGCGATCGCGGTGCTGGCGCACGAAGTGCCGCACCACATCGGCGACCTGGTGGTGCTGCGGCAGAGCTCATCCAACCAGCGCGCGGCACTGGTCAAGGTGTCGCTGGCCGGCACCATGACCGCCCTTGGCGGCCTGGCCGGCTGGTGGCTGGTCGACCAGTTGCACGGCTGGCTGCCGTACTTCCTGGTGCTGGCGGCCAGCAGCTTCGTCTACGTCGCACTGGCCGACCTGATTCCCCAATTGCAGAAGCGCCTGCCCGCACGCCAGACCGCGCTGCAGATCGTCTGGCTGGTGGCCGGCATCCTGCTGGTCACGCTGGTGAGCCGATTGGCCCACGGCGACCACGACCATGCGCACGAGGACGCCGACCATGAGGCTGCGGGCCACACGCATTGAATGGACACCTGGCACGCTTTCTGACAAGCTTTCTTGCCCCTTCGCCGAAAAGGCTGATTCGGCCGAAGGCGCATACTGGGGTGCATCATGCGAAGCAGCATTCAAGGAGCCCGATCATGACCAGCGCCGACCTTCCTCCGCGGTCCGGAGAGGCCCCGGACGAACCCGAGATCGACGAAGCCGATGACGCCTTGCCCGAAGAGGAAGACGAATTCGAAGCGTCCGAGGCAGAGGCCACGGACGAGCTCTCCGACGAGACCGGCATCGACCTCACGGACGCCAGCGAACTCGACGCCGACAACGTGCCGGCCGACGAGGAATTCGACCGGGTGATCCAGGCACCGGACTAGTTGCTCGCCCCCAGGTTGTCCCGCACTTCGTGTCGGGACGCCCACCCCCTGCCGGGGGCAACACCAGCGGCCCGGCGAAGCCGGTTCCGCGGTGGGATTGTTGCTCGCCCCCAGGTTGGGCTCACTGCGTGTAGCCCGCCCACCCCCTACCGGGGGCAACACCAGCGGCCCGGCGAAGCCGGTTCCGCGGTGTTTCACCAACGGGGCCGGGCTGCGCCGGCCCTTTCGGTCGGGGTCAGTCTTCCAGGGTGAAGCCGACCTTCAGCGTGACTTGCCAGTGGCCGACCTTGCCGTCGACCACGTGGCCGCGGGTCTCGGTGACCTGGAACCACTGGATGTTGCGCACCGACTCGCTGGCCTTGGCGATGGCACGGCGCACGGCATCGTCGCTGCTGGTCGGCGAGGAGCCGGTGAGTTCGAGAAGCTTGTAGACGTGATCCGACATGGGAGTCTCCTTTTTTGAGGAATGCCATGGTGGCACGTCTGGGGCGGTCTGTGGGGGCTCCCTATACTTCCCGCGCATGCGCAACCTTGAACTCGGGACAGTCGGCATTGCCAGGGCCTTCTCGGTATTTTCCACGCTGCTGGCAGCCGCCCTGCTGGCCGGCTGCTATGCACCGGTGCGGCTGATGCCCACGCCGGTGAGCTTCAGCAACGGCGACATCGATCCCTTCGAGAAGATCGGCGAGAAGCTGAAGACCACCGACGTGCCCGTGTTCTACGCCACCAACCGGCTGGCGCTGATCGAGCATCCCGAGCCGGTTCACACCATCGTGCCCACCGACGACCTGCGCATGGGCGTGGCGCACGTCCGCGTCGGCGACGAGACCCTCGACTGGGAAACCCTGCACCGGCTGTCCACCAGCGCCGATCCCGACGAGCGCCCGATCGTCCAGATGGAGCGGCTCGAACAGAAGGCCATGCTGCGGTCGAACGAGGAAGTGAAGAACTCGCCCGATGCCAAGGCCTTCTTCGCGATGGTGAACAAGGCGCTGGCCGCGAGCCCCAACAGCGAGCTGCTGATCTACGTGCACGGCTCCAACAACACGGTGCCGCGCGCCGCGGCCCAGGCGGCGCAGTTCCGGCATTTCACCGGGCGGCGCATGGTGGTGCTGGTCTTCATGTGGCCCTCGGCGGGATCGATCCTGCGCTATCTGACGGACGTCAACAACGCGGCCAGCACGGTCGAGCCCTTCGCACGGATGGTCGAGCTGCTGGCCGAGAACACCACGGCGACGAAGATCGACGTGCTCGCCTACAGCGCCGGCGCACAGGTGCTGAGCCCGGCACTGGCGCACCTGGGCACGCCGCGTCCCGGCGAATCGCGCGCCCAACTGCAGCAGCGGCTTCGGCTGGGTCAGATCTACTTCGCGGCGCCCGACATCGACACCCGCCGCTTCGTGAACGAGCTGGGCGGCTACATCGACATCATCGAACGCGTGAGCATCGCGGCCAACCTCAATGATTCGGTGCTTCGCTTCGCGGCCATCGTCGGCCGCGCCTCGCGGGCGGGCCGCCCCGACATGACCGAACTGGACGAGGCGCAGACCCGCTTCCTGGTCGAGGCCTCGCGCAAGCTGCGCTTCGACCTGATCCGGGTCGACCCGAAGGACATACCGAACCTGCCGGAGAGTTCGCACGCCTTCTGGTACGACGACCCATGGGTCAGCGGGGATATCGTGGCGCAGTTCCTGCTGAACGCGGCACCGCCCCGACGCGGACTCGACGAGCAGCTGACGCCGGGCGGTGCGCGCTACTGGCGCTTCCCGGCCGACTTCTACGACCGGATCTATCGCCTCTTCAGCCGCTAGTCAGGCCGGCGCCGGGCCGCCCCAAGGCGGCCTGCAGCCCCCTCGGGGGGCAGCGAGCACACGAAGTGAGGGAGCGTGGGGGCCCAGGCCGGCGCCGGGCCGCCCCAAGGCGGCCTGCAGCCCCCTCGGGGGGCAGCGAGCACACGAAGTGAGGGAGCGTGGGGGCCAGCCTACGGCTTCGGGCTGCCGCTGTACTTCGTGACGCTGTCGGCTGTGACCTGGTAGCCGCTGACGCCCATCATCGAGTCGTTGCGCACGGTCTGCAGCTTGCCCGTGACCCACACGGTGTCCATGGCGCGGAATTTCGCGCCCTGCTTCGGCCGCACGTGCAGGATCTGGTTGGCGGGCGGCGGCGGCGTGTGGATGCAGGCGCCGAAGTAGGGCACCAGCAGAAACTCGGTGACCTCGCCCTTGCTCTCCTCGAGCGGCACGATGAAGCCGGGGATCTTCACCTCGACGCCATTGAGCGCCGGGTTGGTCGGCGCGTTGTTCGAGACTTCCTGCAGCTTCATGAGCATCTCGTTGGCGCGCGGGTCGCTGTCGTCGAGCTTGCTCAGGTCCATGCCCTTGAGCTCCTTCATCGGATCCCAGTCCTTGGGCACCAGTTCTTCCCAGCTGATGAGCCTGGGCTGGCCCGGCACCGCCTTGGCTTCCGCGGCCTTGCCGCCGAGCGGCTGGGTCGGCGAGGTCGCCTGCGGCGCGGGGCCGGCGGCGAGCGCGCTGCCGGCGACGACCAGCGCGAGCAGCGCGAAGAGAAGAGGATGCGTCATGTTTTCAGTCGGTTGGGACAGGGCAAAAACTGCTGCGTAGTTTCTTGATCTGTCCCGCAATCTCAGTCAGTTGGGTACAGAGCAAAAACTGCTGCGCAGCTTCTTGATCTGTCCCGCAATCTCAGTCAGTTGAGGACAGAGCAAAAACTGCTGCGCAGTTTCTTGATCTGTCCCGCAATGTAATCAGATTCTCGGGGAAAGTCCGTCGGCGAGCGAGAGCCGGTAGGCCCGGATGCCCGGCAGCAGGCCGGCCAGCCAGCCCGCCGCGACCAGGCTCGCGAGCAGCAGCCATTCGTTGAGTGTAGGTTCGGACAGCCGTAACGCCAGTCCGAAATGCGTTTGCAGCCAGGGCGACAGGAAGGCGATGCCGAGCGCCGTCGCCACGATGCCGAGCGCCACGCCCAGCAGCGTCACGAGGGCGCCCTCGAGTGCCAGCAGTGCGAGCACATGGCGCAAGCTGGCGCCCACTGCCCGCAGCACCGCCAGTTCGCGGCGCCGCTCGTTGAGGCCCGCCATCACCACCGACACCAGCCCGGCCAGGCTCACCAGCGCGACCAGCGCCGACATCAGCAGCAGCGCGTTCTCGCCGATGCCGACCACGCTCCACAATTCGTCGAGCGCTACGCCCGGCAGGATCGCCATCAGCGGCTCGCCGGCATAGGTCGAGACCCCGCGCTGGACCGCGAACACCGCGGCCCGGTTCTTCAGGCCGACCAGCACCGCGGTCACGTTCTTCGGCGTCAGGTCGAACTTGCGCACCTGCTCGGCCGGGATCTTGAGGCCGGGCATCGGCGCGCCGCCCATCCATTCGAGATGGATCGCCTCCATCGCCTCGAGCCCGATGTGCACCGTGCGGTCGACCGGCGTGCCGGTGCGCGCGAGCACGCCGACCACCGTGAAGGGCTTGTCGGCATGCTCGGAGACGTTGAGCTCGCCGCTGCCGTGCGCCAGCGTGATCTTCTGGCCGACGTGGTAGCCCAGCGCGTCGGCCACTTCGGCCCCGACCACGGCGTCGAACAGTTCGGCGAAGGGCTTGCCTTCGCGCAGCTGCAGGGGCTGGCGGTTGCCGTAGCGGAAATGATCGAAGTAGCCGGGCGTGGTCGCCAGCACCGAGAAGCCGCGGTGCGAGTCGCCCAGCGACAGCGGCACCACCCAGGCCACGCCCGGGTGCGCGGCCAGCGCCTGCACGCTCTTCCACTGCATGTTGTTGGTGGCGGCGCCGATGCGAAACACCGAATACAGCAGCAGCTGCGTCGAGCCGGTGCGGGCGCCGACGATCAGGTCGGTGCCCGACACGGACGAGGCGAAGTTCTCGCGCAGCTCGGTGCGGATGCGCTCGACGCCGAGCAGCAGGAAGGTGGACAGGGCGATCGACAGCACGGTGAGCGCGAGCGTGAAGCGCCGGTTCCAGGCGCTGCGCCAGGCGATCTGAAAGAGCGCGCTCATGAAGGCCCCCACGCTCGGCACTTCGTGTTCTCGCTGCCCCTTGAGGGGGCGCCAGCTTGCTTGGGGCGGCCCGGCGCTGCGCTCATAAGGCAACCTCCGTGCTGTGCACTGCGGTGCGAGCTTGCTTGGGGCGGCCCGGCGCTGCGCTCATGCGAGCGCCCCGGACCGATTGATCTCCGGCAGCAGCACATGGCGCGAGAAGCGCTCGGCGATGCGCTGGTCGTGGCTCACGAAGACCAGGGCGCTGCGGTTTGCCTCGCAGGCCGCCAGCAGGACGTCGAGGAAGGCCTCGCGGCGGTCCTCGTCGAGCGCCGAGGTGGGCTCGTCGGCGATCACGACCTCGGGGTGGCCGATCAGCGCGCGTGCCGCGGCCACGCGCTGCTGCTGGCCGACCGACAGCCGCATCGCCTGGCGCGGCCACAGGCTGCGCTCGAGGCCCATGCGGTCGAGCAGTTCGCGGGCCTGCGCGGGTGCCGAGCCGTCGCGCGCGGCCTGTGCCATGCGCCGGCCCGAGAAGCGGCAGGGCAGCAGCACGTTGTCGAGCACGCTGAGGTAGGGCAGCAGGTTGAACTGCTGGAAGATGTAGCCCACGTGGGCGACCCGGGTCCGATCGCGCGCCGCGCCCGAGAGCGCGGCCCAGTCGTGACCGAGCAGCCGGACTTGGCCGGCGTCGGCGATCAGCACGCCGGCCAGCAGCGACAGCAGCGTGCTCTTGCCGCAGCCGCTCGGGCCATGCAGGAACACGGCCTCGCCGGCGGCGACCTCGAAGCGCTCGATGTCGATGCAGGGCCGGTGGGCGCCGGGCCAGCCGAAGCGCAGCGCCGCTGCCGAGAGGACGAAGCTCACAGCCGGATCACTTGCTCCAGGCCAGCCGTGTGGCCGGCCGCTTCAGCGAGCGCTTGAACTGGCCCTGCGGCGCGGCGATCTGGGCCTCGATCTGGCGTGTGCCCTTGAAGGCATTGAAGAGATCGACGTCGATGAACTTGGCGGCCGCCGTGTTGGTGCAGTTGAAGGCGAAGCTGCCGTCGAGGTCGGCATGGCCTTCGGCGGCGCCTTCTTCGCTCTTGCCCAGGCCCAGCGCGGTGGAGCGCAGCGTCACCGGGCCGAGCTTGCAGTTCGCGGCCGGGTCGATCTTGAACAGCTGGTCGGCGGCGCGCAGTTGCGTGATCGCGTCTTCGGCGGTCTTCTTCTCGGCGTCGGTGCGCGGCGCGCGCTCGAAGCCGACGAAGTTGTCGAGCGGGGATTCCATCGCGATCACGATGGTCGGGCCGTCGACCACGATGTCGAGCTTGATCTGGCCGTGCACGTGGGCGGCTTGATTCTGGGCCGATGCGGCGAAAGGTGTGGCCAGGAGGGCCGTCAGGGCGAAGGTGGCGAAGGGTCGTCGCGACAGGATCATGCTTGGGCGCCTTGCCGGGTCGGCAGCCCCGGCGTATTGCTCCACTCGCTCCAGCTGCCGGCATAGAGCGCGGTCGGCCCGAGGCCCGCGATCTGCATGGCGAGCAGGTTGGGCACGGCGCTGACGCCGCTGCCGCACTGGTGGACGACCGTCGCGGGATCCCGGCCCGCCAGCAGGCTTTCGAACTCGGCGCGCAACTGCGCGGCCGGCTTGAACTTGCCGTCGGGACCGAGGTTCTCGGTGAAGGGCCGGTTCAGGGCCCCCGGGATGTGACCCGCGATCGGGTCCAGAGGTTCCACTTCGCCGCGATATCTTGCGGCGGCGCGGGCGTCGATCAGCGTCTGGCCGGCCTGCTCGAGCCGTGCCGCCACCGTCCGCGTGTCGACCAGCCGCAGCAGCGGCTCGCCGGCCACGAAGTTCGACTGGAAGTGCGTCGGCTCCTCGCGGTCCGTCACTTCGCCGTCGGCCGCTTCCCAGGCCTGCAGGCCGCCGTCGAGCACGGCCACGGCCTCGTGGCCGATCCACTTCAGCATCCACCAGAGGCGGCCGCAGTAGTTGGCGCCGTTGCGGTCGTACACCACCGCCTGCATGCCGTTGGCGAAGCCGACGCTCGACAGCCAGGCGGCGAAGCGCTCGCGGCTGGGCAGCGGATGGCGCCCGCCCGAGGCCGGCGGGCCGTCGTCGCGCGCCACCACCACGCCATGCGCGCCGGGCACGCCGTGTTTCGCGCTGAGGTCGGTGTCGAGATTGGCATACACGGCGCCCGGGATGTGGGCCGCGCGGTACAGCTGCGGGCCGGCGTCGGGCTTCGTCAGGTCGAAGCTGCAGTCGAACACCATCGTCGACGTGGCGCTGCCGGCCAACGAGGTCTTCAGTTGCTCGGCGGAAATCAAGGTCGTGTACATGGGAGCTCCCTTCAGTGTTCCTCTGCTGGCGCCTTGGGCAGCGAGCGCTGGCGCAGCACGGTGGCGGCGATGCCGCTGCAGACGATCAGCGCCATGCCGGCCCAGCCCGTGCCGTCGATGCGATCGCCGAACAGCAGCACACTGTAGATCGCCGCAAAGACGATGCCGGAGTATTGGAGATTGGCGACCAGCAGCGTGCCGCTTTCGGTCTTGGCGCTGGCGTAGGCGCGCGTCATGCAGAGCTGGCCCAGCGCCGCCAGCAGGCCGACCGGCAGCAGCCACAGCGCGTGGCCCCAGGTCCATTCGGCCCAGGGCGTCGCCCCGCCCGCGAGCGTGCCCAGGCCGCCCGCAACCGCCGAGCCGACCGCGAAATAGAACACCGTGCGCGCCTCGGGCTCGCCGAGCCGCGACAGCGCCACCACCTGCATGTAGGCGAAGGCCGCCGTGAGCCCCGACAGCAGGCCCATGAGCCCGGCGAAGCCCTGGTTGTCGCCGACCGTCGGCTTGAGCATCAGCACCACGCCGCCGAAGCCGGCCAGCACGGTCAGCACCAGCGGGCCCTGCAGCGGCGGCCGCGGCATCTTGCCGTCGCGGCCCGGCACCGGCACCCAGGCCAGCAGGGCGCCGCCGACCAGGAAGGCCGCGATCCAGACGCTGCTCATGTAGTTGAGCGTCATCGCGGTGGCCAGCGGCATGTGGGCGATGGCGAAGAACCAGGCCCCCAGCGAAACCACGCCGATCAGGCTGCGCCAGGCATGCATGCCGGGGTAGCTGGTGCCCAGCGTGACGCCGCGGCTGCGTGCCAGCAGCCACAGGAAGACGATGCCGATCAGGCCGCGGTAGAAGACCAGTTCGGCGCTGGAAAACCAGGACGAGGCGAACTTCACGCACACGCCCATGGTGGCGAAGATCAGTGCGCCCAGCACCATCCAGAGCGCTTGCATCAGACGCCTGGGGGTGAGCTCATTTCCCGGCGGTACCACTCGTGGAACTGCTGCATGCCATCTTCCATCGGGCTCTGGTAGGGGCCGCTTTCGTCGTCGCCGCGCAGCATCAGCGCGCGGCGGCCGGCGTCCATGCGCTCGGCGATCTCGTCGTCTTCGACGCAGGTCTCCATGTAGGCCGCCTGCTGGGCCTCGACGAACTCGCGCTCGAAGGCGACGATTTCTTCGGGATAGAAGAACTCGACCATGTTGAGCGTCTTCTGGGGGCCGACCGGATGCAGGGTCGAGACCGTGAGCACGTGCGGATACCACTCGACCATCACGTGCGGGTAGTAGCTGAGCCAGATGGCGCCGTACTTCGGTGGCCGGCCCTCGCGGTACTTGAGCAGCTGTTCCTGCCAGCGCTGGTAGACCGGGCTGCCGGCGCGGCCCAGCCGGTTGGCCACGCCCACGGTCTGGACCGAGAAATGATGGCCGAACTCCCAGCGCAGGTCGTCGCAGGTGACGAAGCTGCCCAGGCCCGGATGGAACGGGCCGACGTGGTAGTCCTCGAGGTAGACCTCGATGAAGGTCTTCCAGTTGTAGTTGCACGCGTGCAGCTCGACGCGGTCGAAGGCGTAGCCTTCGAAATCGAGGTCGAGGCGCGGGCCGAGCCGGCCCAGGTCGGCCGCCACGTCGCGCCCTTGGCCGCCGGCGTTCTGCTCGAACAGCAGGCCGTTCCATTCGGTCAGCGGGTAGTTGTGCAGATTGAGGCAGGGGTCCTGCTCGAAGTGCGGTGCGCCGATCAGCGTGCCGGTGCTGCGCGGGTCGGCGGCGGCGTAGGTCCAGCGGTGCAGGGGGCAGACGATGTTGCCGCCGGCCTGGGCATCGAGCCGGCCGCGGTCCTGGAGGATCAGCGCCTGGCGATGGCGGCAGACATTGGAGATCAGCTCGACCCCCTTCGGCGTGTGCACCAGGGCGCGGCCCTGCTGTTCCTGCGGCAGGGTGTGGAAGTTGCCCGGCTCGGGCACGGTGAGGCGATGGCCGACGTAGCGCGGTCCGTTGGCGAACAGCGTTTTCAACTCGCGGGCATAGAGCGCCTCGTCGAAGTACGCGGAAACCGGAAGTTGGCTCGCGGCCTGCTGCAGTTGAAGACTTAAATCAGACATGGGTGACCTGACCAAGCTCCCCACAGGGAGAGAGAAATGGAACGGAAGGCTGCCGTCGAGGTGCGAACGGCCCGAAGGAGAGCGCCGGCAGGGCCGGCTTTGGGAGACCGGGATTGTACCCTTGGCAATGCCTCCTTGCCCCCCGCCCTAAAATGGCGGGTTTCACCTCCAACTCCTGAATGCCCAAGGTGCCATCCTCCCCATCGGCCGCCGTGCCTGCCTTGCCCGCCACCGGTGCCCTGCCCGCGAGCTACGAAGCCGGGCTCCAGGAACTCGAACAGCTCGTGACCGAACTCGAATCGGGCCAGTTGCCGCTCGACCAGCTGCTTGGCAGCTACCAGCGCGGCGCCGCGCTGCTGGCCTTCTGCCGCGAGCGGCTGCAGGCGGTCGAGGACCAGATCAAGGTGCTCGACGCCGGCAGCCTCAAGGCCTGGGCCGCGGAATGAGGGGCGCCGATGCCCTGCGCTGGGATGCGGCGCGCCTGGCCGCCTGGAGCGAGCCTCAGCTGGCGCGGGTCGAGGCCGCGCTGTCGCGCTGGGTCGGTGTCGACGCGCCGGCGCAGCTCGGCGACGCCATGCGCTACGCGGTGCTCGACGGCGGCAAGCGGCTGCGGCCCCTGCTGGTGTTCGCGGCCAGCGAGGCGGTCGGCGGCCGCCCCGAGGCGGCCTTGCGCGCCGCCTGTGCGGTCGAACTGATCCACGCCTACTCGCTGGTGCACGACGACCTGCCCTGCATGGACAACGACGTGCTTCGCCGCGGCAAGCCGACGGTGCACGTGAAGTTCGGCGAGGCCGGCGCCCTGCTGGCCGGCGACGCCCTGCAGGCCCTGGCTTTCGAATTGCTCACGCCGGCCGGCGATGCTGTCGCACCGGCGGTCCAGGCCCAACTGTGCCGCCTGCTGGCCGGCGCGGCCGGCAGCCAGGGCATGGCGGGTGGCCAGGCGATCGACCTGGCCAGCGTCGGCGTGGCGCTCGACGAGGCGCAGCTGCGCGAGATGCATCGCCTGAAGACCGGCGCGCTGCTGCAGGGCAGCGTCGAGATGGGGGCGGCCTGCGGCGAAGCGCAGGCGCCGGCGGTGCTGGCGGCGTTGCGCAACTATGGCGCGGCCGTGGGCCTCGCCTTCCAGGTGGTGGACGACATCCTCGACGTCGTCGCCGATTCGGAAACGCTCGGCAAGACCGCGGGCAAGGACGCGGCCAGCGACAAGCCCACCTATGTCTCGCTGCTGGGCCTGGAAAGCGCTCGCGCGCAGGCCCGCGATCTGCTCGCGCAATCGCTGGCCGCGCTCGATCGCAGCACGCTGGCCGATACCGGCGCCTTGCGCGCGCTGGCCCACATGGTCGTGGACCGCGATCGATAACAACAAGACACTCATGGCTCCGCTGCTTCCCACCCTCCACGATCCCTCCGCGCTGCGCCACTTCGACCGCGTGCAGCTCAAGCAACTGGCCGACGAGGTGCGCACCTGCGTGCTCGACAACGTGTCGCGCACCGGCGGCCACCTGAGCTCCAACCTCGGCACGGTCGAGCTGACGGTCGCGCTGCACCATGTCTTCAACACGCCGCACGACCGGCTGGTCTGGGACGTGGGCCACCAGACCTACCCGCACAAGATCCTCACGGGCCGGCGCGAGCGCATGCCGACCCTGCGCCAGCTCGGCGGCATCTCGGGCTTTCCGCAGCGCAGCGAGAGCGAGTACGACACCTTCGGCACCGCCCATTCGTCGACCAGCATCTCGGCCGCGCTCGGCATGGCGATGGCGGCCAAGCAGAAGGGCGAGGACCGCCATTCGGTGGCGATCATCGGCGACGGCGCGCTGACCGCCGGCATGGCCTTCGAGGCGCTCAACAACGCCGGCGTCTGCGACTGCAAGCTGCTGGTGATCCTGAACGACAACGACATGTCGATCAGTCCGCCGGTCGGTGCGCTCAACCGCTACCTGGCGCAACTCATGAGCGGCAACTTCTACGCCGCCGCGAAGAACGTCGGCAAGAGCGTGCTGCGTGCCGCGCCGCCGCTGTTCGAACTCGCCAAGCGCTTCGAGCAGCATGCCAAAGGCATGGTGGTGCCGGCCACGCTGTTCGAGCAGTTCGGCTTCAACTATGTCGGCCCGATCGATGGCCACGACCTCGATTCGCTGATCCCGACCCTCGAAAACCTCAAGCATCTCGACGGTCCGCAGTTCCTGCATGTGGTCACCAAGAAGGGGCAGGGCTACAAGCTGGCCGAGGCCGACCCGGTGGCCTACCACGGGCCGTCCAAGTTCGATCCCGCGGTCGGCTTGGTCAAGCCCGCGACTGCGCCGAAGCAGACCTTCACGCAGGTCTTCGGCCACTGGCTGTGCGACATGGCGGCGCAGGATGGCCGGCTGGTCGGCATCACGCCCGCGATGCGCGAAGGCTCGGGGCTGGTCGAGTTCGAACAGCGCTTTCCCGAGCGCTACTACGACGTCGGCATCGCCGAGCAGCATGCGGTCACCTTCGCGGCCGGCCTGGCCTGCGAGGGGCTCAAGCCGGTGGTGGCGATCTATTCGACCTTCCTGCAGCGCGCCTACGACCAGCTGATCCACGACGTCGCGATCCAGAACCTGCCGGTGGTGTTCGCGCTCGACCGCGCCGGCCTGGTGGGAGCCGACGGTGCCACGCATGCCGGCGCCTACGACATCTCGTTTCTGCGCTGCATACCGAACATGAGCGTGGCCTGTCCGGCCGACGAGGCCGAGTGCCGGCAACTGCTGTCGACCGCCTATGCGCAGAACCATCCGGTGGCGGTGCGTTATCCGCGCGGCGCGGGTGCCGGCGTCACGCCGCCGTTGTCGCTCGAAGGCCTGCCCTACGGCAAGGGAGAGATCCGGCGCGAAGGCCGGCGCATCGCGATCCTGGCCTTCGGCACCTTGCTGTATTCGGCCCTCGCGGCAGCGGAGGCGCTCGACGCCACGGTGCTCAACATGCGCTGGGCCAAGCCGCTCGACGTCGAACTGCTGCTGAAGGTCGCGGGCACGCACGATGCGATCGTCACGCTCGAGGAGGGCGCGGTGATGGGCGGCGCTGGCAGCGCGGTGCTCGAGGCGCTGCAGGCGGCCGGCGTGCAGAAGCCGGTGCTGCAGCTGGGCCTGCCCGACCGCTTCATCGAGCATGGGGATCCGGCCAAGCTGCTGGCCGGGATCGGGCTCAATGCGGCGGGGATCGAGCAGTCGATCCGGGCGCGTTTCTAGCGCTGTTGCTCTTCGGGACAGGACTGCCCACTGGGAAGGGCGCCCGGCACGCGGTGCGGGCCAGTCGACCCCACTGCGCCGGCCCTTCGGGCTCCCTTGCGGTGCTCGCTCCAGGCGGGGTCCACGCGAAACTCGCTTCGCTCAAACACGCGCGGCCCTCTTTCCGCCTGAAGCTGCGCTCCTCAGCGGCGCAGAGGGGATCGCCCGTCCCGCACCGCATACCGGGCTTGGGGGGTGTTCAATCGCCGACGACGTCTCCAACGCCGATGCAGCCCGACCTGTCCGCGGTGGCGGGCGGTATGCCCTGGGCCGGCCGTTGAGGCACCGCCGAGCAGCGCAGCGGTGCGCGGATCAGGGCTCGCGACTGTTTGAGTGGAGCGAAGCGGAGCGAGTTTGAGCGAGACCCCGCGTACCGCGAGCAGCGCAGGGAAGCCGCGAAGCGGCCGGTGACGTCGGCCGGCCCAGGGCATACCGCCCGCCGCCGCCACCAAGCGCCAGTCAACAGAAGTCAGCCCCCCAGATACGCGTCCTGCACCTTCGGGTTGCCCAGCAGCTCACGACCGCTGCCTTCCAGCACGATCTTCCCGGTCTCGATCACATAGGCGCGGTCGGCGATCTTCAGCGCCTGGCGCACGTTCTGCTCGACCAGGAACACGGTCAGGCCGGCCTTGTTGATCTCGCGCAGCGTGCGGAAGATGTCCTGCACGATGATCGGCGCGAGCCCCATCGAGGGCTCGTCGAGCAGCAGCACGCGCGGCTTGGCCATCAGCGCGCGGCCGATCGCCAGCATCTGCTGCTCGCCGCCCGAGAGGTTGCCGGCAAGGCCGTCCGAGCGCTCTTTGAGGCGCGGGAACAGCGCGTAGATGTGGTCAAGGTCGGCGGCGCGCTGGCCCCGGCTGTCGCGCCGGGTGTAGGCGCCGAGCTCGAGGTTCTCGCGCACGGTCAGCGTGGTCAGCGTGGCGCGGCCCTCGGCCACCTGCACCATGCCGGAGGCGACGATCTTGTGCGGCGACAGAGAGCTCAGGTCCTGGCCGCCGAGCAGCACGCGGCCGGCCGCCTTGGCCACCAGGCCCGACAGCGCCAGCAGCGTGGTCGACTTGCCGGCCCCGTTGGCGCCGACCAGCGTGGTAATCTGGCCTTCATGCAGTTCGAAGTCGATGCCCTTGACGGCCTCGATATGGCCGTAGGCGACCTTGAGCCCCTCGACCTTCAGCAGCGGGGAAGAGGACGCGCTCATGCGGATGCTCCCTCGTTGCTCGCTTCGTCTTCCTCGCGCCCCAGGTAGGCCTCGATCACTTGCGGATCGTTGCGGATCTGCTCGGGGCCGCCGCGCGCGATGATGCGGCCGAAGTTCAGCACGGCGATGTGCTCGCACAGGCCCATCACGAAACGCATGTCGTGTTCGATCATGAAAATGGTGTAGCCGCGACCGCTGATGTTGCGGATCTCGTGCATCAGGTCGGTCTTTTCGCTGCTGTTCATGCCGGCCACCGGTTCATCGAGCAGCAGCAGCTTCGGCTCGGTGGCGAGCGCGCGGGCCAGTTCGAGCTTGCGCTGGTCGCCGTACGACAGGTTGTCGGCCGTGTCGTCGGCCTTGTGGTCGAGCTTGACCCACGAGAGCAGCTCGCGCGCACGATCGCGCGCGCGGCGCTCCTCGCTGCGGAACAGGCCCGAGGAAGCCAGCAGGCCGAAGCCGCCGTAGCGCAGCTTGGCGTGCATGCCGACCATCACGTTCTCGAGCAGCGACATCTCCTTGAAGATGCGGATGTTCTGGAAGGTGCGCGCGATGCCGCCGCGCGTGATGTCGTGCGGCTTCATGCCCGCCAGGTCGCGGCCTTCGAAGCGGATCGTGCCGCCCGTGGTCGGCAACAGGCCGGTGGTGAGGTTGAAGACCGTGGTCTTGCCCGCGCCGTTCGGACCGATCAACCCGAAGATGCCGCCCTTCGGCACCTCGAGGTTGACGTCCTGCAGCACCTTGAGGCCGCCGAAATGGCGCGACACGCCGTCGAGCTGGAGCAGAGGCGCGCTCATGCTGCGGCTCCCTTGCGCCCGAACCATTGGCGCAAGCGCGCCGGGTCCCAGATGCCCTTGGGCAGGAACAGCACGATCAGCACCAGGATCACGCCATTGACCACCAGCCTGAAATCGCCGAAGGCGCGCAGCGCCTCTGGCAGGATGGTGAGGATCACGCCGCCGAGCACCGGGCCGGTCAGGCCGTTGATGCCGCCGAGCACGGTCATCGTGAGGATGTCGACGCCGCGGTCGAAGCCGAACTCGTTCGGGCCGATGAAGAAGGTCTGGTGCGCATTGAGCACGCCGGCCAGGCCCGCGATAGCGCCGCCGAGCACGAAGGCCAGCATCTTGTGGGCGCCGACGTCGATGCCCATCAGGCCGGCGGCCGTCTCGTCTTCCTTGATGGCCTCGAAGGCGCGGCCGACCTTGGAGCGGCGCAGCCGCCACAGGCCCAGCAGCACCAGCACCAATGCGAGCCCGACGTGCCACCACTGGGTGACGGGCGGAATGCCGTTCAAGCCCAGCGCACCGCCGGTCAGCGACTCGGCGTTGAGCACCACGATGCGCACCACCTCGCCGAAGGCCAGCGTGGCCATCGCCAGGTAGACGCCCGAGAGCCGCAGCGTCGGCTTGCCGATCACGAAGGCAGTCAGCGCCGGCGCCGCCATGCCGGCCGCGATCGCGACCGGGAAGGGCACGCCGTAGGTCATCGTGAGGATCGCCGAGGTGTAGGCGCCGATGCCCATGAAGGCGGCATTGGCCATGGCCAGCATGCCGCACGAAAGCGTAAGCCAGATCGACAGCGCCAGCAGGGCGTTGGTGCCCAGCGTAAGCACCAGGTTGCTGTAGACCGACCAGAAGTTGTTGAGCGCGTCCATGCTTAGACCTTGCGTTCCTGCATGGAACCGAACAGGCCCTTCGGACGCACCAGAAGCACCAGGAACAGCAGCCCGAAGGCGACCGCGTCGCGCATCGTCGAGCCGATGTAGGCCACCGACAGCACCTCGGCGAAGCCGAGGAACAGGCCGCCCAGCATCGCGCCGCGGATGTCGCCCATGCCGCCGAGGATGATCACCGCGATGCCCTTGTGCAGCATCGGCTGGCCCATCAGCGGGAACACGGCGTTGGAGTAGAGGCCGATCAGCACGCCGGCCAGGCCGCCCAGGGCGGCGGCGGCGAAGGAGGTCAGGAAGAACAGCCCTTCGACGTTGATGCCGAGCAGGTAGGCTGCCTTGGGCGACTCGGCGATCGCGCGCAGGGCGCGGCCGAGCTGGGTGCGCTTGAGCGCCACCATCAGCACCGCCATCAGCACGAAGGACAGCAGGATGATGCCGAGCTCGAGGGCGGTCAGGTGGATGCCGGCCAGGTCGAGCGACTGGCCCGACACCACGCCGGCCGGGAAGCGCACGTTCTCGGCGCCGAAGATGCCCTGGACGCCGTTGTTGAGGATGATCGCGACGCCGATGGTGGCGATCATCGGGATCAGGTGGGGTGCGTTGCGGGCGCGCAGCGGCCGCAGCACCAGGAAGTCGATCAGCAGGCCCAGCAGGCCGCAGAAGACGAAGGCGAACAGCAGTCCGGCCCACAGCGGCAGCTCGAAGCGCGCCATGGCCTGGACGGCGGCATAGGCGCCGACCATGAAGACCGCGCCGTGCGAGAGGTTGATAACGCCGAGCACGCCGAAGATGAGCGTGAAGCCGAGCGCAAAGAGCGCATAGACGCATCCCAGGGAGAGTGCGTTGACGAGTTGCTGTTCAAGCATGGAGTTTCCGTTCCGGAAAAAAGCGGGGCCGGCCAAGCCGGTCCCCGCTGTTCGTGAAACACCGCGGAACTGGCTTTGCCAGGCCGCTGGTGTTGCCCCCGGCAGGGGGGTGCCCGAGCTACACGCAGTGAGCGAGGCTGGGGGGTTACTTGGTGATTACGAACTCAGCGCCTTTGGTCACGCTGACGATGGGGGTCTGCTGGGCGTCGTAGCCGGCCGGCTTGCCTGACTTGTCGGTGGCGCGGCGGAACTGGAAGGCGCCGGTGGCGCCGGTCCACTTGGCACTCGGCAGCGCATCGCGCACGGCGGCGCGGTCGGTCGTCAGGTTGCCGCTGAGCTTGACGCCCTTGAGCGCCTGCGCCGCGATGTACATGGCGTCGTAGGCCTGGGCCGCGAACTGGTCGGGCGCGGTCTTGTACTTGTCGTTGTAGGCCTTGATGAACTTGCTGTTCTCGGGCGTCGCGTTGCTGGACGACCAGGGGCTGCCGACGTACAGGTTGTCGGAGTTGCCCTTGGCGAGATCGAACACCTTGACCGAGTTCATGCCGTTGCCGCCGATGAACGGCACGTTGAGGCCGAGCTGGCGCGCCTGCACCATGATCGGCGCACCTTCGGCGATCAGCGCCGACAGCACGATCGCATCGGCGCCGCTGGCCTTGATCTTGGTCAGCTGGGCCTTGAAGTCGACGTCGCCCTTGGCGAAGGTCTCGGTGGTGGTGACCGGGATCTTCAGGTCGTCGAGCGCCTTCTTGAAGTTGTCGTAGCCGCTCTTGGTGAAGACGTCGTCGTTGCCGTAGAGCACCGCGACCTTCTTGATGCCGGCGTTCTTGACCGCGGTCTTGATGGTCTCGGGCAGCACGTCGGCTTCGGTCACCGAGTTGCGGAACACGTAGTCGCCGATCGAGGTGATGCCGTCGGCGGTGTTGGAGGTGCCGAAGGCCACGGTCTTGGCGGCCTGGGCGATCGGGTCGGCCGCCTGGGCCGAGTTCGACAGCGTGGGGCCGAAGACCATCAGCACCTGGTCCTGGAAGATCAGCTTCTTGAAGACGTTGATCGCTTCTTCCTTCTTGCCCTGTTCGTCGGCGACGACCAGCTCGATCTTGTTGCCGTTGATGCCGCCGGCGGCATTGATCTCGGAGGCCGCGAGCTCGAAGCCGTTGCGGATCGCCACGCCGTACTGGGCTGCACCACCCGACAGGGCTTCGGCCACACCGATCTTCAGGTCGGCAGCCTGGGCGGCGAAGGCCGCGAAAGCCGCCAGGGCGAGCAGCGAAGTCTTGAACGGGAGATGTCTCATTTGGAAGGATCTTTCGGGGGAAGGGTGGGACGGGGTCGGCTATTTTATATAGCTGCGCGTTCAGTGATTCCTACAATCGCGCGTCCCCGTCTTGGGGGCTTTCCAGGAGTTCCGATCGATGCAACGTCGTTTTCTGATCCAGCGGGCCGGCATCGCCGGGGTGCTGGCTGCGGGTGCGGCCCCGGCCGTGCATGCGCAGGCGCTGACGCGCTGGCGGCTGGCATCGAGCTTCGCAAAACCCCAGGACCTGCTGTTCGGCGCCGCCGAGTCCTTGGCCAGGAAGGTCGGCGAGATGACCGGCGGGCGCTTCCAGATCGAGGTTCACGCCGCCGGCGAACTGATGGCGCCGCGGGACGTGCTCGACGGCGTGCAGCGCGGCGCCATCGAGGCCTGCCACACCGCGGGCGCCTTCTTTTTCGACAAGAACGAGGCCTTCGCATTCGCAGGCGCGGTCCCCTTCGGCATGAACGCGCGGCAACTGAACGCCTGGATGACCGAGGGCAATGGCCTCAGGTTGACCCGCGAATTCCATGCCGGCTTCGGCACGGTCAGTTTTCCGTGCGGCAGCGCAGGCGCCCAGCGGCTCGGCTGGTTTGCCCGCGAGATCCGCGACGTGCAGGACTTCAAGGGCTTGAAGCTTCGCTTCGACGGCCTGGCGGGGCGCGTGATCGCGCGCCTGGGCGGCGCGGTGCAGGGGCCGGCGTCGGGCGTCGACATCCGCGAGGCGCTCGCCAAGGGCGGCATCGGCGCGGCCGAAGGCTTGAGCCCTTACGACGACCAGAAGCTCGGGCTGCCCAAGGTGGCGCGCATCTGCCACTACCCCGGTTGGTGGTCCGGTGCGATGCAGCTCGACCTGCTGGTCAACCAGAAGGCCTTCGATGCGCTCACGGCCGATTACAAGGCGATCCTGCAGGCGGCCAGCGCCGCCGTGAATGCCGAGCTGATCGCCCGCTACGACGCTCGCAATCCGGCGGCACTGCGGCAGTTGACCGGCGACGGGGCGCAGATGAAGCCCTTCCCCCGGGCGGTGCTCGATGCCGCCTTCAAGGCGTCGGTGGACCTGTGCCACGAGCTCGACCACAGCAATCCGGCGTGGAAGAAGATTCATGGCGACTACCGTGCCTTCCAGCGCAGCCAGCTCTTCGCCGACCGCTTCACCGAGGCGCCCTTCGACGCCTACCTCCAGGGCGCGAGGCCATGAGCCCGCCCGGCCGGTCGAATGCCATCGATTCACCCGACATGCGCCGGGCCGGCCGCGAACTGCTCTCGCTGGCGCTGATCGACGCCCGCAACCACACGCTGCATCTGCTGTCGCTCTACGAGCAGGCGCTGGGAACCCCGACGCTCGCGGTGCCCCGCGTCGAGGGCATCGATCCGCCGGTCTGGCTGGCCGGGCACATCGGCTGGTTCGCCGAATGGTGGATCGCGCGCAACACGCAGCGCGCCTTCGGCGTCGACTGCCCGGTGCGGCCGACGCGGCTGGCCGCCATCGAGCCGCAGGCCGACGACTGGTGGGATCCGGCCCAATGCGCACCGGCCGATCGGGCGTCACCCGACTTGCCGGACCTGGCGCAGACCAAGGCCTACCTGCTCGACACGCTCGAGAGCACGCTCGAGTTGCTCGAGCACGCGGCCGAGACCGACGCCGGCCTGTACTTCTATCGGCTGGCGTTGTTCCACGAGGATCTGCGCGGCGAGCAATTGCTGGTGATGGCCCAGGCCCTCGGCCTGTCGTTGACCGTCGAGCTGCCGCCGGCCGCGGTGATGCGGCCGCCGCTCTCGCTGCCTGCCGCCAGCTGGGAGCTCGGCCTCCCGGACGCCGGCTTCGCCTTTGCGCAGGAGCGCGGCCTCGAACGCACCCAGGTGCCCGAGTTCGAGATCGATGCGCAGCCCGTGACCTGGGGCCAGTACGTGGAGTTCGTCGACGACGGCGGCTACGACCGGCCCGAATTGTGGCGCCCCGAAGGCCTGGCCTGGCTGGAGCGGCAGGTCGAGGGCCGGCGCGGGCCGCGGTATGTGGAACAGATCGGCGCGGCGCGGCACGGCACCGGCGGCTCGGTGTTGCTGCAGCAGTTCGGGCGCACCGTGCGTGCGGCGGGCAACCGCAGCGCGGTCCATGTCGCCTGGTGGGAGGCCGATGCCTGGGCACGCTGGGCCGGCCGCCGCATCGCGACCGAAGTCGAATGGGAGATCGCCGCCCACACCGCCGCCCGCCGGGGCTTTCGCTGGGCCGACGTGCACGAGTGGACCGCGGGCACGCTGAGGCCCTGGCCGGGTTTTCGTCCTGACCCATGGAGCCAGGGCACCGAGTTCGACCCCGCACCCGCCTTCGGCCAGGCCCGCGTGCTGCGCGGCGCCTCGTTCGCCACGCGGGCCCGGCTGCGCTCGCCGAAGCGCCGCGGCTTTGCGCTGCCAGACCGCGACGACGGCTTCTTCGGCTTCAGGACCTGTGCGCTGTGAGCGCCTTCGACAAGGGGACTCCCATGATGCAAGCAGCGGTGCTCAACGAATTCGGCAAACCCCTGGCGATCGAGGAGGTGCCCGTCCCTCAGCCGCTCACCGGCGAGGTCCTGGTCGAAGTGCTCGCTTGCGGCGTGTGCCATTCGGACCTGCACATCGCGGACGGCGACCTGCCGGGCTTCCGCGCGCTGACCAAGGCACGCGTGATTCCAGGGCACGAGGTGGTCGGCAAGGTCATCGGCCTCGGCAGTGGCGTGACGCTGCTGAAGATCGGCGATCGCATCGGCGTGCCATGGCTCTACCGTGCCTGCGGCCGTTGCGAGCAGTGCCTCGAAGGCAACGAGAACCTGTGCCGCAAGGGTGCGGCCGTGACCGGCATGTCGGTCGATGGCGGCTACGCGCAGTTCATGTGCGCGAACGCCGACTACGCGGTGCGCATCCCCGACGCCTTGAGCGCCGAGCAGGCCGCGCCGCTGCTCTGCGCCGGCGTGACGAGCTATCGCGCGCTGCAGAAGGCGCATGTCGCGGCCGGTCAGCGGGTCGCCGTGCTCGGCGTCGGCGGCCTCGGTCATCTGGCGGTGCAGATCGCGCGTGCGCTGGGCGCCGAAGTCTTCGCGCTCGACGTCAGCGAGGCCAAGCTGGCGCTGGCGCGCGAACTGGGTGCGGACCACGCCCTGAACGCCACCGACCCGCAAGCATTGGCGCTGATCCGCAAGCGCGGTGGCGTGCACGTTGCGGCCGTCACCTCGGCGGCCCATGTCGCCTACGACGCGGCGATGAGCATCCTGCGGCCGGGCGGCACCTTGTGCGTGATCGGACTGCCGGCGGAGCCGTTGCGGTTTTCCGCGCTGGCGCTGGTCGGCAGCGAGGCCCATGTGGTGGGCTCGGCGGTCGGTACCCGCGAGGACCTGCGCGCCGTGCTCGACCTCGCGGCCCGCGGGCTGATCCATTGCCGGGTCGAGTCGAGCCCGCTGTCCGCGATCAACGAGGTCTTCGACGCGATGCGCCGCGGCACGATCCAGGGCCGCGTGGTGCTCGATCCAAGAACCTGAAGGCGCCGGGGCGGGCGGAGCCTGCGCCGGCCTGAACGGCGCGCTCAGCGCTGGCCGCTCGGCAGCAGCAGGTGCTTGGCGCCGATGTGCGCTTCCATCTCGTGCATGTGGGCTTCCGCGTCGACCATGTGCTCGGCCATCAGGCGGCGCACGGCGTCCGGGTCTTCATTGCGGTAGGCCGCCAGCAGCTGGGTGTGATAGTCGACATTGGCTTCGCCAAAGTGGTGATGGTCGAGCGCCTTCTTGTAGACCACGAGGTCGCGCAGCAGGTCATTGAGGAAGCGGCACATGAAAGACAGCACCGGATTGGGGCAGCTTTCGGCCAACAGGGTGTGAAACGCGAGTTCGGCTTCGCGCTGGATGCGCAGTTCGTCTTCCGAGGTGGGCTCGTGGGTGCACAGGCGGATGTTCTCTTCGAGGCGCTCCATCTGCTGCGGCGTCAGCCGGCCGACCACGCTCACGGCCAGTTCGGGCTCCAGCACCTTGCGCAGCTGGTAGATGTGATGCCCGTCGAGGTGATGGAAATGCAGGAAGTTGCGCAGCGGCTCGGAGGCGTGATCGACCGACACCTGCTGCAGGTAGGCGCCGCCGCCCGGCCCGGTCCGGATCGAAATCAGCCCGCGCACCTCCAGCGCCTTCAGCGCCTCGCGCACCGTGCTCTTCGAATAGCCGAAGAGTTCGATCAATTCCTTCTCGTTCGGTAGCCGGTCGCCGGGCTGCTTGCGCTCGGCGACGATCCATCGTTTCACGTCTTCGACGATGACGTCCGAGAGCTTTTGCCGCCTGGGACGGTGTTGGCCCACTGTCATGCACACGCTCCATGCCCATCGGGAGATGCGCACCAGCGCGCGATCTTACTGGTGCTCGGGAAGGCGCTTTCTTGTGGCGGAGGGATGGATGCGGGCACGGTCATTGCTAACGGGTTTTCACTAGCATATTAATCCAATTTATCCGGTTAAATCGCCGCACGCCGCGGAAGCCGTTTCTTCACTTCACACCACGATCGGAGCGCTCAATTGCAACGCAGACAACTTCTTCAACTGGCCGCCCTCTCGGCGGCGCCCGCCTCCCTGCTGGCCGGCCGCGCCGCTTTCGCCCAATCGGCGGACGCCATCCGCTTTGGCTGTCCGGTGCCGATGTCGGGGGCTTTCGCGGCCAACGGCAAGTTCGCCGACCTGGGCATGAAGCTCGCCATCGAACAGTACGGCAGCGTGCTCAGGCGGCCCCTGGCCTACACGGTGTTCGACACCGAAGGCAAGCCGGCGACCGCGGTGCGCAAGGTGCAGGAGGCCTCGCAGCAGCAGGGCGTGCGCTTCTTCGCGGGCGGGATCCTGTCGTCGGAATCGCTGGCGATGGGCAAGGAGGCCGAGAAGGCCGGCGCGCTGTTCATCACCACGGCCGGTGCCGACGAGATCACCGGCAAGGACTGCAACAGCGCCACCTTCCGCTGGTCGGTGCCCACCTTCGGTGCCATCGAGCAAACGGTGCGTCCGCTGGTGGCCGCGCTGCCCAACGCCAAGCGCTGGTACACCATCACGCCGCAGTACGTGTTCGGCGAAGGCCTGCTCGGCGCGGCCAAGGCGATCTTCCAGGAGAAGGGCATCGAGCACGTGGGCAACAGCTACCACTCGCTCAACGAGAAGGAGTTCAGCGGCTACCTCACCAACGCGGCGGCGGCCAAGCCCGACGTGCTGCTGCTGCTCAACTTCGGTGCGCAGTCGTCCGATGCGCTGCGCCAGGCGGTGAGCTTCGGAATGAACAAGAACATGACGATCCTGATGGCCTGGGCCTCGGGGCTGGAGCAGTTCGAGTCACTGGGCGCGGACCTGTGCGACGGCGTCTATTTCGGCGCCCAGTACTGGCATACGGTCGACACGCCGCTCAACCGGGACCTCGTCAAGCGCACCGCCGACAAGCTCAAGATCGTGCCCAACTACAGCCTCGCGGGCTCCTACGTCTGCACCAAGATCCTGCTCGACGGCATCGTCAAGGCCGGCACCGTGGACCCGAAGGCCGTGATCGCAGCACTCGAAGGCATGAAGTTCGACGGCCTCACGGGCAGCGAGGAAATCCGCCAGGCCGATCACCAGGTGATCAAGGACTACTACCTGCTCAAGGGCAAGGCCAAGTCGAAGATGAAGAACCCGGCCGACTTCGTCGACGTGGTCAGCTCGGGCAAGTCGTTCCTTGCGATCGACAAGACCGGCTGCAAACTGGGCTGACCGGCTAACCCCCAGGCTTGCCCACTGCGTGTGGCCGCCCACCCCCTTTCAGGGGGCAACACCTGCGGACCGGCAAAGCCGGTTCCGCGGTGTTCCTGGAAGGGACAGTGCACGCAAGCCCGCCACCACCCACATCTATGACCGTCTACCTGCTCCAGACCCTCAACGGAATCGGCATCGGCATGCTGTATTTCCTGCTGGCCGTTGGCTTGTCCATCGTGTTCGGCCTGCTGCGCTTCGTGAACTTCGCGCACGGGGCTTTCTATCTGCTCGGTGCCTACCTGTGCTTCCAGGCCATGCAGTGGGGCCTGGACTTCTGGGCCGCGCTGGTGCTGGTGCCGCTGTTCGTCGGCGCGCTGGGATGGGCCGCCGAGAAGCTGCTGCTGCGCCGTGTCTATGCCAAGGCGCATGAGTTCCACATCCTCGTGACGGTGGGCCTGGCGCTCGCGGTGCAGGAAATCGTGATCGTGTTGTGGGGGCCGCTCGGCAACAGCGTGCCCACGCCCGACCTGCTGCAGGGCGTGGTCATGTGGGGTGCCTTCGTCTATCCCAAGTACCGGCTCTTCGTGATCGGCTTCACGGCCGTGCTGGCGGTGCTGCTCTGGTGGGTGCTCGAAGGGACACGGCTGGGCAGCGCGGTCCGTGCGGGCAGCGAATCGACCGAGATGGTGTCGCTGCTGGGCATCAACGTGTTCCGCGTGTTCAGCCTGGTGTTCGCGCTGGGTGCGGCGACGGCCGCATTGGCCGGCGTGCTGGCCGCGCCGATCCGCGGCGCCGAGCCCTTCATGGGGGTCGAGGCGCTGGGCGTCGCCTTCGTGGTGGTGGTGATCGGCGGGCTTGGCAGCTTCGGCGGGGCGCTGGTGGGCGGGCTGCTGATCGGCGTGGTGCAAAGCCTCATGAGCACCCTCTGGCCGCCCGGTGCGAGCCTGATGATCTACATCGCGATGGCGGCCGTCCTGCTGCTGCGCCCGCATGGCCTGCTCGGCCGCCGAGGATGAAAACCATGCCGAGAAAAATCACATTCCTGCTGGCGCTGATCGTCGCGCTGGGCCTGCCCCTGGTACTGCGCTCGGGAACTCTAGCGAGCGAGGTCTTGATCTATTCGCTCGCAGCCGTTGGCTGCAACCTGCTGCTGGGCTACACGGGGCTGCTGTCGTTCGGGCAGGGCATCTTCTTCGGTCTGGGCAGCTACACCATCGCGATCCTGCTCACCCGGCTGCAACTGCCGATGCCACTCGCGCTGCTCGCCGCCATCGCCATGGGGGCGCTGGGCGCCGCGGTGGTCGGATGGGTGGCCATCCGCCAGCGCGGCACCTATTTCGTGATGCTCACGTTGGCGTTCGCGCAGATGTTCTACTTCGTGGCCTATACCGCCTCGGGGCTTACCGGCGGCGACAACGGGCTGCTCGACGTGCCGCGCCCTGCGTTCCTGGATACGCCCTGGACGTACTACGCCTTCGTTGCCGTGGTGTTCCTGATCGCGTTCGGATTGCTGCTGCGCGTCTCGGACTCGATCTTCGGCCGCACGCTGCTGGCCATCCGCGACAACGAGGACCGGGCCGCCGCGGTGGGCTACGACCTCCGGCGCTTCAAGCTGCTGGCCTTCGTCATCTCGGGCGCGGTCACGGGCCTGGCGGGCGGGCTGCACGCGATGATGACCGGCATCGCGCCGCTCTCGAATGCCGAATACCACACGAGCGAGATGATCCTGGTCATCACCGTGATCGGCGGCACCGGCAATCTCTTCGCCTCGGTGCTGGGCGCGGCCTTCTATGTGCTGCTGGCCGACTGGCTCTCGACCTTGTGGCCGCGCTGGCTGCTGTTGCTGGGGCTGTTGCTGATCGGCGTGAGCATCGGCATGCAGCGCGGTCTCTGGGGCCTGGGCGAAAGCGCGTGGCGCCGCCTGTTCCGCAGGGCGCCGCAGGTGCCGCCGCCGGAGATCCTGGCCGGACAGGGAGAGAAGGCATGACGCAGACCGCACTGATCGAAGCCGTCGGTGTCACCAAGCACTACGGCAAGTTCGCCGCCCTCGGCGGCGTGGACCTCCGGATCCTGCGCAACACCGTGCATTCGGTGATCGGCCCCAACGGCGCCGGCAAGACCACGCTGTTCCACATGCTCACGGGCACCGGCACCACGACGGGCGGGCGGATCGTGTTCGACGGCCACGACGTGACGCGCGAGCCCGACTACCGCCGGGTGCAGCGCGGGATGGCGCGCTCCTTCCAGGTCACGAGCCTGTTCGCCAGCCTGCCGGTGCGCGAGAACCTGCGGCTCGCGGCGCAGGGCGTGGCGCCGCGCCGGGCGCTCAATTGCTGGCGCGCGCCGGTCGGCGAACTCTCCTGCGCCGACACCGTGGCCGAAGTGCTTCAGCGCATCGGGCTCGAGCGGCTGGCCGACACGCCGGCCAGCGTGCTCTCGCACGGCCAGCAGCGGCGCCTCGAAGTCGGCATGGCGCTGGCGGCGCGGCCCAAGGCGATCTTTCTCGACGAGCCGACATCGGGCATGGGCATCGACGACCTCGACGACATGAAGCAGCTGATCCGCGGCCTGCGCGACGGGCACACCGTGGTGCTGATCGAGCACAACATGAACATCGTGATGGACATCTCCGACACCGTGACCGTGATGCAGCAGGGCCGCGTCCTGGCCGAGGGACTGCCGGGCGACATCCGGGCCGATCCGCGCGTGCGCACGGCCTATCTCGGCAACATGATCACCGGGGGGCGGGCATGAGCGGTACCGGCACCATTTTGGAGGTCGCGAATCTCCACAGCCACTACGGCAAGAGCCACGTGCTGCAAGGCGTCTCGATGACCGTGGGCGAGGCGGAGGTGGTCACGCTGCTGGGCCGCAACGGCGCGGGCAAGTCGACCACCCTGAAGAGCATTGCCGGCGCCGTGACACCCACCCGCGGCAGCGTGCGCTTCCAGGCGGCCGACATCGCGGGCCTCCCGCCGCACCGCATCGCGACCCGCGGCGTCTGCCTGGTGCCCGAGCACCGCGGCATCTTCAAGCTGCTGACCGTGGAGGAGAACCTGCTGCTCGGCCAGCGGCGCGATTCGCCCTGGCAGCTCGAGGACATCTACCGCATCTTTCCGCGGCTGCAGGAGCGGCGCCGCAACGGCGGGGGCCAGCTTTCCGGCGGCGAGCAGCAGATGCTGGCGATCGGGCGCGCGCTGATGAACCACCCGCGCCTGCTGATCCTCGACGAACCGGTGGAAGGCCTCGCGCCGGTGATCGTCGAAGAGATCGTCGCCCAGCTGAAGCTGATCAAGGCCGCCGGCGTGGCGATCCTGCTGGTCGAGCAGAACCTGGAGGTCTGCGTGCAACTGGCCGACCGGCACTACATCCTGGAGCAGGGCGTGATCGTGCACCAGGCCGGCAACTCGGACTTCGTCGCCGACCACGAAGTGAAGGACCGCTACCTGGGCGTCGGTCTCGTCTGAACGCATCCGTCCCGCCTCTTTCTCGCAAAGCCATGACTACATCCCCCGAACTTTCCCCCGTGTCCGGCGCACCGGACATGCGCCATCTGCGCGTCGACGGCCGGCGTCTCTGGAACTCGCTGATGCAGCTCGCCGAGCTCGGCGCCACCGAGAAGGGCGGCGTCTGCCGCATCGCGCTGACCGAGCTCGACCGGCAGGGCCGCGAGCTCTTCGCGCGCTGGGCCCGCGAGGCCGGCTGCGCGCTGCGCGTGGACCAGATCGGCAACATCTTCGCGCGCCGTGCCGGACGCAACAACGCGCTGCCGCCGGTCACGACCGGCAGCCACATCGACACCCAGCCCACGGGCGGCAAGTTCGACGGCAACTACGGCGTGCTCGCGGGGCTCGAGGTGATCCGCAGCCTCAACGATGCGCAGGTCGCCACCGAAGCGCCGCTGGAGGTGGCGGTATGGACCAACGAGGAGGGCTCGCGCTTTGTGCCGGTGATGATGGGCTCGGGCGTCTTCGCCGGCGCCTTCACGCTCGAGCACGCGCTCGCGCAGCGCGACAACGAGGGCATCAGCGTGGCCGATGCGCTGGCCGCCATCGGCTATGCCGGCCCGGCGCCCGCATCGGCGGCCGCATCCCCCGTGGGTGCGTACTTCGAAGCGCACATCGAGCAAGGGCCGGTGCTGGAAGCCAACGAGCGCGTGATCGGCGTGGTGGAAGGCGCGCTCGGGCAGCGCTGGTACGACGTGGTGGTGCAGGGGATGGAAGCGCATGCCGGCCCCACCCCGATGGAACTTCGGCACGACGCCTTGCTGGCGGCCTCCGAGCTGGTGATCGAGGTCAATCGCATCGCGCTCGCGCAGGCGCCGCATGGGCGCGGCACCGTCGGCTGGATCGATGCCTACCCGAATTCGCGCAACGTGATCCCGGGCAGGGTGCGGCTCAGCGTCGACCTGCGCGCGGCCGACGACACCGTGCTGCTGGCCATGGACGCGGCGCTCAGGCAGGCGACGCAGCGCATCGGCGCGCTGCACAAGGTGGACATCGGCGTCGAGCAGGTGGTGTATTTCCCGCCGCAGTCCTTTGCGCCGACGCTGGTCTCGGCCGTGCGCGAAGCCGCGCGGCAGCAGGGCATGAGCTGGATGAACGTGATCAGCGGCGCCGGCCACGACGCGGTGTACCTGGCGCGCGTCTGCCCGGCCGCGATGATCTTCGTGCCTTGTCTCGACGGCATCAGCCACAACGAGATCGAGGACGCGCAGCCCGACCATCTGGAGGCCGGCTGCAATGTGCTGATGCAGGCGATGCTGCAAAGCGCGGGGGTGGTGGCATCGTGAAAATCCTGATCGCCCGGCTCAATCACGAGACCAACACCTTCTCGCCGGTGCCCACGCCGCTGGCCGCTTTCGGGCCCGATGGTCCGAGCTTCGGCGAGCAGGCCTATCGCGACAACAAGGGCATGCGGACCGCGATGTCGGCCTTCATCGACCTCGCCGAGCAGGCGGGGGCGACGCTGGTCACGCCGGTGTCGGCGTCGGCCAACCCGAGCGGGCCGGTCGACGCGCAGGCCTACACCACCTTGTGCCAGCGCATTCTCGATGCCGTGCCGGGTTGCGATGCGATCCTGCTCGACCTGCACGGCGCGATGGTGGCGCAGAACAGCGTGGACGGCGAAGGCGAGCTGCTCGCTCGGCTGCGCGCCGCGGCACCCGGTGTGCCGATCGGCGTGGCGCTCGACCTGCATGCCAACGTGACGGCGGCGATGGTCGGCAATGCGGACGTGATCGTCGGCTTCAAGACCTACCCGCACATCGACATGTACGAAACCGGCGCGCATGCGGGCCGCCTGCTGCTGGACCTGCTCGCCGGGCGGAGCCGGCCCGCGATGCGATGGCACCCGCTCCCGCTGATGGCCCATACGCTGCGCAGCGCCTCCTTCACCGGCGCGATGCAGCGCGCGATCGAAGCGGCGCGCGCAGCCGAAGAGGCCGAATCGCTCGCGGTGTCGATCTTCGCGGGCTTTTCGCTGTCCGACATCGAGGCGCCCTGCATGAGCGTGGTGGTGGTCGATGCGCAGTCGCCCGAGCGCGCCCAGGCCACGGCCGATCGCATCGCGGCGCAGATATGGCGCGAGCGCGAAGCTTTCGTCTACCGCAGCGAAGCGCTGGTGGCATCGATCGCGCGCGCCAAGGAGATCGCGCAGGGCGCGACGCGCCCGGTGCTGCTGCTCGACCATGGCGACAACTGCATGTCCGGCGGCAGCTGCGACACCATGGATGTGCTGCAGGAAGCGCTGGCCCAGGGACTCGACGGCATCGGCGTCGGGCCGCTGTGCGATCCGCAGGCCGTGAGCGAGCTCGTGGCGGCGGGCGAGGGCGCGACGGTGACGGTGGCACTCGGCAACAAGGTGTCGCTGGCAGGCCTCGGCCTCGCGAAGACGCCGCTGCAGCTGACAGGCACGGTGCGCACCATCGGCAACGGCGAGTACGTGATCACCGGTCCCACCTACACTGGCCAGCGTGCCAGCATGGGCCGCACGGTGTTGTTCGACATCGGCGCGGCACGCATCGTCGTCACCGAGCGCACCCAGGAACCCTGGGACATCGGTGTCTTCGAGTGCGCGGGCCTCGATCCGCGCAGCGAGCGTTTTCTGCTGCTCAAGTCGCGCATGTACTGCCGACCGGTGTTCGAGCCGCTGTCCGCCGCGCTGGTCGAGTGCGACAGCCCGGGGGTGACGAGTTCGGACTATGGGCTGTTTCCGTTTTCCAAGGTACGGCGCCCGGTCTTTCCGCTCGATCCCGCTTGAGCGAGCGTCCGGGCCGGGGCTACGCCTTGGCGCGCGAGGGGGCCTTTTTCGGCTTGAAGCTCCACCACGGCAGCAGTGTGCTCAGCGACTCGACCTCGCCGCTGCTGGCGCTCTCGTAGCCCGGCAGCGTGCCGAGCTGGTGCTGCCAGGCGGCGCCGCGCAGCAGCACCAGCAGGGCCTCGATGGCCGGCTGTTCGAGCGCCGACTTGAGGCAGGCGAGGTGGTAGCGCTCCTGTACCAGCGGCACGAAACCCAGGCCGGCACCGAGCGCTGCCGATTCGATCCCGAGCGCGGCATCGGCCTCGCCGGACGCCACCGCCTGCGCCGCCGCCGCGTGCGAAGGTTCGTGCCGCGCATAGCCGTCGATGGCATCGGCCGCCAGCCCGTCGCGCGCCAGCAGTTCGTCGAGCAGCACCCGCGTGCCGGCGCCGATCGGCCGGTTGACGTAGCGCGCCCAGCGCGCCGCCACGTCGGCCAGGCTCTTCAGGCCGAGCGGGTTGCCGGGCGCGACGATCAGGCCCTGGGTGCGGCGCGCGAAGCCGATGATCTTGTGCAGGCCGGGCTTGAGCAGCGGCTTGTAGGTGCGTTGCGCGAGCGAGCCGGACGGCGGCCGCTCGAGGGTGTGGAAACCCGCCATCACGCAGCGGCCCTGGTTCAGCGCGCTGATCGCATCCACGCTGCCGGTGAAGCGGATGTCGAGCTGGAGCCGCGCGGTGGACGCGGCGTGCGCCCGCAGCAGCACCAGGGCATCGTCATGGCTGGCGTGCAGGCTCAGCACGTGCGTGCTGTCGTCGAAGGCGAGCGCGAAGGCACGCTCGAGGTCGGCATGCAGCGCCTCGATCTGCGGCGCCAGCCGGGCCTGGGCCTGGCGTTCGGCCCACAGCAGCTTGTCGCCGAACTCGGACAGCTGGGCCGAGCGGCCCTGGTCGCCGGTCACCAGCGCGCGGCCCAGCGTCTCTTCCCAGCGCTTGAGCTCACCCCAGACGTGGCGGTACGAATAGCCCACGGCCCGCGCCGCGGCCGAGATCGACCCGTGCTCGCGCACCGCGTGCAGCAACTCCATCAGCGGGTTGCGGATCAGCGTGCGGCCCTGGCGGCGCGGTGCGATGGCGTAGGAGAGTTCGATCTGTTGCACGGGAGGCGGGGAAAGGGGCAGGAGCGCCGGGGAGATTATGCAGAGCCTGTTCGTCGCCTATGCAAGCCATTGCATAGGTTGAGGGTGCCGCCTTGTCCATACTGCGGCGCTCCCCGTTCCACGCACGCCATGAACACCTTCGCCGACAGTGCCGCTGCCGCCTGGCACCTCGTCGTCTCCGTCGACCCCATGCTGCTCTCCATCGTCGGGCGCTCGCTGGCGGTCAGCGCGACGGCCTGCCTGCTGGCCTGCGGATTCGGCCTGCTGCTGGGGGCCTGGCTGGCGGTGGCCCGGTTCGCGGGGCGCGGCCTGCTGCTGACCTTGCTCAACACGCTGCTGGCGCTGCCCTCGGTGGTGGTGGGGCTGGTGATCTACCTGCTGCTGTCGCGTTCGGGTCCGTTGGGCTTCCTGGGCTGGCTGTTCTCCTTCAAGGCAATGGTGCTGGCGCAGACCCTCCTCGTGCTGCCGGTGGTCACGGCACTGACGCGGCAGGCGATCGAGGATGCCGACCGCGCCCATGGCGAGCAGCTGCGCTCGCTCGGCGCCGGCAGCTTCGCGCGCGGCCTGCTGCTGGTGGCCGACGAGCGCTACGCGCTGGTCACGGTGGTGATCGCGGCCTTCGGCCGCGCCGTGTCGGAGGTCGGCGCCGTGATGATCGTCGGCGGCAACATCGACGGCTTCACGCGCGTGATGACCACCGCCATCGCGCTGGAGACCAGCAAGGGCGACCTGCCGCTGGCACTGGCACTCGGGCTGCTGCTGCTGGCCGTGGTGCTGCTGCTGAACCTGGCGATCGCGGCCTTGCGCGCCTGGCGCGAACGGGTCGATGGCGGGGCCGCCGATGCCATGCGCAACCGCACGCTGGAGGCGGTGCCGTGAACCGCCGGGCCGTTCCGGCGGTGGGCGCGCCGCTCTTCAGCCTGCACGGGGTCTCGCTGCGCTTCGGCAAGGTGCAGGCGCTGGCCGGCGTCAATCTAGAGATCCTGGCGGGCGAGCGGGTGGCGCTGATCGGCGCCAACGGCAGTGGCAAGAGCAGCCTGCTGCGCTTGCTGCATGGACTGCTGCCGCATTCCTCGGGCGTCTTCATGAGCCGCGTGTCGCCGAATGCGCAGGCCATGCTGTTCCAGCGGCCGCACATGCTGCGCGCCAGCGTCCGCAACAACGTCGCGCTGGCGCTGTGGCTGCAGGGGGCGCCGTGGCGCGGCGCGCAGCGCGAGGCCGAGGTCGCGCTCGGAAGGGTCGGGTTGGTCGAACTCGCCGGCCGCAACGCACGCACGCTGTCGGGCGGCCAGCAGCAGCGCATGGCGCTAGCGCGGGCCTGGGCCCTGCATCCCGACGTGCTGCTGCTCGACGAGCCCACCGCCAGCCTGGACCCGACCGCCAAGCGCGAGGTCGAGGCCCTGATCGCCGAGGCCGCGCAGGGCCGCACGCTGGTCTTCGCGAGCCATAACCTGGGCCAGGTCAAGCGGCTCGCCAGCCGCGTCGTCTACCTCGAGCACGGCAGGGTGGTGGCCGACCTGCCGGTCCATGATTTCTTCCGCGGGCCGCTGCCCGAGGAAGCCCGTCTGTTTGTCAAAGGTGAACTGGTGTGATGTCGTTCAATCTGTCCAGGGGCGTGCGGGCCTCGCTCGGTGCGCTCGTGCTGGCGGCCGGCGCGCTCGCCGCCCGGGCCGAAACCCTCACCATGGCCTCGACGACTTCGACCGAGCAGTCGGGCCTGTTCTCGCACCTGCTGCCGGCCTTCAAGCAGGCGAGCGGGATCGACGTCAAGGTGGTGGCGGTCGGCACCGGGCAGGCGATCGACATGGCCAGGCGAGGCGATGCCGACGTGCTCTTCGTGCACGACACCGCGGCCGAGGAGAAGTTCGTCGCCGAGGGCTTCGCCGCCAAGCGCTTCCCGGTCATGTACAACGACTTCGTGCTGGTCGGCCCCAGGGGCGACCCGGCCGGCGTCAAGGGGCAGGACATCGTGGCGGCGCTGAAGAAGATCGCGGCGGTCAACGCGCCTTTCGTCTCGCGCGGCGACAAGAGCGGCACCGACGCCGCCGAGCGCCGGCTGTGGACTCAGACCGGCATCGGCGAGGCCGGCCAGCCGGTGCCGAGCGACAAGAAGGGCACGGGCTACAAGGAGTGCGGCTGCGGCATGGGCCCGGCGCTCAACATCGCGGCGTCGAGCGGCGCCTATGTGCTGGCCGACCGCGGCACCTGGCTCAGCTTCAAGAACCGCGCCGACCTCGGGGTGCTGGTGGAAGGCGACAAGCGCCTGTTCAACCAGTACGGCGTGATGGTGGTGAGCCCGACCAGGTTCCCGAATCTCAACAGCGCGGGGGCGCAGAAGTTCGTCGACTGGGTGATTTCGCCGGCCGGGCAGTCGACCATCGCGGCCTACAGGATCGGCGGCGAGCAATTGTTCTTTCCGAATGCCAAATAGCTCGCCCCCAGGTTGCCCCGCACTTCGTGTCGGGGCGCCCACCCCCTGCCGGGGGCAACACCAGCGGCCCGGCGAAGCCGGTTCCGCGGTGTTTCAGCAACGGGCCTGGCTGCGCCGGCCGGGGTGAAGCCGGCGGGGTGACGGGGGTCAGGCCTCGGCCGCTTGCAGCAGGGCGTGTAGCGCGGCCACCTGCCGGCGCAGGTCTTCGTTCTCGGCCGTGAGTTCGGCCACGCGTTGCGTCAGCCGTTCGATGGCGTCCGGTTCCTGCGAGGCCTGCGCCTTCTCCGTTTCCGCGCGCGCCGGGCGCTTGGCCTCGCGCACCCGCTTGGCCGCCTGCCTGAGCTCGTCCTTGCCGCCGTGGGCGGCCGCGATCTGCTCTTCGGCCGGCAGGGTCGCCACGGCCGCCGCGGCGTTGATCGAGATCGTGCCGGACTTGATCGCGGCCACCAGCTCGGGCGCTGCCTGCTTCTGGATCTTCTCGATCATCACGACCTGGCTGCTGCTCAGGCGGGCCGCCTTGGCGATCGCTTCGCGGCTGTTGAGGGGCGCGGAAGGAGGCAGCGCGGGATCGACATCGAAGGGCGGATCGTCGGCGTCGTCGGCCGGCGCGGCGGACGCCCGGGCCTGCCGCCCGGCCACGATCTCCTTCTTGCGCAAGGCCAGCACGCCGCGCAGGAAGTCCGAGACGCTGCGTCGGCCCAGGTGCTGGTCGATCATCCAAAGGTGCACGTCTTCGAGCGACTTGAAGCGCGTGTTCTGCACCGTCTGGAACGGCAGGCCGTGCTTCTGGCAGATGCCGTAGCGGTTGTGGCCGTCGACCAGCACGTCGCCCCACAGCACCAGCGCATCGCGGCAGCCCTCGGCGAGGATGCTGCGTTCGAGGGCTTCGTATTCGTCCGGGGTCAACGGGTCGATATAGGATTTCAGGTCTTCGTTGACGACGATGTTCATGCGAGTGGGATTCTGGAAGAGGGGCGGATTCTAGGGTCACCGGTCCATCGGCAGGTAGAGGCTTTCCTTGATCTCTTCCATCACGACGTAGCTGTTCGACTCGGCCGGCACCGGCAGCTTCTTGAGCAGGTCGCCGAGCAGGTTGCGGTAGTCGCTCATGGCGCGCAGGCGGGCCTTGACCAGGTAGTCGAAGCCACCCGACACCAGGTGGCATTCCATGACCTCGGGCACATGCATCAGCTCCTGGCGCACCTTGTCGAAGACGTCGGCCGACTTCGACGACAGCGTGATCTCGACGAACACCAGCAGCGTCTTGCCGAGCGCCTGCGGATCGATGCGCGCGTGGTAGCCGGTGATCACGCCCTCGCGCTCCATGCGCCGCACGCGCTCGGAACACGGCGAGGTCGAGAGGCCGATCTGCTCGGCCAGGTCGGTCATCGAGATGCGGCCCTGGCGCTGGAGGATGTCGAGGATTTTCCGGTCGGTGCGGTCGAGGTCGGTCATTTCACTCCTGGGATGCCGTTTTGGATGGGGCGACAGTTGAATTAGCTGCGAGAGGCTTCAATTTCCGTGGAGTTTACGGCAGGTTGATAAATACCATTGACTCCTTTCCTGCACCGATGGAGTTCTGCGATGAAAGTGATCGTTTTGGGCGGCGGCGTGATCGGCGTGACCACCGCGTACTACCTGGCGCGCGGCGGCGCCGAGGTCACCTTGATCGATCGCCAGGGTGGCCCGGCGCAGGAAACCAGCTTTGCCAATGCCGGCCAGGTGTCGCCCGGCTATTCCACGCCGTGGGCGGCGCCCGGCATTCCGCTCAAGGCCCTGAAGTGGATGTTCCAGAAGCACGCGCCGCTCGCGATCCGGCCCGACGGCTCGTTGTTCCAGCTGCGCTGGATGGCGCAGATGCTGAAGAACTGCTCCCCCGAGCGCTATGCCCTCAACAAGGAGCGCATGATGCGCGTCGCCGAGTACAGCCGCGACTGCCTGCGCGACCTGCGCGCCGAGACCGGCATTCGCTACGAGCAGCGCACCCAGGGCACGCTGCAGCTGTTCCGCACCCAGGCCCAGCTCGACGCCGTGCAGCGCGACCTGGCGGTGCTCGAGGAATGCGGCGTGCCCTACAGCTTGCTCGACCGCAGCCGGCTGGCGACCGTCGAGCCGGCGCTGGCCCGTACCGGCGACCTGCTGGCTGGTGGCCTGCACCTGCCGAACGACGAGACCGGCGACTGCAACCTGTTCACCCAGGGCCTGGCCGCGATCGCCCGCGGGCTCGGCGTCGACTTCCGCTTTCACCAGTCGGTCGATGGGCTGCTCACCGAAGGCGGCCGCATCACCGGCGTGCGCCTCGGCGGCGCCACCAGCGAAGTGCTCACTGCCGACCGCTACGTGCTGGCTTTCGGAAGCTACTCGCGCGAGTTCATCGCGCCGCTCGGGCTCGACATCCCGGTCTATCCGGTCAAGGGCTATTCGCTCACGGTGCCGCTGGTCGATCCCTCGCTGGCGCCGCAGTCCACGGTGCTCGACGAGACCTACAAGGTGGCGGTCACGCGCTTCGACGACCGCATCCGGGTCGGCGGCATGGCCGAGCTCGGCGGCTTCGACCTGCGCCTGAATCCGCGCCGCCGCGAGACGCTGGAGCGCGTCATCACCGACCTGTTCCCGTGCGGCGACCTGCCGCGCGCGACCTTCTGGACCGGCCTGCGGCCGATGACGCCCGACAGCACGCCGATCGTCGGGCCGACGGCCTACGGCAACCTGTTCCTCAACACCGGCCACGGCACGCTCGGCTGGACCATGGCCTGCGGCTCGGGCAAGCTGGTGGCCGACCAGGTGATGGGGCGGCGCCCGGACATCCGCACCGATGGCTTGTCGGTCGAACGCTACAGCACGCCCGATCGGGTGCGGCCCCGCGCGGCCCGGCCGATCGGCGCGGCGACTTGACCTCCGGGGTCATCGACCCGCGGCGGCTTCACGGCGACCATGGATCCGCCCCGCGCTGTTGCGGGTCGTGATCAACGAAAGGATTCGCCATGAACACCGCCACTTCCGATGCCGTCCGCGTGGCCGAGCACTACATCGCCGTCTGGAACGAGACCGATGCCGAGCGTCGGCTGAAGCTGCTCGAAACCCATTGGACCGACGACGCACGCTACGTCGATCCCCTGATGCAGGCCAGGGGCCGCTCGCAGATCAGCGCCCTGGTCGGCGGCGTGCACCAGCGCTATCCGGGCTTTCGCTTCGCGCTCAAGGGCCAGCCCGACGCGCATGGCGACCAGCTGCGCTTCTCGTGGACCCTGGGGCCGAGCGGCGCCGAGGACCTGATCGAGGGCACCGATTTCGCGCGGCTCGAAGCCGGCCGGCTGCAGTCGGTCACCGGCTTCCTGGACAAGGTGCCGGCCGGGGCTTGAGGAGGCTCACGCCGGCACCGGGCCGCTCCCAAGGCGGYCTGCGCCCCCTCGGGGGGCAGCGAGTACACGAAGTGACGAGCGTGGGGGCCTCAGACCGGCGCCGGGCCGCCCCAAGGCGGTCTGCGCCCCCTCGGGGGGCAGCGAGTACACGAAGTGACGAGCGTGGGGGCCTTTCACTCGACGATGGCCACGCCCTTGACCTGCGCGTGCACGGGCAACCCGACCGCGAGCCCGAGCAGGTCGGCCGACTTCCGCGTGATGCGGGCCAGCATCCGCATGCCGCCGACGTCGAGCCCGATCATCCGCTGCGCCGGGCCGTCGTCGGCCAGGTCGGTGATGGTCGCCGGCAGGATGTTGAGCACGCTGGTGCCGGCCTGGGGCTGCAGCGTGAGGCTGACGTCGCGCGCCTGGATGCGCACGCGCACCCGCTGGCCCACGCGGACGCCCCCATGCGGCAGGCTCAGCGTGCCGCCCGCGAAGGCGACCCGGACCAGGCCGTAGGCGGCGTCGACGTCCATGACCACGGCCTCGATCAGGGCGCCGGCGGTATCGCCGTGCGCCATCGGAAGGTCGAGCCGGGTCATCAGTTCGTGGGTCGGGCCGCTGGCAACCACGCGCCCGGCCTCGATCAGCACCAGGTGATCGGCCAGCCGCGCGATTTCGTCGGCTGCGTGGCTCACGTAGAGCACGGGAATGTCCAGTTCGGCGTGCAGGCGCTCGAGGTAGGGCATGAGCTCGCGCTTGCGCTGCAGGTCGAGCGAGGCCAGCGGCTCGTCCATGAGCAGCAGTTTCGGGCTGGTGGCCAGCGCGCGCGCGATGCCGACGCGCTGGCGCTCGCCGCCCGACAGCGTGTCCGGACGCCGCGCGAGCAGCGAGCCGATGCCGAGCAGTTCCACCGCCTGGTCCAGCGCCACGCGGCGCAGCGCCGGCGCCACCCGCTTCATGCCGAATTCGAGATTGCGCCGGACGTCGAGATGCGAGAACAGCCGGCTCTCCTGGAACACGTAGCCCAGCGGCCGCCGGTGGGTGGGCAGGAAGATGGCGCGAGTGCCGGCACGCTCGTCCTGCCAGACCTCGCCATTGATCGAGACAAAGGCGCCTGGCGCGCGCTGCAGCCCGGCAATGGCGCGCAGGCAGGTGGTCTTGCCGCAGCCCGAGGGACCCGAGAGCGCGGTAACGCCGCGTCCCGGCAGTGCCAGCTCGATGTCGAGCGTGAAGGCCGCGTACGCGACCTGGAGCCGCGCGTCGACGCCATGCTGCGTCGTGCCGCTCATCGACGCCGCCCGGTTGGGTTCAGCGCATACAGCGCCAGCAGCACCAGGAACGAGAACACCACCATCCCGGCTGCGAGCCAGTGCGCCTGCGTGTATTCGAGTGCCTCGACATGGTCGTAGATCTGCACCGAGATCACGCGCGTCTTGCCGGGGATGTTGCCGCCGATCATCAGCACCACGCCGAACTCGCCGACCGTGTGGGCGAAACCCATGACGACGGCCGTGAGGTAGCCCGGCCGGGCCAGCGGCAGCACGACGCTGAAGAAGGAGTCCATCGGCGAGGCCCGCAGCGTCGCCGCGGCTTCGAGCGCGGGCTCGCCGATGGTCTCGAAGGCGTTCTGGATCGGCTGCACCACGAAGGGCATCGAATAGATGACCGAGCCGACCACCAGGCCCGCGAAGGTGAAAGGCAGCAGGCCGATGCCGAGCCACTGGGTCAGCTGGCCGATCGGCCCGTGAGGCCCCATCGACACCAGGAAGTAGAAGCCCAGCACCGAGGGCGGCAGCACCAGCGGCAGCGCCACCATCGCGCCGACCGGCCCTTTCCAGGCCGAGCGCGTGCGCGCCAGCCACCAGGCCAGCGGCGTCCCGAGCAGCAGCAGGATCAGCGTCGTGGCCGTCGCCAGTTTCAGCGTGAGGGTGACGGCGCCGAGGTCGGCGGCGGTCGGCATGATGTGCCTCTGCCTTCGGTCAGACTTCGTAGCCGAAGGAGCGGATCACGACCCTGGCGGCGTCCGACTTGAGGTACTCCATCAGCGCGGCGGCCGCGGCATTGTCTTTGGCGCGGTTCAGCCGCACCGCGTCCTGGCGGATCGGGCTGTGCAACTCGGCCGGCACGATCCAGGCCGAACCGCTCTTGAGCTTGCCGCCTTCCCAGACCTGCGACAGCGCGACGAAGCCGAGCTCGGCGTTGCCGGTCGAGATGAAGCTGAAGGTCTGGCCGATGCTCTCGCCCTGCACGAACTTCGGTTCGAGCGCGGCCAGCAGGCCGAGCCGCGTGAGGGTTTCGACCGCGGCCGCGCCGTAAGGCGCCAGCTTGGGTGCCGCCAGCGCGAGGTGGGCGAACTTGCCGCTGCGCAGCACCTCGCCCCTGGCGTCGACCAGATCGGCATTCGCCGACCACAGCACCAGCTTGCCGGTGGCGTAGGCGAAGCGGCTGCCGGCGACGGTGCTGCCTTCCTTGTCGAGGCGGGCCGGGGTCTCGTCATCGGCCGCCAGGAAGACGTCGAAGGGCGCACCGCCCTGGATCTGCGCGTAGAACTTGCCGGTCGCGCCGGACGACAGCACCGCCTTGTGCCCGGTCGCCTTCTCGAAGTCGGCCGCGATCACCTTCATCGGGCCGAAGAAGTTGGCCGCGACCGCGACCTGCACTTCGGCCGCCTGGCCGCAGAGCGAGAAGAAGAGGGCGGCAAGGCCGGCGGCCATCCGGCGGGGCGAAGGTCGAACTTGCATGGCGTTGGGTGGCTGGTGTCAGCGCTATTCATCAAAGGAATAGCGCGAGTGTAGGGCAGCGGCACAATGCCGCCCATGGCATCCCCCCGCTTCGGCGACGCGCTCGGCCACGGCATGAGCGACAAGCGCATCGAGATCCTTCGCGGCATCGGCCGCACCGGCAGCATTTCGCAGGCCGCGCGCGATGCCGGCATCAGCTACAAGGCGGCCTGGCAGGCGGTCGCCACGCTGACCAATCTGGCTGGCGTTGCGCTGGTGGAGCGCGCAGTCGGCGGCGCCGGCGGCGGCGGCGCGTCGCTGACGGCGCACGGGGCGCAGCTGCTCGAACTGGCGGACGCGCTGGAGACCGCGCGACGGGCCGTGCAGACGCGGGCGGAAGCCGCGGGCGCGCTGGGTGCCGGCGCCGGTACGGCCGTGGCGCGGCTGGCGATCCGCACCAGCATGCGCAACCAGTTGCCGGCCACCGTGGAGGCGGTCGAGGCGACGGGCCGGATCGTGCGGGTGCGCATGGCGCTGGGCAGCAGGCAGCGCCTGTCGGCCCGCATCACGCTGGAGAGCGCGGAACTGCTCGGCCTGGCCGAGGGCATGGGGGCGATCGCGCTCTGCAAGGCCACGGCGGTGCGGGTCGAACGGCTGTCGCCCGGGCGTCGCCCCAAGGGCAATCAACTCGGTGGCGTGGTCGCCGGCGTGGCCCGCGGCGCCGACGGCGACGAGATCTCGGTGGCACTCGAAGGCGGCCTGGAACTGGTCGGCTTTGCGCCCAGCGGCAGCGGGTTGCGCGTGCGCCAGCGCGTGATGGCGGCGATCGACGAAGCGGCCGTGGTGGTGGCGCTGCCCGGATGAGTGGCGCTCAGGCGGCGATGCCCAGCCGGGCGAGCTCCTGCCGGATCAGTTCCGCGTTGCCGGGCCGCACCAGCCGCCCGATCTCCTGGCCGTCGCGCATGAAGATCAGCGTCGGCCACAGCTTGACCCTGAACGAGCGGCCCAACGGGCGGCCGCTGCCGTCTTCGATCTTCAGGTGCCGCAGCGCTGGCGCGTCGGCCAGTGCCTCGGTCAGCAGCGGCTGCGCCGCCTTGCAGAAGCCGCACCAGTCGGTGCCGAACTCGACCAGCGTGGGACCCGACAGCGCGTCGACATCGGCGCGCGAAGGCGCCACCGTTGAATAGCTTGAAATCATCACGCGATTCTGCGTGAGCCGAGCGAACGCTGCTCGCAGCTCAGCTGATCAAGCGGCCATTGGAGCTGATGACCGCCACATCCACGAACTGATTGCCTTCGCGGTTGCCGCGGCCGAAATTGATCTTCACGCCACCGAGGTCGTAGCCCTCGATGTGCTCGAGCCCGGCGATCACGCTGGCGCGCGTCGGCGATGGGCCGGCACGGCGCAGGCCTTCGGCCAGCACGCAGGCGTCCATATAGCCCTCGAGGCTGGGCAGCGAGAACTCCTTGTTGCCGCTGGCCAGCATGTCGGTCTGGTAGCGCCGCACGATCTCGTACTTGGTCGCGAAGGGCGAGGGCACGACGATCGCGAAACCCAGTCCGTGCGCCAGGTCGCCCATGGCGCCGAGCGCGCTGGCCGTGATCGACAAGCCGTAGGCGTTGCTCTTGCCGCCGGCCTTGCGCAGCGCGCGCACGAAGGCCGGCGCGGTGCCGGCCAGGCCGATGATGACGATCTGCGGTGCGGCCGCGGCGATCTTCGCGGCGGCCGGATCGACCTCCATGCTGGTCGTGCCCGGCGTGCTCGCGATCACCGCCGGCTCGAGCTTGGCCTTGGTCAGCGCGGCCTTGAAGCCCGCCAGCAGCGACTGGCCGAGCGGATCCTCCGAATAGACGATGCCGATGCGCGATTGGCCGAGTACGGCCGCGGTGGCGATCAGGCGGTCGAGCTCCTGGTCGTAGTTGGCGCGCACCCAGAAGGCGTTCGGCGCCGCCTTCTTGCGCAGCGAGACGGTGCCGGTGTTCGGTCCGACCACGGCCATGCCGGGGACCGCGTCGATGATCTCGGCGGTCTGCCGCGTGCCCAGCGGGTGCACCATGGCCAGCACCGAACTGTCGGCGGCGAAGGCGAGGGCGTTGGACTTGGCGATGTCGGGCTTGAACTGGTCGTCGGCCATCACCAGTTCGACCTTCGTGCCGTTGATGCCGCCGGCGCGGTTCAACGCGTTGATGTAAGCCGACGAGCCCTGGAACAGGCCGATGCCGTTGGCCTTCTCGACGCTGCTGTTGTCGAAGGAGGCGCCGACGCGGATCGCCCGGGCCTGTGCGAACACCGGCAGGCCGAAGCCGGCGGCGACACCGAGACCGGCGGCGCCGGCGATGCGGTTGACGATCTGGCGCCGAGTGGGTTGAGCCGGCAGGGAAAAGCAATGGGCCTCGGATTCGCGCATGGTCAACGTCCAATCAAGCCGCCGGGTTCGGCGCGCAAGTTTTAACAAACGCTGACAATAGCAACAAATTGTAAAAAAGTCACTAGCGCGGACCGCGGCCCAGCTTCCGGTACACCGTGGCGCGGCTGATTCCCAGTGCTCGTGCCGCTTCCGCCACATTGCCGCGGGCATCGTTCACGGCCTTGCGGATCAGCGCCGATTCGAGGTCGCGCAGGCGCGGCGGGCTGGCCGCCGCCGTCGAAGCTGCCACGGATTGCCGGGCCAGCCGGGGTCGGGCCTGCACCCGCAGGCCCGACCAGAGCGGGACCTCGAGCACCGCGTCGCCGCGCCGGGCGGCGTCGAACAGCATCTGCGGCGGCAGTGCGAAGAGATCGTTGCAGTGCAGCGCCGGCCGGCCGCCCAGCGGCTGGTGCAGCATGTGGCGCGCCGCGGCATTGGCGCCGCTCACGTGGCCATTGGGATCGACGCACAGCAGGCCCTCGGTATCGGCGCCTGCGGCGCTGCCCGGCCAGCCGATCTGCAGCAGCAGTTCGCACGGGTGGCTCAGCACCAGGGCATTCTCGATGCTGCGCGCCGACGCCGCCGCGAGGTGGCGCAGCTCGGGCCGCTCGACCACCTGCACGCCGGTCAGGTCCAGCATGCCGATGCAGTCGCCCTGAGGACCGAAGAGCGGGGCGCCAGCGCAGCTGTAGATACTGGTGTCGTCGAAGAAGTGCTCGCCGCGATGCAGCCAGACCGATTCGTGCTCGGCCAGCGCGGCGCCGATCGCCGTGGTGCCGACCGCGCGTTCCGACAGGTCGACGCCGATGCGGGCGATGTCGCGCGCATGCCGGGCCGCCGGGTCGCTGCCCGCGGGCAGGGCGCCGACGTCCACCACGATGCCGTCGGCGTCGGTCAGGATGGCGAAATAGCGCGTGTCGGCGATCGCCCGCGACAGCCGCTCGAGCACCGGCCGCGCCGCCGTCACGAGCGCCCGGTTGCGCTCGGTGGTCCGCCGCATGCCCTGGGCGGACACCGGATCGAAGCTGACGCGTTGTTGCGGCCGGTGGCCGGCGGCCAGGCAGCGCTGCCACGAGCGCACCAGCCACGGCGCGATGCGCGAGGCCGGCGGATCGGTTGCACGCTCTCCCTCGATCCATTCGCGGCGGGCCTGGGCAATGGACAGGGAGCGCTCGGGCGAGGGCGAGGCGGAGTGTTGCGTCATCGTGTGGGACATCGGGCCTGAGGCGGCGCCTGTTCGGGTCTCGCCGGCGGGCAAGCTGTTTCATTTTGAGAATTTCAGGGACAACGCGCAAGCGCCTAGGGTTTTGCCTAGGATGGTGCCCCCTACGCACGGCCAAGATTCAATCCGCCGATTCAGCCATCACCTCTAACGGAGACAGCCACATGCAGGTTCCTTTCACGGTCAACGGCCGCGAGGTCACGGTCGACGCCCCCCCGAACACCTTCCTCGTGCAAGCGATTCGCGAGCATCTCCACCTGACCGGCACGCACGTCGGCTGCGACACCGCGCAGTGCGGCGCCTGCACGGTCCTCGTCAACGGCCGCGCGGTCAAGTCGTGCAACGTGCTGGTCGCGCAAGTGGCCGGCGCCGAAATCACCACCATCGAGGGCGTCGCCCAGCCCGACGGCACCATGCATCCGATGCAGGCCGCCTTCAAGGAATGCCACGGCCTGCAATGCGGCTTCTGCACGCCGGGCATGGTCATGAGCGCCATCGACCTGTGCACCCACCATCCCAAGTCGAGCGAGACCGAGATCCGCGAACTGCTCGACGGCAACCTGTGCCGCTGCACCGGCTACCAGAACATCGTCAAGGCGGTGCAGATGGGTGGCGAGGCGATGTCCGCCGCGCCCGCCAAGACCACGGCCACGGCCTGAGGAGCACACCATGGGCGCACCCGACTTCGCAGGCCTGCCGCACATCGGCGAGGCTTTCAAGCGCAAGGAAGACTACCGCTTCCTGACTGGCGCCGGCCAGTACACCGACGACATCGACCTGGCCAACCAGGCGCACTGCATCTTCGTGCGCTCGCCGCACGCGCATGCGACGATCAAGTCGGTCGACATTTCCGCCGCATCGAAGATGCCCGGCGTGATCGGCATCTTCAGCGGCAAGGACATCGAGGGGAAGATGGGCGGGCTGCCCTGCGGCTGGCTGATCAACAACCCCGACGGCACGCCGATGAAGGAGCCGATGCACCCGATCCTCGCGATCAAGAAGGTGCGCTATGTCGGCGACCATGTCGCGATGGTGGTGGCCGAGACCGTCGAGCAGGCCAGGAACGCGGCCGAGGCGGTGGTGGTCGACTACGACGTGCACCCGGCGCTGGTCAGCGTGGCCGACGCCGCGAAGAAGCAGAGCGGCGTCACCATCCATGACGAGGCGCCCGACAACCAGTGCTACAAGTGGGCGATCGGCGACAAGGCGGCGGTCGACGCCGCTTTCAAGAACGCGGCGCACGTCACCAAGCTCGACTTGGTCAACAACCGGCTGGTCCCCAATGCGCTCGAGCCGCGCGTCGCCATCGGCAGCTACAGCCGCGCGAACGAGGAGTACACGCTCTACGTCTCCAACCAGAACCCGCACGTCGAGCGCCTGCTGATGACGGCCTTCGTGCTCGGCCTGCCCGAGCACAAGGTGCGCGTGATCGCACCCGACGTCGGCGGCGGCTTCGGCTCCAAGATCTATCTCTACGCCGAGGACGTGTGCCTCACCTGGGCCTCGAAGCAGCTCAACCGCAACATCAAGTGGACCGGCGAGCGCTCGGAGTCCTTCCTCTGCGACGCGCATGGCCGCGACCACGTCAGCCACGCCGAGATGGCAATGGATGCGCAGGGCAAGTTCCTCGCGCTGCGCGTGCACACCGATGCCAACCTCGGCGCGTACCTGTCGACCTTCTCGACGGCCATACCGACCATTCTCTACGCCACCCTGCTCGCGGGCCAGTACACGACGCCGCAGGTCTACGTCGAGGTCGACGCCTGGTTCACCAACACCGCGCCGGTCGATGCCTACCGCGGCGCCGGCCGGCCCGAGGCCACCTACCTGCTCGAGCGGCTGGCGTCGCGCTGCGCCTGGGAAATGAACCTGGGCCAGGACGAGATCCGCAAGCGCAACTTCATCACCACCTTCCCCTACCAGACACCGGTGGCGCTGCAGTACGACACGGGCGACTTCCATGCCTGCATGAACAAGGCGCAAGCCCTGGCCGACGTGGCCGGCTTCGCTGCGCGCAAGTCGGCCAGCGAGGCGCGGGGCTTGCTGCGCGGCATCGGCTATTCGAGCTACATCGAGGCCTGCGGCATCGCGCCGTCGAACATCGCGGGTGCGCTCGGCGCGCGCGCCGGCCTGTTCGAGTGCGGCGAGATCCGCGTCCACCCGACCGGCAGCGTGACCGTGTTCACCGGCTCGCACAGCCACGGCCAGGGCCATGAGACCACCTTCGCCCAGGTGGTGGCGGCGCGCCTCGGCATCGCGGTCGAGGCGGTCGACGTGGTGCACGGCGACACCGGCCGCGTGCCCTTCGGCATGGGCACCTACGGCTCGCGCTCGATCTCGGTCGGCGGCGCGGCGATCATGAAGGCGCTCGACAAGATCGAGGCCAAGGCCAAGAAGATCGCGGCCCACCTGATGGAAGCGAGCGATGCCGACATCGAGTTCGCCAACGGCGAGTTCACTGTCAAGGGCACCGACAAGAAGATCCCCTTCGGCCAGGTGGCGCTGACGGCCTACGTGCCGCACAACTACCCGCTCGACAAGCTCGAGCCGGGCCTGAACGAAACCGCGTTCTACGACCCGACCAACTTCACCTTCCCGGGCGGCACCTACATTTGCGAAGTCGAGATCGACAAGCAGACCGGCGAAGTCAAGGTCGACCGCTTCACCGCCGTCGACGACTTCGGCACCATCATCAATCCGATGATCGTCGAAGGGCAGGTGCTCGGCGGGCTGGTGCAGGGCATCGGCCAGGCGTTGATGGAGAACTGCGTCTACGACAACGATACCGGCCAGTTGCTCACCGGCAGTTTCATGGACTACGCGATGCCGCGGGCCGAGGACTTCCCGATGTTCAAGCTCGACACGGTGTGCACGCCCTGCACCCACAACCCGCTGGGTACCAAGGGCTGCGGCGAGGCCGGTGCCATCGGCTCGCCACCCGCCGTGATCAACGCGGTACTCGACGCGCTGGCGCCGTTGGGCGTCAAGGACTTCGATATGCCGGCGTCGCCGCACCGCGTCTGGGAGGCCATGCGCAAGGGCAGCACCACGGCGACCCAGCAGCCGTCCCTCGCCGCCGGCACCCAAGGCCAGCCCGCTCCCTGAACACCCGGAAGGAAATCACACCATGTACGCCTTCACCCTCGAACGCCCCACCAGCCTGGCCGATGCGGTCAAGCTCGCCGAAGCCGGCGCCAAGCCGCTGGCCGGCGGCCAGACCCTGCTGGCATCCATGAAGCTGCGGCTGTCCGCGCCCGAGCAATTGGCCGACCTCGGCGGCGTCAAGGAGCTCACCGGCATCAGCAAGTCGGGCGATGCCTTCGTGATCGGCGCCATGTCGCGCCACCTCGATGTCGCCAACAACGCCGAAATCAAGGCCGCCTTCCCGGCGCTCGCCGACCTGGCCGCGCGCATCGGTGACCGGCAGGTGCGCGCCATGGGCACGCTGGGCGGCTCGGTCGCCAACAACGACCCGGCCGCCTGCTATCCCAGCGCGGTGCTGGGCTCGGGCGCCACCGTCATCACCCACAAGCGCGAGATCGCGGCCGACGATTTCTTCCTGGGCCTGTTCACCACCGCGCTGGAAGATGGCGAGCTGATCAAGGCGATCCGCTTCCCGATCCCGCAGCGGGCCGCCTACGTCAAGCTGCGCCAGAAGGCTTCCAACTTTCCGCTGGTCGGCGTCTTCCTCGCGCAGTACGCGAGCGGCGTTCGGGTGGCGGTGACGGGCGCCGGCAACGGCGTGTTCCGCCACAAGGGCCTCGAGGACGCGCTCAACAAGGCCTTCACGCCCGAGTCCGCGGCCGGCGTCAAGATCGACGCCACCGATCTCAACAGCGACCTGCATGCCTCGGCCGACTACCGGGCCAACCTGATCTCGGTATTGACGCAGCGCGCCGTCGCCCAAGCCTTGGGCTGACATTGGCCCCCACGCTCGGCACTTCGTGTCCTCGCTGCCCCCCGAGGGGGCTGCGGTCCGCCTTGGGGCGGCCCGGCGCCGGACCCGTCGCCGCTATCCTTTCGCCATGACTGAATCAACGCCTGCCACGACCTCGCCGTTCCCCTCCATCGATGCGGTCGTGCAGGCGCTGCAAGGCGTCGGCTACTACGCCGATCGACGGCTGGCGACCGCGGTGTTCCTGGCCCTCAAGCTGCAGCGCCCCCTGCTGCTCGAGGGTGAGCCGGGGGTGGGCAAGACCGAACTGGCCAAAGCGCTGTCGGCCGCGCTCGGGCGCGAACTGCTGCGCCTGCAATGCTACGACGGCCTCGAACAGCGCGAGGCGCTCTACGAATGGAACTATGCGGCGCAGCTGCTGCACATGCGCGCCGCCGAGGCCCATGGCGCCTCGAGCGATGTCGAGTCCGAGGTCTACCAGCCGCGCTACCTGATCCGTCGGCCGCTGCTGCAGGCGCTGCAGGCACCGCCCCCCGGCGCGGTGCTGCTGGTCGACGAGGTCGATCGCGCCGACGAGCCCTTCGAGGCCTTCCTGCTCGAGTACCTGGGCGAGTACCAGGTCAGCATCCCCGAGCTGGGCACGGTGCGGGCGCTGGTGCCGCCGGTCACGCTGCTCACCAGCAACCGCACGCGCGAACTCAACGACGCGGTCAAGCGCCGCTGCCTCTATCACTGGCTCGACTATCCGGAGCGCGAGCGCGAGCTCGCCATCGTGCGCGCCCAGGTGCCCGAAGCCGGTGCCGTGTTGTCGGAGCAGGTCGCGGCCTTCGTCGGCCGCCTGCGCACGGCGCCTTTCGCGAGTGCCTTCCAGCGCGCGCCGGGCATTGCCGAAAGCGTCGAATGGGCCAAGGCGCTGATCGCGCTCGACACCGTCGAACTCGACCCCGAGGTGGTGGTCGACACCGCCGGCATCCTGTTCAAGCAGCGCGACGATGTCGCCGCGCTGACGCGCGAGCTGGCCTCCGACCTGCTCAAGCCCGAGGAGGAGGCCGCGCCTTGACCGAGCGCGTGCAGCAGCTGGGCGATGCCCGCCGCGGCAAGCTGGCCGGCAATCTGGCGGGCTTCGGGCGTGCATTGCGGCGTGCCGGCGTGCGCACCGATGCCATGCGCATCGGGCTGGCGGCCGAGGCCGCGATGCTGGTCGGCGTCGACAGCCGCATCGACCTGGCGGCCGCGATGGAGGCCGTGATGATCAGCCGCGAAGAAGACCGGATGGTGTTCCGCGAGCTCTTCGACGCCTGGTTCCGCGACCCCGAGCTGGCCAACAAGTTGCTGGCCCAGATGTTGCCGAGCGCCGAAGGCAAGGCCGAGCCCTCGAAGCGCCGGCCGCGGGTGCGCGAAGCCCTGGCGGCCCCGCGCGATGCGGTCAAGCCGGCGCAGACCGAGCGCGAGGTCGACTTCGATGCCGCGATGACCGCCAGCGATCGCCTGCGGGTGCACCATGCCGACTTCAACGCCCTCGGCGCCGCCGAGTACCGGCTGGTCGAGCGGCTGGCGCGCGACATCGCGCTGCCGGTTCCGACCCTGCCTTCGCGGCGGCTGCGGGTCGCCGGCGACGGCGGCGTGCATTCGCGCATGCATTGGCCCGGCGTGCTGCACGAGGCCGCACGCACCGGCGGCGAAATGCTGCGGCTGCCGAAGCTCTCGCGCCGCCGCCAGCCGCTGCCGCTGCTGGTGCTGGTCGACGTCTCGGGTTCGATGGAGCGCTATGCGCGCCTGCTGCTGGCCTTCCTGCATGCGTCGACGCGGCGCGCCGGCCGGCGCGACGTGTTCGCCTTCGGCACCCACCTGACCGACCTGACGCCGGCCTTCCGAATCGCCGATACCGATGCGATGCTGGCCGCGGCCGGTGCCGCGATCGACGATTTCGCCGGCGGCACTCGCTTCGGCGAGTCGCTGGCCCAGCTGCGCCACGCCCACGCGCGCCGCCTGACCGGTCGCCGCACGCTGGTGCTGGTGATCAGCGACGGCCTCGACACCGGCGAGCCCGAGGCGCTGGAGCGCGAGCTGCTCTGGCTCAAGCGCCATTCGCGCCGGCTGCTGTGGCTCAATCCGCTGCTGCGCTACGAGGGCTATGCACCGCTGGCGCGCGGCGCGGCGGTGCTGCACCGCCATGCAGACGCGATGCTGGCGGTTCACAATCTCAGTGCCCTCGAACAACTGGCCGCCAGCCTGGCGGCGCTGATGCGCGCCGGCCGCTAGAAAAATGAACCCCACGCTCCGTCACTTCGTGTACGCGCGGAGGCCTAAGGTTCGACACCTACCAACGACCACAAGGAACCCACCATGGAAATGCTCGGCAACCGCCGCCTCGGCGTCACGCAGCAACAGGCCTGGGACGCGCTCAACGATCCCGAGACGCTCAAGAAGTGCATCCCCGGCTGCGACCGGTTCGAGCTCACCGGCGACAACCAGTACACGGTCGGGCTGGCGCTCAAGATCGGCCCGGTGTCGGCCAAGTTCGCCGGCAAGGTGACGCTGGCCGACATCGAGGCGCCCGACAGCTACAAGCTGTCCTTCGAGGGCCAGGGCGGCGTGGCCGGATTCGCCAAGGGCTCGTCGAGCGTGTCGCTGAAGCCGGTCGCCGATGGCGGCGAGGGCTGCGAGCTCGACTACACGGTGCAGGCCCAGGTCGGCGGCAAGATCGCGCAGATGGGCCAGCGCCTGATCGACGGCGCTGCCAAGTCGACCGCCGACGATTTCTTCAAGCGCTTCGACGCCGAGATGCAGAGCCGCTACGGCCCGCCGCCCGAAGTGGCGGACGAAGCCGCGCCCCCGGCCGAAAAGACCGGCGCGGTGGCGGGCTTCATGAAGAAGCTGGGCATCGGCAAGAAGGCCAGTGTTGACACCGACAAGGACGCCGGCTGAAGCGTCGGCGGGCAAAGGAACAGGGGGAACGACATGGAAAACCTCGACGTCATGGTGCTGCGCACCCTGCGCGACTGGCGGCTGGCCGGTCGCCGCGCACTGCTCTCCACCGTGGTGCGAACCTGGGGCTCGTCGCCGCGCCCGATCGGCTCGATCATGGCGCTGGCCGAGGATGGCGCGGTGGTCGGGTCGGTGTCGGGCGGCTGCATCGAGGACGACCTGATCGCGCGCTACAGCCGCGCCCATGGCGACGGCGTGATGCCGACGGGCGCGCCGGCGCTGCTCAAGTACGGCATCACCGCCGACGAGGCGCATCGCTTCGGGCTGCCCTGCGGCGGCACGCTCGAACTCCTGCTCGAGTACGACCCCGACGCCGGCTCGCTGCAGACGCTGGTGGCGGCGCTCGAAGAGGGGCGCCTGATGCAGCGCACGGTCAGGCTGGCCGATGGCGCGGTTACGCTGGCCGAGGCCGGCTCGCCGGCCGAGCTGTCGGTCGACGACACCGAGCTGGTCAACACCTTCGGACCCGAGTACCGCATGCTGCTGATCGGCGCCGGCCAGCTGGCCGAGTACCTGGCGACGATGGCCAAGTTCAGCGGCTTCGCGGTCACGCTGTGCGATCCGCGGACCGAATACCACACGGCCTGGACCTTGCCCGGGGTGGCGATCACCACCGAGATGCCCGACGACGCCGTGATCGCCTTCAAGCCCGATCGGCGGACCTGCGTGGTGGCGCTCACGCACGACCCCAAGCTCGACGACCTGGCGCTGCTCGAGGCGCTGCAGAGCGAGGCCTTCTACGTCGGCGCCATCGGCTCGCGGCGCAATGCCGAGGCGCGGCGCGAACGCATGATCGAGCATTTCGAGCAGACCGCGCAATCGCTGGCGCGCCTGCGCGGCCCGATCGGCATCTACATCGGCAGCAAGACGCCGCCCGAGATCGCGGTCAGCGTGATGGCCGAAATCCTGGCGGTGAAGAACGCGGTGACGCTGCCGCGCGAGGCCGCGGTGGCGGTGGCGAAGTCGGCCGCAGGCTGAGATGAAACTCACCCCCGAAGCGCCTTGCGGCGCCTCCCCCTCAAGGGGGCAACACCAGCGGCCCGGCAAAGCCGGTTCCGCGGTGTTCCTGGCATTTGGCTGCGCCGGTTTCATGCGTCGCGGGTCACGCGATCACGTGGTGGAGCACTGAGATGAAACTCACCCCCGAAGCGCCTGCGGCGCCGCCTCCTCGAGGGGGCGATACCAGCGGCCCGGCAAAGCCGGTTCCGCGGTATCCCTGGCGTTGGGCCGCGCTGCCGGATGCAACCGACCCACGGAGTCAGGGCTTTCGCGGGCCCAGCAGTTCGGCCAGGAAGGTGGTGTTGCGGCCCATCGCGCGCTGCATCTTGCGCGACTCGCGGGCTTCGGTGCTGGCCATCGAGAAGGCGAAGAAAGCGGCGATGACAACGAAGCAAAGCCCCGCCGCGATCAGCAATCCGGTCAGCGAAGCGACCCAGTAAGCCGCCGCGAGGACGGCGATGTTGACGAACAGGATGAGTGCGCGCATGGCGCTCAGGCTATCAGAGAAGGCCGAGGCGCCGGCGTGAAATAGTGCACGGAATCGAGTTCCGTCACCGGCTATTCGGCCGCGCTGGCGTGCCCGCCCGCGCTGCCTTCGAAGATCGACAGCAGCAGGGGCGTCAGGGCGTGCATTCGCGGCGTCGAGGCTTGTGGCGGCGGCAGCAGTCCGGGGCTGAAGCCGGCGGCCTCGAAACGCTCGAGCAATGTGCGGTCGGCGCTGATGACGTGGATCGGCACGTCCCAGGAGGCATCGCGCCCGCTGACGCTGGCCATCGGCTGGTGGTCGCCGATCACGACGGTCACGAGCCGCGGCGGCGCCGGGCCCGCGAGGTAGTCGCCGAGCCAGCGAAAGGTGTAGTCGAGCGATTCGACATACGACGGCACCGGCGCCAGCCACGAGACCGGCTGAGCCAGCGCCTCGTTCAACGCGGCCGGCGCATAGGCATCGGCACGCAGCAGCCGCGGCCAGTCGGCGACGTAGGGCGCCAGCGGCCGGAACGGCGCGTGACTGGCCAGCGTCGGGAAGACCACCAGCCGCGGCTGGCGGCCCGCGGGCGGCCCGGCCAGTTCCTGCGCATGCAGCAGCGCCATCGACGCCTGGTCCGGCACCAGCCAATGGCCGAAGGGCGGTCCGCGGTAGCCGATGCCATGGGCATCGGCGTAGCGGTCGAAGCCGTAGAAGCGGCCTTCGGGCCAGGGCCCCTGCAGCCCCGGCATCCAGTTCACCGTGCGATAGCCGTGGGCCTTGAATTGCTTCACCAGCGTCGGTCGGTCGGTGGCCAGCAGCAGCTCGTAGTCGCCCGGTCGCTGCGTGTCGACGCCGCTCAGCAGCGCCGCGTGGGCCAGCCAGGAGCCGCCGCCGAAGGTCGGCGAGCGCACGCGCGCCGAGACCACCTGGCGTCCGCCGGCCTTCAGCGCCAGGGCCAGCCGTTCGCGGGCGGCGGCCAGGCTGGCCGCCTGTCCCGGATCGTCGAGCGTGGTCACGCCATAGGATTCGACGAAGAGCAGCAGCACGTCGGCACCGCCGAGGCCCGTGAGCGGCGCGTCGAAGGATGGGCTCGCCGTCAGCCTCGAGGCTGCGTGCCCCGGCGTCCACAGGCCCGCGAGCAACTCGGCCTGGGCGGCGATGATCGGCGCCACCGGCATCGAGAAGAACCAGCGCGTGTTGCGGCCGCCGACGCCCTGCAGCGCGAACGCCGCCAGCAGCGCGGCGCCAGCCAGGCCAATCGCCGGCAGCGGCCGCCGCCAGGCCAGCGCGCGCGCCAGCCTCGACCAGCAGCGGTGCGCCAGTGCGTAGAGCGCGCCCACGGCAGCCAGCACGGCGACCCCTCCCAGCGCGATCTGCCAGCCGGCTGCATTGCCCATCCGCAGCACCTCGAACAGGTGCCGCCCGTCCCAGTACAGGTTGATCTGGCGGCCGAACACCGCCGAAGCCGTGACCTCGGCATAGCGGGTGGCGACCCACAACACCGTGAGCAGCGACAGGCTGCGCAGCAGCAGCGGCGCGCCCGCGCCGCCCCGCACGCGGATCCAGATCGCCAGCGCCAGCGTCGCCATGCAGAGCTCGAAGGACAGGCGCGGGCCCGGCAGCGCCCACCAGGTCGGCCAGAGGTTCTCCAGTGTCAGCAGCGCATTGAGCAGCGCGAAGGGCAGGCCGAAGCGCAGCAGCCAGCCACCCCATCCGGGCCAGCGCGCCGTGGGCCTCACTTGCGCTGCGCCTCGAACTCGATGATCAGCGGCACCTCGTCGCCGACCCATTCGTTGGCGACGCCATAGGTCATGCCGTGGTTGCTGCGCTTGAAGCTGCCGCGCGCCGAGACCCCCATGGTGTAGACCTTGTCGATCGGCGAGGGCCCGCTCTTGTTCCAGGTGGCGGTGAGCGTCAGCGGCTGCGGCCGGCCCAGCAGTTCGAGCTGGCCGGGGATCTCGAATGTGCGTTCGCCGGTGCGTCGGGCGCTGTCGGCGGTGAACACCATGCGCGGGAACTGCGCCGTGTTGAGGAAGTCCGCGCTCTTCAGGTGCTGGTCGCGCTTGGCGTAGTTGCTGAACACGCTCTGGGTGTCGACCTCGATGCGCAGCTTGCCGAGCGTACCGGTGGCCTCGTCGAAGTCGTAGCTGCCGCGGGCGGCGCGGAACATGCCGAGCACCTTCGCATAGCCCAGGTGATCGACCATGAAGGCGACGGTGATGTGGTTCGGGTCGAGCTCGAAGTGCGCCGGCTCGGCGCTCGCCGGCGCCGCCCATGCCCAAAGGCCGAGCAGGACGGTGGCGCTCGCAACGCGGACGCGCGAGGTCGTCATGGCGCAGGCTCCACGGCCGAAGGGCGTCCACCGTGTCCCAGGCGCTGGCGGGCCAGCCAGCCCAGGTCGGCCGCGAAGGACGCAGCCAGCGCAGCCAGGCTGGCGGCGGCGATGGCGTGGCTCCAGGGCACCGCGATGATCGGTCCGAGGCAGACGATCAGGCTGGTGATCTGCGCCACGCACACCGCCTTGCGCCGCAGGCTCGGGGGCAGCGGGCGCGCCAGCCAGGGCAGGGCCGCCGCTGCCGCCACGAAGGCATAGCGCATCAGTCCGGCGGCCAGGATCCAGCTGCCGGCCTTGTCGAAGTGGATCACCAGCAGCGACAGCACGAGCACCAGCAGGGCGTCCGTCTCCATGTCGAAGCGGGCGCCGAAGTCGCTCGCCAGGCCCCGCGTGCGCGCCAGCGGCCCATCGAGCGCGTCCATCAGCGCCGCCGTGGTGGCGACCACGATCGCGACCCAGGCCGCAGCCGCGGGATCGGCGAAAGGCTCGCCGATGCCGGCCGCGAGCAGCGCGACCCCCGCCAGGCGCGCGAGCGTCAGGCGATTCGCGCCGCCGAAGCGTGCGTGCGGCGCATGGGCCGGCAGGGCCCGCAGCACCATGCCGAAGGCCAGGCCGAACACGGCCAGCGCGCGAACGACGAACCAGGGGCCGAGTCCGGCGGCGACGGTGGCGCCGGCGGCCGCCAGGATCAGCAGCGGCAGGCAGGACAGCGCGTCGCGCCATGCATCGCGGCGCAGCGCTTTCGCCTGCGCGGCCAACACAGGCCCATCGTCGGTGGAAGTCTGCAAGGGCGTCGCCTTAAGATGGCTCTCCATCGGTTCGAAATCCTTGGGGCTCGCGAACTGCGGGCGCTGAAAGCATGCCAGCATATTCCTCTCGCGTCATGTCCGCCGAGCCCCGCGCCTGCTGGATCGAAGCGCCGGGCCGGGCCGTTATCCGGACCGAACCGGGCGCAGTGCCCGGCAGCGGCGAGGTCGAGGTTCGGGCGCTTCACAGCGCCGTCAGCCGGGGCACCGAGATGCTGGTGTTCCGCGGCGAGATTCCCGAGAGCGAATTCGAGCGGATGCGTGCGCCCTTCCAGCAGGGCGACTTCCCCGGGCCGGTCAAGTACGGCTATGCGAGCGTCGGCATCGTCGAGCAGGGTCCGGACGCATTGCGAGGCCGCGCCGTTTTCTGCCTGCATCCGCACCAGACCCGCTACCGGGTGCCGGCCGATGCGGTGCATCCGCTGCCCGACGGCCTGCCGCCGGCGCGCGCCGTGCTGGCCGCCCACATGGAGACCGCGGTGAATGCGCTCTGGGACGCGGCGCCGCGGCTGGGCGACCGCATCGCGGTGGTGGGCGGCGGCGTCGTCGGCCTGCTGGTCGCCTGGCTGGCGGCCCGTTTGCCGGGCTGCGAGGTCGAACTGGTCGACCTGCGGGCGTCCCGGCGCGCGGTGGCCGAGCGGCTCGGGGTGGCGTTCGCGCAACCCACCGGCGCACGAACCGACGCCGACCTGGTGCTGCATGCCAGTGGCCAGCCCGAGGGCCTGGTCACGGCGTTGCGGCTGGCCGCCTTCGAGGCCACGGTGATCGAGCTCAGCTGGTACGGACAGCGGCCGGTCCCGTTGCCGCTCGGCGAGGCCTTTCATTCGCGGCGGCTGGTGCTCAAGAGCTCGCAGGTGGGACAGGTGGCGGCGGCGCAGCGCAGCCGCTGGTCGCACCGGCGCCGCCTCGCGCTGGCCTTGTCGCTGCTGCGCGATCCGGTGCTCGATCTGCTGGTCACTGACAGCGCGCCTTTCGAGCAGCTGCCCGAGGTGCTGGCGCGTCTCGCCGCCGGCGCGCCGGACACGCTGTGCCAGCGCATCGACTATCCCTGAAACCGAAACCGACTGGACCCCAGCATGTACAGCGTCAACGTCCGCGACCATTTCATGATCGCCCACAGCTTCCGCGGTGAGGCTTTCGGGCCGGCCCAGCGCCTGCACGGCGCGACCTACGTGGTCGATCTCGAATGTCGCCGCGCCGAGCTCGATGCCGACGGCATGGTGGTCGACATCGCGCGGGCCACCGAAGTGCTGCGCAGTGTTCTGAGTGGACTCAACCTGCGCAACCTCGACGACGATCCGGCCTTCGAAGGGCGCAACACGACCACCGAATTCATGGCCCGCGTGATCTTCGACCGCATGGCCGCGCGCATCGCGGCCGGCGATCTCGGGCCCCATGCGAGCGGCCTGTCGGGCTTGCGCGTGCGGCTTCACGAATCGCACGTGGCCTGGGCCGCCTACGAGGCCGCGCTGCCGGCGGCCACCGATTGACCGCGCGCTGCAGCTTCCTGGTGCCGGGCGAGCTCGGCACCCGCACCGGCGGCTACACCTACGACCGGCGAATCATCGACGGCCTGCGCGCCGCCGGCTGGCAGGTCGACCTGCAGTCGCTGGGGCCCGGCTATCCCGATCCCGATGCGTCGGCCCTGGCCACGGCTCGCCGCGTGGTCGAGGCACTGCCCGATGACGCGCTGGTGGTGGTCGACGGCCTGGCTTTCGGCGTACTGGCCGATGTGGCGGCGGCCCACGCGCGGCGGCTGCGATGGGTCGCACTGGTCCATCACCCGCTGTCGCTGGAGACCGGGCTCGGGCCCGGGCGGCAGCGCGCGCTGTTCGACAGCGAGCGGCGCGCGCTGGCTTCGGCGCGTGGCGTGATCGTCACCAGCCGCGCCACCGGGCGGGCGCTGGCCGCCTTCGATGTCGATGCCGCGCGGATCGCCGTGGTCGAACCCGGCACCGATCCGGCTGCGCTGGCGCAGGGTTCGGGCTCGGCCGCGCTGGCGCTGCTGTGCGTCGCCACGGTGACGCCGCGCAAGGGCCACGCGCTGCTGATCGAGTCGCTGGCAGGCCTGCAGGATCGCCCGTGGACGCTGCTTTGCGCCGGCAGCCTCACGATGGATGCGGCCTGCGCCGCGGCGTTGGCGGCGGCGATCGACGCCCACGGCTTGCAGGGGCGCGTGCGGCTCCTGGGGGAGTGCGACGAGGCCGGGCTGCGCACGCTCTATGCGACTGCCGACGTCTTCGTGCTGCCCTCCTTCCACGAGGGCTACGGCATGGCGCTGGCCGAGGCGCTGGCGCACGGCCTGCCGGTCATCAGCACGCTGGCGGGCGCCATTCCGGACACGGTGCCCGCCGCGGCGGGCCTGCGGGTCCCGCCGGGCGACATCGGCGCGCTGCAGGCTGCCTTGCGCCAGGTGCTGGACGATGCCGGCCTGCGGGCAAGGCTTTCCGAAGGCGCGCGCGAAGCTCGGCGCAGCCTGCCAACCTGGGACGTCAGTGCGGCGCGCTTCGCTGCTGCGCTCGATGCCGCCGACCGGGCAGCGCTCGCATGACCGGCTTCAGCGCCGACTGGCTCGCGCTGCGCGAGCCCTTCGATCGATCGGCGCGCGGCGCGTCGTTCGGCGCGTTCGACCTGCCGGGGTTGGCGCGGCGCCTGCGTGGTGGCGCGTCGACCCTCGGGGTGCTCGATCTGGCCTGCGGCACCGGCGCCAACCTGCGCGCGCTGGCCCCTCGGCTGGGGGGGCCTCAGCGCTGGCTGCTGGTCGATCATGATCCGCTGCTGCTGGCGACGCTGCCCGGTGCGCTCACCGCCTGGGCTGCATCGCGGGGCTTCTCATCGCACGCGAACGGGGAGGGCTTGCGGCTCGAAGGGCCGGACTGGCACGCCGACGTGGAGCCGCTGCGGATCGATCTCGCGCAGGGACTGGCCGCGCTGCCTCTGGCCGAGGTCGGGCTGGTCACGGCGTCGGCGCTGCTGGACCTGGTGTCGGCCGCCTGGCTCGACGACTTGCTGGTGCGTGTCCAGGCGGCGAGGGTGGCGCTGTTGTTCGCGCTCACGGTCGATGGCCGTGTGGACTGGGCGCCCGAGGTGGCGGGCGACGAGCTGCTGACGCGGCTGTTCGAAGCGCACCAGCAGCGCGACAAGGGTTTCGGCGCGGCACTGGGCGGCGCGGCGGTGGAGCGGGCGGCCGAACGGCTGCGCGCGCTGGGCTACGAACTTCAGCATGCGGCCAGCGACTGGCAGATCGACGGCAGCGAGGGCGCGCAGGCGCAAGCCATGCTGGCAGCGATGGTGGCCGGCTGCGCTGCCGCGGCCTGCGAGCAGGCGCCGGAGCTGGCTGCCGCCATCTCCGATTGGGTGATCGAACGCACGCGCCTGCTCGCCGGCACCCGCCTTCGCATCGGCCATCGCGAGCTGCTTGCGACGCTGCGCTAGCTTTTGGACGCCGCCGCGCGCAGGTCCAGATCCCACAGCACATCGGCGCCCATGCGATACACCCGGCTCGGCGGCCGCAGGCAGTCGCGCATCGCGGCGCTGCGTGGCAGCTGCAGGCCGGGCCGGCCGGCGCCGATGATCACCGGTGCGATGCACAGGTGCAGCCGGTCGAGGCAGCCTTGTTCGATGAAACGCGACACCGTGACGCCGCCGCCTTCGACGAAGAGCACGCCCAGCCCGCGCTGCTGCAAGGCCAGCTGCAGGGCGCTCAGGTCGGCGCTGCCGTCGGGCCGCACGAGGCCGCGCACCCCGAGCACCTGGTCGGCGCCGACGCGCCGCGAGGCTTCGGCGGCGCGGCCGGCATCGCAGGCGAGCAGGGTCGGTGCCTGTCGGTCGCAGAAGACGCGCAGCGCCGCCGGCAGCCGCAGCGCCGGGTCGAGCAGCACGCGCACCGGATGCGGGCCGGCCACGCGCCGCGTGGTCAGCTGGGGGTTGTCGATGGCCGCGGTTCCGGCGCCCACGATGACCGCGTCGCACAAGGCGCGCAGGCGGTGCAGGTGCACCAGCATCTCGGGCCCGTTGACATAGTTGGAGTCGCCGCCATGGGTGGCGACGCAGCCGTCCAGGCTCTGTCCGAGCTGGCCGATCGCCCAGGGCGTGCCGGCGCGCGGGTGGTCGAACAGGGGCTTGAGCAATTCGAACAGCGCGACAGCCTCGTCGTCCCACAGGCCCTGGAGCGCGAAGCCCTGCGCTGCGCTCCAGGCGATCGGACCGCGGGCGTCCGCCGGCGGCGGCGCGTGGCGGCCGCGCCGACCTGCCGCGATCTCCAGGCACAGGGGCCACAGCGCATCGATGCCGGCAAGGGGGGAGGCGGAGGGCATCATGAGAGGGGTATCGCCTACCAGCGAGGCGTGTAGTAGGGGTCGTCCTGCGTGTCGCGCGGTGCCTGGGCGTTGCCGTGGAGCGCCAGCACGACCGCGGCGGCGACCCAGAGCGCGGCCACCGCCGCGACGATCAGTGCCTCCGCCGCAGGATGCCGTCCGCGCCACACCCAGCGCACCATCGGCCCGGACAGCAGGGCGCCGGCCAGCAGGAGCAGGACCTCGGACGCCACCGGCGTCAGCAGGGCCACGCCCTGCGCCAGCGTCAGCCAGGCGATGACGGACACCACCGCGCCGCAGGCGCCGAAGCCGATGCGGGCGCTGGGCCAGAGCCACAGCGCGCAGCCGGCGATGGCGGCCGCGAGCGACAGGCCCAGTTCGAACAGCAGCGCCGATCCACCGATGAAGGCCACGGCCGCCAGCCCGATGCCCGCCACCACCAGGCTCGCCGGCGTCCCGGCTTGCTCGGGCGGGGCGCCCAGCACCGCAGCGAGCGCCACGGCCCCGACCGCCCAGGTGGCGGCTTGCAGCGCCAGAGGCTGGTCGCTGAGCCCGGCCAGCACCAGCGCCCACAGGACGCAGCTTGCGAGCCAGGTGGTGCGTTTCAGCGCCCGCATGCCTTCGAGGCCGAGGCCGAGCAGCGCGGCGGCAGCGTAGATCCAGGGCAATTCCTCGGTCAGGCTGCCGGGCCACAGCTGCCAGCCGAGCGCCCATGCGGAGGCGACGATGATCGTCGATGCGGCGCCCGACGCGGCCCAGCGCCGGCCGTGGACCGCGCCCAGGCCGGCGCGCAGCAGGCCGGTGGCCGCGAACGACAGCAAGAGCGGCAGCGCAAGGCTTTCGAACAGCGGGTGATGGAAGTCCATGCCGGCAAGCTCATGCCGGTCGGGTCGAGGTCGTCGGCGAGACCTCTTGCGCCACGGCCGCATCGTGCTGTGCGGCGAGCGCGCGCCGGAAGCCCTTGCGCTGCTGCAGCCGCTCCCAATAGGCCGCCACCGCGGCCGGGAAGCGCGGCACCAGGTCGAGCTCGTTGGCCAGCATCAGCGCGTAGCCGACCGAGACGTCGGCCACGGTGAAGCGGTCGGCGGCGAGGTATTCGTGCTGCTCCAACACCGCGTCGATGCCGCGCAGGCGGGCGATGAACCACTTGGCATAGTCGTCCGCTGCCTGCGGCAGCTTGCGTTCGTCGGGTTCGAAGCGGCCGTAGCGCAGCACGATGGTCTGCGGGAAGGTCAGCGTCGCCTCGCCGTGATGCAGCCAGTTGAGCCAGGCGCCGAAATCGGGCTCCCCCGGCAGCACCGCGAGCCCGTGCCGGTTGTCGGGGTCGCAGCGCTGCGCCAGGTACTGGCACATCGCGGCCGACTCGGTCATGCGCGTGGCGCCGTCGAGCAGCAGCGGCACCGTGCCGAGCGGATTGAGTTCGAGGTAGCTGCGCTGGAGTGCGCGCGGCGGAAAGGGCAGCATCCGCAGCTGGTAGGGCGCACCCAGTTCCTCGAGCGTCCAGAGCGGACGGAAGGACCTGGCACTGACGCAGTGGTAGAGCTCGATCATGCCAATATCATCTCCCGCAATTCGCGCTTGAGTATCTTGCCCACCGGGCTGACCGGGAACTCCGTCATGATCTCGAGCCGCTCGGGCAGCTTGAAGGAGGCGATCTTCTGCTGCCGCAGGTAGGCGATGAGTTCGTCGAAGCCGAGCGTGGTGCCGGGGTGCAGGATGACGCAGGCGCAGGCCCTTTCGCCGTACACCGGGTCGGGCAGGCCGACCAGCGCCACGCCCTTGACCTGCGGCAGGCCGAAGATCAGGTTCTCGATCTCGTCGCAGCTGATCTTCTCGCCGCCGCGGTTGATCAGGTCCTTGCGCCGGCCTTCGGTGAAGACGTGGCGCCCGCGCTTGCGCACGATGTCGCCCATGCGGTAGAAGCCATCGGCCGTGAAGGCCTCGGCGTTCTTCTCGGGCGCGTGGTAGTAGCCGCGGATGGTGTAGGGACCGCGCGTGACCAGCTCGCCGGCCTGGCCGTCGGGCACTTTGCGGTCGTCGTCGTCCAGTACCTCGATCTCGTCGTATTCGCTGACCGGCGCGCCGGAGCTTTCGAACAGCAGATCCTCCGGGTCATCGAGCCGCGTCATGTTGATCAGGCCTTCGGCGGTGCCGTAGATCTCCTGCGGCGTGCAGCCGAAGCGGCTGGCTAGACGCATCCGCAGCTCGGGCGCGAGCCGCGCGCCGCCGTTCTGGATCACCTTGAGCGAAGAGAGGTCGAAGCGCTTGGGCACCTCGCTGTCGAGCCAGCCGGCGATCAGCGGCACCACGCCGGCGATCACCGAAACCCGCTCGCGCTCGACGGCGGCGAAGATGGCCTCGGTGTCGGTGCCCGTCGCGATCACCGCCGTGCCGCCGGCCGAGAAGGTGCCGAGCAGGCCCGGCGAGGCCAGGTTGTAGTTGTGGCCCAGCGGCAGGATCGCCATGAAGACCGTGTCGCGGTCGAAGCCGGCCGCGCGGGCACAAAGCCGGGCGTTGAGCACGTAGTCGTTGTGGGTGCGCGGGATCAGCTTCGACACCGAGGTGGTGCCGCCCGACAGCAGCATCGTCGAGACCTCGTCGGGCGACGGCCGCACCGCAGCCAGCCGGGCCACCGATTCGCGGTCGGTCACCGAATCGCCTGCGATCAGCGGGTCGAGCGCGCGCTGTCCCGGCGCCGGTTCGCCGGCAACGATCAGGTGGCGCAGCGAGGAGAACTCGGCCGCCATCTCGGCCGCCATCGGCCGGTAGTCGAAGCGGCCCATCACGTCGGGCAGCAGGTAGGCGCTGGCGCCCGAGGCGCGGATGAAGTGGCGCACCTCGGCATGCCGGTGCGCCCGCAGCGCCATCACCGGGATCGCACCCATCCAGTTGAGCGCGAGGTAGGCGATGACGAACTCCGGCACGTTCGGCAGCTGCACCACGACGCGCTCGCGCGGCTTCAGCCCGAGATCGAGCAGGGACACTGCGAGGCGGCGCGAATCGCGCACCAGTTCCTCGTAGCTGATGCGCCGGTCGCCGAAGACCAGCGCGGTCTTGTCCGGCACAGAGCGCATCGTGCGCTCGACCATTTCGGCCACCGTGAGGTCTTCCCACAGGCCGAGCCGGCGGTATTCGGCCGCCGCTTCGGCGGGCCAGGGGACGCAGCCTTCGAGCATGGTGGGTTCCTCCGGTTCAGAAGCTGAGTTCAGGGTGCAGCTTTTCGTAGGCGGCTGCGAGTTCGGGGTCGCGCTTGCGGACGTCGGCATGGTCGACCCGGCCGCTGCGCGTGACGTAGTCGTAGGCGAAGGAGATCGGGTCGAGCGGCAGCTTGGGGCCGAGGTTCTCGTACCACTCGCAGCTCTTGATGGCCGCCTGCTGCAGCGCGTCGGAGCCGGGCTGGCGGATTCGCACGAATTCCTCGAGCATCTTCGGCACGTCGGGTCCGCAGGCCTTGAAGGCGTCGAAGAGCGCGATCGAATCCTGCATCGCGAGCCGGGTGCCGGAGCCGACCGACGGATGGCCGGTGCGCAGCGCATCGCCGATCAGCACGATGTTGTTCCAGTGCCAGCGGCGGTTCTTGACGATCGTGTAGCGGAACCAGTTGGACTTGTTCGACAGCAGCTTGTGGCCCTGCAGGTCGTCGGCGAAGACCTTCTCGCACCAGGCCAGGCTGTGCGCCTCGTCCATGCGGTCGAGGCCGGCCTGGCGGAAGGTGTCCGGGTCGACCTCGACCAGGAAGGTGCTGTGGGTGCGGCTGTAGCGATAGGTGTGGGCGATCGCGAGGCCGTCGGGGTTCTGCCGGAAGATCAGCGACAGCGGGTCGAACAGCTGCGTCGTGCCATACCAGGCGAGCAGGTTCGGCCGCTCGTCGAGCGTGGGGCCGAAGTGCTCGGCGAAGCGCGTGCGGATCGCGCTGTTGGCGCCATCGGCCGCCACGATCAGGTCGGCATCGGCGAAGTCCGCGACGTCGTCGAGGCGGCGCTCGAATTCGATCGCGACGCCGACCTCGCGGCAGTGCGCATGCAGCGCCTTGAGCAGGTCGATGCGCGCCATGCGATGGAAGGTGTTGTGCGCCAGCTTGACCTGCACGCCGCGGTGCACCACCGCCATCTCTTCGAACACTTCCTGGTTCGCGGTCATCGAGCGGTAGAGCTCGGGCGCCAGCTCGCGCACGAAGGCCAGGGCCACGTCGGAGAACACCACGCCCCAGCCGTAGGTGGCGTTCTCGGCATCGCGCTCGCAGACGCGGATGTCGTGCGACGGGTCGTCGCGTTTCATGAGGTAGGCGTAGAACAGTCCCGCGGGGCCGCCGCCGATGATGCGAATCTTCATCGTCTTGTCTCTTTGGTTGGAATCCCTTGCCGCATCCTAAGGCTACAGTCACGGGCACGGCCGCATCATTGTGCGGATCGACGACAGGAACAGGGCATGAATTCGAACATCGTGATCATCGGCGGCGGCCATGCCGCCGCCCAGCTGTGCGCCGGCCTGGCCGAAGCGGGGCAGGGCGCGCGGGTCCACCTGGTCAGCGAGGAGACCGCCATCCCGTATCACCGGCCGCCGCTGTCCAAGACCTTCCTGAAGAGTCCGGACGAGCAGCTGCAGCCGCATCGGGCCGAGGCCTGGTATGCCGAAGCCGGCATCACGATGCACCTGGGCGACCCGGCGCTGGCGATCGATCGCGGCGCGCGCACGGTCACGCTGCGTTCGGGCGCGGTGCTCGGCTGGGATCGGCTGGTGCTCGCGACCGGCACCCGCGCCCGTCGGCTGTCGGCGCTGGCAGGGCTGTCCAACGTGGCCCTGCTGCGCGCCGCCGACGAAGCGGCGCAATTGCGCGCCTTGCTCGCGGCGGCCGGGCATGTGACGGTGCTCGGCGGCGGCTTCATCGGGCTCGAGGTGGCGGCCACGGCGCTGGCGCTCGGCAAGCAGGTGCGGGTGCTCGAGAGCGCGCCGCGGCTGCTGAGCCGCGCGGTGTCGCCGGAGCTGTCGGCGCACGTGCTGGCGACCCACCGTGCGGCCGGAATGGACGTGCGTGTCGGGGTGCAGAGCGGCGTGATGGAGGTCAAGGGGCCGCGCCTGGCGTCCATCGAGGTCGATGGCGAGCCGCAGGCCATCGACCTGCTGCTGCTCGGCATCGGCGCAGTGCCCGAGACCGCGCTGGCCGAGGCGGCCGGCCTCGAGTGCGCCGACGGCATCGTGGTCGACGCCTACATGCAGACCAGCGACGAGGCCGTGCTCGCGGTCGGCGATTGCACCCGCTTCCCCGACCGGCGCGCCGGCCAGGCGCTGCGTCTGGAATCGGTGCAGAACGCCAACGACCAGGCCCGCACCGCGGTCGCGACCTTGACCGGCGCGCCGAGGCCGCACGATGCGGTGCCGTGGTTCTGGTCGGACCAGGGCGGCATGCGGCTGCAGATGGCGGGCCTGGTGCCCGCACCCGGCACCGCCGGCCACGCCACGGTGAAGCGGCCCGGAGCCAACCCGGCTTCGTTCTCGCTGCTGCACTACGTGGACGGCCAGCTGCGCTGCGTCGAGTCGGTCAATGCGCCGGTGGACCACCTGATGAGCCGCAAGCTGCTGGAAGCGGGCCGCAGCCCCGACCCGGCGGTCGCGGCCGATCCGGCCGTGCCGCTCAAGGCGCACCTGGCTTAGGGCCTGTTCAGGCCTTCGCGACCCCGGAAGCAGTGTGAGCAGGCCCTCGATGCAAGGACTCGCCTGAGGCAGTCCCTCATCGCATCTGGACGAGCGCGGGCAGGGTCAGGAAACGTCGGCCGGACGCGGCGCCAGGTTCTTGCGAATCTCGGCGTCCATCATCCGCGTGCCGGCCGCCAGCGCGGCCTCGTAGGTGTCGGCGGCATATTCGGCGGCGCGCACCACCTTGTGGGGGACGCCTCCGGCGTCGCATTCGAGCAGCGTCCAGAGAAAAGACCCGGGCGCCGGCTCGTCGATGACGAGTTTGATCGGATTCTTCATGCCCTCATGGTGGACGTTCGCGAGGGTGATTTCTGTAGGCCGATACCTACGTTACGTCGGAATCAGCGGCCACATCGGACGCCGTCCCTGCGATCCGCTCGATCAATAGCGGTAGGGATTGTCGGGACGGCGGTCGTAGCGGTTGGGCACGCCGTCGCCGTCGCGATCCCGGTCGTAGCGGTCGGGCACGCCGTCGTGGTCGCGATCGCCCCAACCGTGGCGGTAGGCGCGGCGTTCATCGCCCTGCGCATGCCAGCCATAGGAGGGCTGCACCGGTCGCGGGACCACGACATAGCCGCGCGGCGGAGGCGGGGGCGCCGGGATCACCATCACGCGGTTGTCGTAGGGCTGGGCCTGGGCCGGGGCGGCCAGCAGACTCAGCGACAGCAGGGCGGTGGTGCCGATGGCTACAAGGAACTTGTTCATCGCAGTCTCTCTTTCGGGGTCTCGAAGGATCTTCATGCTGCGCGCCGCATGTGAAGCTCGCGTAAGGCCGGTGCGAAATCTTGTGTCGTTCGGATTCGCTTCTGTTGCTCAACGCGCTGGCGCTCGTTCGCGTCGACTTCGCGTGGGGCTTGTGTCGAGCCATGTAATGTTAGTTAAAATGTATTACATGAATACCGAAAGAGACAACTTCCACGACTGGGCCCGGGACAAGCCCGACTCGACATCGTTCTCGGGCCTGCACCGCTCGGAATTGCATGACCTGTCCAGCCACCCGCGCGTGCGATGGGGCGGCCTGCTGTTCCTGGCCGTGCTGGCGTTGCTGCTGATCGTCGGATTCAAGTACGTCGCCGGGCTCTAGGGTCGCCCCCCAGGGGCAGACGGCATGGCGCACCTTCCCTTAGGATCCATCCCGTCACCCTTGGCGGCATCTGCCGCCCCATTCGAAAGGACGCCCATGAGCAGCATCACGACCCGGGACGGCACGCAGATCTACTACAAGGACTGGGGCAAGGGGCGCCCGGTCGTCTTCTCCCATGGCTGGCCGCTGACGGCCGACGCCTGGGACGCGCAGATGGTGTTCCTCGGCGAGCGCGGCTATCGCGTGATCGCGCATGACCGGCGCGGCCACGGCCGCTCCAGCCAGCCGTGGGACGGCAACCACATGGACACCTACGCCGACGACCTGGCCGAGCTGATGAACGCGCTGGACATCCGGGACGCGGTGATGGTGGGCCACTCCACCGGCGGCGGCGAGGTGACGCGCTACATCGGACGGCACGGCACCGCGCGGGTCGGCAAGGCGGTGCTGCTGGGCGCGGTGCCGCCGCTGATGCTGAAGACCGAGGCCAATCCCGGCGGCCTGCCGATCGAGGTCTTCGACGGCATCCGCGCCGGTGTCACGGCCGACCGCTCGCAGTTCTTCAAGGATCTGACGACGCCGTTCTACGGCTACAACCGGCCGGGGGCCAAGCCCTCGCAAGGCGTGCGCGATTCGTTCTGGCTGCAGGGCATGCTGGGCGGCCACAAGGGCCTGCTGGACTGCATCGAGCAGTTCTCCGAGACCGACTTCACCGAGGACCTGAGGAAGTTCGACATCCCGACCTGGATCGCCCATGGCGACGACGACCAGATCGTGCCGATCGGGGCCTCGGGCCTGTTGTCGGCCAAGCTCGTGAAAGGCGCGACCCTGAAGATCTATCCGGGCGGTTCGCACGGCCTGGCGACGACGCAGGCCGATGAGTTCAACGCCGACCTGCTGGCGTTCATCAAGCGCTGAGGCGAAGGGTTTTCCCCCGGGTGCGGCACAAGTCGGCGCCAGGCGCGCCCGCTACTTGACCTGTTGCTTGACCAGCTTGCGTGCCAGCGTGCGGCGATGCATGCCGAGCCTTCGGGCCGTCTCGGAAATATTGAAGCCGGTTTCCGCCAGGGTTTCGTGGATGCGCTCCCATTCGAGTGTCTTGATCGAGGTCGAGCGATTGGTGAGCTCGATGTCGGTGTCGCCTTCGGCGCGGCCGAAGGCGGCTTCGATGTCGTCGGTGTTGGAGGGCTTGGCCAGGTAGTGGCAGGCGCCCAGCTTGATCGCCTCGACCGCCGTGGCGATGCTGGCGAAGCCGGTCAGCACCACGATCAGCATGGCCGGGTCGTGCCGGTTCAGGAGTTGCACGCAGGCCAGCCCCGAGGCCTCGCCGCTGAGCTTGAGGTCGACCACCGCGTAGCGCGGCGAATGGGTCTGCAGCAGGGCCGCGACCTCGTCGCGGTTGGCCGCCAGCAGCACCGCGTAGCCGCGCCGCTCGAACGAGCGGCCGAGCGTGCGGGCGAAGGCGGCGTCGTCCTCGACGATCAGCAGCAGGCGTTCAGCTTCCATGTCCTTCGTCTTCCTCCTCTTCGAGAATGATCGACGCCAGTGGCAGGGTGAGCGTCACCTCGGCCCCGCCTTCGGGGCGGTTGCGCGCGTGGACCTTGCCGCCCAGCGTGCGCGCCACGTTGACCACCAGGAACAGCCCCAGCCCGCCTTCGGGACGGCCCTTGGTCGACAGGTAGGGCTTGCCGAAGTCGGCCAGCATGCCGGGTGCGAATCCGGGGCCGGCATCGGTGACCGTGAGACGCAGGGTGTCGCCGTCGTGGGTCGCTTCGAGCCGCACCCAGTCGGGCGAGGCCTGGAGCGCATTGTCGAGCACGTTGCAGAGGGTCTGCTTCAGGGCCGAGTCGGAAACCATCGGCAGGTCGTGGCCGAAGCGATTCTCGTACTCGAAGGCCAGCACCGGCCGCGTGCTGCGCCACTCTTCGGCCAGGTCGTCGAGAAAGGTGCTGACCGTGGTCTCGAGCGAGGATTCGCCGCGCGCCTCCCCGGCCGACAGCAGGATGCCGCTCAGGATGGTCTTGCAGCGCTGCACCTGGGCCTGCATTTCGTCGATCTCGGCGAGCAATTCGGGGTCGGACGTGAAATGCGGCAGGTGGCGCCAGTCGCCGAGGATCACCGACAGCGTGGCCAGCGGCGTGCCCAGGTCGTGCGCCGCGCCCGAGGCCAGCAGGCCCATGCGCACGATGTGCTCTTCCTCGGCGGCCCGCTCGCGCAGTGCCGCCAGCCGGGCGTCTCGGGCCCGCAGGTTGCGGCTGATGCGGCTGATGAAGACCACCAGCAGCGCCGCGTTGAGGGCGAAGCAGATCAGCATGCCGAGGATGTAGGGGCTCAGCAGGCCGCGCCCGTGGTCGATCGGCAGTTCGAGCGGGCCGTTGAAGATCGCCAGCCCGGCGAAGCAGGCGCTGGTGATGCCGACGATGGTCCAGGTCGACCAGGCCTCCAGCAGCACCGCACCCAGGATCACCTGCAGCAGGTACAGGAAGACGAAGGGGTTGGCGGCACCGCCGCTCAGGTAGAGCTGCGCGGTCAGCATTGCGACGTCGACCAGCAGCGCGACGAAGAGCTCGCCGTTGCTGACGTCGCGATGGATGCGCCAGCGCAGCTGGCTGGCGGCATTGAAGGCGGCCAGGAAGGCCAGCACCGCCAGCATCCGGTCGAGCGGCAGGCGGATGCCGAAGCCGTAGTGCACCACTGCGATGGTGGCCACCTGGCCGACCACGGCGATCCAGCGCAGCTGGATCAGCTGCTGCATGTTCTCCAGGCCAGTGGCGTCGCCGCCTTCAGTCTCGCGCGCCATCGCGTGCCTCCTCACCGTCATTCTGCGGCCGGCGCTGCTCGCGGACGACGTACCCCGCCGCGCCGGCGATCATCAGCGCCAGCGCGTACCAGGTGAGGGCGTAGACCAGATGGTTGTTGGGGAAGGAGATCACCGTCAGGCCGCCGCGTGGCGACGCCGGTGCGGCGGCGTCCGCATCGACGAAGTAGGGGGCGACCTCGCCGAGGCCGCGCGCCCGGGCGATCGCCTGGACGTCGCGCGAGTACCAGCGCTGGGCGTCCGGATCATTCTTGCGCAGCAGCGCGCCATGCGGCTCCGTCAGGCGCAGCAGGCCGGTCACGGTGACCGGACCGGCGGGCTCCTGAACGCCGCGGGCGGCCGGGTCCTTCTGCGGTGGCGCGACGAAGCCGCGGTTGACCAGCAGCACCCGGCCGTCGGCCATGCGCAAGGGCGTCAGCACCCAATAGCCGCTGCCGAACTCGGTGCTCGCCTGGACCAGGGTCTCGCGGTCGTGGAGGAAGGTGCCGGTGGCACGAACGCGGCGGTACTCGTCGTCCGCCCGGTTGACGCCGGCCCAGCGGTCGGGGCCCGGCGCCTCGATGGCCGGGGCATGAACGCGCTGGTCGACCCGCGCGATCAGGTCCAGCTTCCAGGCCCGGCGCTCCAGCTGCCAGGTGCCGAGGGCGAAGAAGCCCGCGAAGGCCAGCAGCGCGCACGAGGCCAGCGCGAGCCGCGGAAGAAGTTTCCTCACCGAAGCGCCGCGCCTGCCCGCATCAGGGCATCTTGTGCGTCTCGTGCATCAGGCCCGGCATCATGTTGTGATTCAGGTGGTACATGACCCACAGCGAGCCGCTCAGCGTGATCACGACCAGCACCACGGTGAAGATCAGGGCCAGCATGGTCCAGCCGTTCTCCGACCGGGCGTTCATGTGCAGGAAGTAGATCATGTGGACCACGATCTGCACCGCCGCGAAGGCGAGGACCACCAGGGCCGTGGTGCTGCTCTTCTCGAACACGTTGCCCATCACGAGCCAGAAGGGAATCGCGGTCAGGATCACCGACAGGATGAAACCCGTCATGTAGCCCTTGAAGGTGGCGTGGGGCGCACCGTCGTGCGCGTGGTCGTCATGGCCGCCGTGATCGGCGTGTTCGTTGTGCGCGCTCATGGCAACACTCCCATCAGGTACACGAAGGTGAAGACGCCGATCCAGACCACGTCCAGGAAGTGCCAGAACATCGACAGGCACATCAGCCGGCGGCGGTTGTCGGCGACGAAGCCGCGCTGCCCCAGCTGCACCATGAGCACCACCAGCCAGACCAGGCCGAAGGTGACGTGCAGGCCGTGGGTGCCGACCAGCGCGAAGAAGGACGACAGGAAGGCGCTGCGCTGCGGCACCGCGCCTTCGTGGATCAGGTGCACGAATTCGTGGAGCTCGACCGCGATGAAGCTGGCGCCGAACAGGCCCGTGATGACCAGCCAGACCAGCGTCGCGCGCATGCGCTTGCGCTGCATCTCGATCATCGCGAAACCGTAGGTGATCGAGGACAGCAGCAGGAAGGCGGTGTTGAGCGCCACCAGCTTGAGGTCGAACAGGTCGGCGCCCGAGGGGCCGGCCGCGTAGCTGCGGCCCAGCACCGCGTACATCGCGAACAGGCAGGCGAACACCAGGCAGTCGCTCATCAGGTAGAGCCAGAACCCGAGCAGGGTGCCGTTCTCGGGGTGATGCTCGCCCTGCACGTGGAAGCGCGGGTCCGGATGCGCGCCCAGGGCGCCGGCGGGGGAAAGGACGGTGGTATCAGACATGGCCAGCGAGCAGGCGGGTACGAGCGCCTTCGGTGCGGACGACTTCCTCCGTGGGGACGTGGTAGTCGCGCTTGTAATTGAAGGTATGGACGATCACGGCGATCAGCATCGCGGCGAAGCAGATGCCGGCCGGCAGCCACATCTGCCAGATCAGCGTGAAGCCGCAGGCCGCGGCCAGGGCAGCGATGACGAAGCCGGCGCCGGTGTTCTTCGGCATGTGGATCGGGATGAAGCCTTCGCGCGGCCGCACGTAGCCGTGCTTCTTCATGTAGGTCCAGGCGTCGTTGTCCTGCACGCGCGGCGTGAAGGCGAAGTTGTAGGCCGGCGGCGGCGAGGAGGTCGACCATTCGAGCGTGCGGCCGTTCCATGGGTCGCCGGTCTTGTCGCGCAGCGAATCGCGGCGCACGTAGCTCACCACCAGCTGGATCAGGAACGAGCCGATGCCGAGCGCGATCAGCACGGCGCCGAAGGCCGCGATCTGGAACCAGATCTGGTAGGTCGGATCCTCGAAGTGGCTCACGCGGCGGGTCACGCCCATCAGGCCCAGCACGTAGAGCGGCATGAAGGCGAAATAGAAGCCGATGACCCAGAACCAGAACGAGCATTTGCCCCAGAACGGCTCGAGCCTGTAGCCGAAGGCCTTCGGGTACCAGTAGGTGATGCCGGCCATCAGGCCGAACAGCACACCGCCGATGATCACGTTGTGGAAGTGCGCGATCAGGAACAGGCTGTTGTGCAGCGCGAAGTCGGCCGGCGGCACCGCCAGCAGCACACCGGTCATGCCGCCGATCACGAAGGTGATCATGAAGGCGATCGTCCACATCATGGGCAGCTCGAAGCGGATGCGGCCCTTGTACATCGTGAACAGCCAGTTGAAGATCTTCGCCCCGGTCGGGATCGAGATGATCATCGTCGTGATGCCGAAGAAGGAGTTCACGCTGGCGCCCGAACCCATCGTGAAGAAGTGGTGCAGCCACACGAGGTACGAGAGGATCGTGATCACCAGCGTGGCGTAGACCATCGAGGCGTAGCCGAACAGGCGCTTGCCGCTGAAGGTCGCGACGACCTCGGAGAACACGCCGAACACCGGCAGCACCAGGATGTAGACCTCGGGGTGGCCCCAGATCCAGATCAGGTTCACGTACATCATGGCGTTGCCGCCGAAGTCGTTCGTGAAGAAGTTGGTGCCGACGTAGCGGTCGAGCGACAGCAGGGCCAGCACGGCGGTCAGCACCGGGAAGGCGGCGACGATCAGGATGTTGGTGCAGAGCGCGGTCCAGGTGAACACCGGCATCTTCATCAGCGTCATGCCCGGGGCGCGCATCTTGACGATGGTCGCGATCAGGTTGATGCCCGAGAGCAAGGTGCCGACCCCCGCGATCTGCAAGGACCAGATGTAGTAGTCGACCCCGACGTCGGGACTGAACTCCAGCCCCGACAGCGGCGGGTAGGCGAGCCATCCGGTGCGCGCGAACTCGCCGACGAACAGCGAGGCCATCACCAGCCCGGCGCCGAAGGTGGTCATCCAGAAGCTGAAGTTGTTCAGGAACGGGAAGGCGACGTCGCGGGCGCCGATCTGCAGCGGCACGACGAAGTTCATGAGGCCCGTGACCAGCGGCATCGCGACGAAGAAGATCATGATCACGCCGTGGGCCGTGAAGATCTGGTCATAGTGGTGCGGCGGCAGGAAGCCGGCGTTGTCGCCGAAGGCGAAGGCCTGCTGGGCCCGCATCATGATCGCGTCGGAGAAGCCGCGCAGCAGCATCACCAGCCCGAGGATGATGTACATGATGCCGATCTTCTTGTGGTCGATGCTGGTGATCCAGTCGCGCCACAGCGTGCCCCAGACGCGGAAATAGGTGATCGCGCCGACGATCGCGACGCCGCCGAGGACGACCGCGATGAAGGTCGCCAGCAGGATCGGTTCGTGAAAGGGGATGGCCTCCCAGGAGAGGCGGCCGAAGATGAGCTTCGTCAGATCAGGATGGTCGAGCATCGTTATTCTTCGCGGATGCGAGCGGTGGAAAGCGGAAGCGAAAGTCCGGCGGGATCGTTGACGCTGCACATGGCCGCGACGTAAGTGCGGGGCGGAATGCTGGCCTCGGGCTGCCAGGGCCGCGGCGAGACGTTGTAGGCGCCGACCTTGCCGAGTCCGCCGTCCGCGTCGATGGCCATCATCTGGTCCATGCACATCTTGTTGCGGTCGACGCAGCGGTTGACGATGGCGTCGTAGAGGTCGGGCGCGACCGCGGCGAAGCGGCGCACCGGATCGCGTTCGCTCGGGCGCTCGAGTTCGAGGTAGGCGGCGCGGCTCAGCTCGCCGCCGGCCGTCCTGGCCTTCTGGACCCAGGCCTCGAAGTCGGGCTCGCTCACGCCGTGGAAGCGGAAGCGCATGCCGGAGAAGCCGGCGCCGCTGTAGTTGGCCGAGAAACCCTCGAAGTCACCCGGCTTGTTGATCACCGCATTGAGCTTGGTCTCCATGCCCGGCATGGCGTAGATCTGGCCGGCCAGCGCCGGGATGAAGAAGGAGTTCATCACCGAGGAGGCGGTGATCTTGAAGACGATCGGCCGGTCCACCGGGGCCGCCAGTTCGTTCACCGTGGCGATGCCCTGCTCGGGGTAGATGAAGAGCCATTTCCAGTCGAGCGCGACGACTTCGACCGTCAGCGGCTTGGCTTCGGTCGGGACCGGGCGGCCGGCTTCGATGCGGCGCAGCGGGCGGTAGGGGTCCAGCGTGTGGGTGCTGATCCAGGTGATGGCGCCGAGGGCGATGATGATCAGCAGCGGGGCGCCCCAGATGGCCAGTTCCAGTTCGGTGGAGTGGTCCCAGTCGGGCGAATAGTTCGCCTCCTTGTTCGTTTGCCGGTAGCGCCAGGCGAAATAGATGGTGAGGGCGATCACCGGCACGATGATCAGCAGCATCAGGACCGTGGAGACGACGATCAGCTGGCCTTGCTGGCGGGCGATGTCGCCCGATGCGTTCAACAGCACCATGTCGCAGCCCGCCAACAGGGCGAGCGGGAGCAGGAGCAGTCCGCGAAAGTTCTTGAGGGGTGGCATGCCGGGAAATGAGCGGTGGGTGCGCAAAAGGGACCACAATCTACTTCGTTTGGCGACTGCGGGATATTGGACGTTTTGTCCTATGGCGGCAATCTCGATTCGGTGAGACCCTCGGAGTATCCAGTTGAACACGACCCCCAAGCAGAAATGACGACGTCCAGCATCCGTCCTCCCAGCGGCTCCTCGCCGCTGCACGACACCCAGCACGACAGCCCCGACGCCGCCTCGGACCATTCGCCGATCGCTCCCGGCGAGATCGCGGTCGGCGTGATCATCGGCCGCGCCTCCGAGTATTTCGACTTCTTCGTCTACGGCATCGCCTCGGTGCTGGTGTTCCCGGCGGTCTTCTTCCCGATGGAAAACCGCCTCGAGGGCACGCTCTACGCCTTCGTGATCTTCTCCTTCGCCTTCATCGCACGGCCCTTCGGCACCGTGGCCTCGATGGCGATCCAGCGCCGTTTCGGCCGCGAGGCCAAGCTCACCGCCGCCTTGTTCATGCTCGGCATCTCGACCGCCGGCATCGCCTTCCTGCCGGGCTATGCCAGCATGGGCTTCGCCTCGATCGTCCTGCTGTCCATCCTTCGGGTCGGCCAGGGCATCGCGCTCGGCGGCTCCTGGGACGGCCTGCCCTCGCTGCTGGCGCTCAACGCGCCCGAGAACCGCCGCGGCTGGTACGCCATGCTGGGCCAGCTGGGTGCGCCGGTAGGCTTCTTCGTCGCCAGCGCTCTGTTCGCGTACCTGTATTCCAGCCTCTCGATCGAGGACTTCCTCGACTGGGGATGGCGTTACACCTTTTACGTGGCGTTTGCGATCAATGTCGTGGCGCTGTTCGCCCGCCTGCGCCTGGTCGCCACCAACGAGTACGACCGCCTGCTCGAGCAACGTGAACTGGAGCCGGCCAGTGTCGTCGAGATCACGCGCTCGCAGGGCTACAACCTGGTCATCGGCGCCTTCGCCGCGCTGGCGAGCTATGCGTTGTTCCACCTGATCACCGTGTTCCCGTTGTCCTGGATCACCTTGTACTCGAGCCAGTCGGTAAGCGAATTCCTGGTCATCCAGATGATCGGCGCGGTGCTCGGCGCCTGCGGCATCGTGGTTTCGGGCGTGATCGCCGACCGCATCGGCCGGCGCAACACCCTGGGCAGCCTGGCCGTGGCGATCGCAGTGTTCAGCGGCTTCGCGCCGACGCTGCTGGACGGCGGCAAGCTCGGCCAGGACGTCTTCATCCTGGTCGGCTTCGTGATCCTGGGCCTCTCCTATGGCCAGGCGGCCGGGGCGGTGACGGCCAACTTCGAGTCGAGGTACCGCTACACCGGTGCCGCGCTCACGGCCGACCTGGCCTGGCTGATCGGCGCTGCCTTCGCGCCGCTGGTGGCACTGGGCCTGTCGGCCAACTTCGGCCTCGGCTATGTCAGCGTCTACCTGCTTTCCGGCGCGCTCTGCACGCTGGCCGCGCTACGGGTCAACCGCGCCCTCGAAATCAAGGAGTAGAACCCCCTGATGCGTTGGCGGCGCCTTCAGCGGCGCGCATGCCATTGGCGCCAGAGCGCCATCGCCAGCGTGATCAGCAGCGCGGCAAGGATCAGCGGGTGCTCGTAAGGCTTCAGGTGGCCGACCCAGGCATGCACCCAGCCCGTGAGCTTGAGGCCGAACAAGGTGATGACAGCCGCCCACAGGACCGCGGCCACGGCGTCGAGCGCGGCATAGACCGGGGTCCGCATCGGACCCATGCCGAGCGTGGCGGGCAATGCGATGCGCAGGCCCCAGGCGAATCGCATGAGGAAGATCGTCGCCACCGGATGCCGGCCGACGAAGCCGTTGACCCGCTCGACGTGGGCTCGCAGCTTGGGGCGCTTCGCCAGCAGCTCGGCGCCCTTGCGCCGGCTCAGGTGGAAGTAGACCTGGTCGGTCACGAACGCGGCTGCCGCGCCGCAGGCGATCAACGGCCCGAGTGACAGGTAGCCCTGGTGCACCGCGAAGGCGCCCAGCATCAGGATCGTCTCGCCCTCGAAGAGGCCGGCCACGAAGACCACGATGTAGCCGTATTGCTGGAGCAGTTCGGACAGCATCGGCAGGTGGTCCTAGCCCGGCGGCGGGACGTCGCTTTGTTTCTGCCGTTCGCGGAACAGCGCCGCACGCATCAGGAAGATCGTCGTGACCGGCGCCGTGAGGGCGACGAAAAGGGCGATCAGCACCGCGTGCAGGAACAGGCTGCGCCCCTGCACCGAGAAATAGATGATGGTGGCCAGCGTCATGCACCAGACGCCGAGCGTCGCGCCCAGCGTGGGCGTGTGGATGCGGCGGAAGAAGGTCGGGATGCGCACCAGGCCGAACGAGCCGATGGCGGCGAACGCCGCGCCGACCACCGCGAAGACGGCTGTCAGCACTTCAGCCCACAGCGGCAGCGCTTCATTCACTCGATCACCTCCCCGCGCAGCAGAAACTTGGCAATCGCGGTCGAGCTGACGAAGCCGAACAGCGCGATCAGCATCGCCGCCTCGAAGTAGACGTTGCTCGCGTAGACGATGCCCAGTACCAGCATCATCAGCATGCCGTTGATGTAGAGGCAGTCGAGCGCCATCACGCGGTCCTGCGCGGTGGGCCCGATCAGCAGGCGGTAGAGCGCGCACAGCATCGCCACCGCCAGCAGCAGCAGCGCAAGCTTGAGCGCCCAGAGGAGCGCGGGCGTCATGATTCGAAGATCTCCATCAGCGGGACCTCATAGCGCGACTTCACCATGGCGATGAAGGCCGCGACGTCGTCGGTGTCGAACACGTGGATCAGCAAGGTCGAGCGGTCGAGCGCGATCTCGGCCCAGGCGGTGCCGGGCGTCAGGCAGATGATCATCGCCAGCACCGCCAGCGCATTCGGATCGCGCAGCTCGAGCGGAACGCGCACGAAGCGCGGCGACATCTGGTCGTTGCGGCACGTCAGCAGCAGGCGCGCCACCGTCAGCGCCGAATGGACCAGGTCGAAGGCGACCACGCCCGAGAGCCGCAGCGCCACCGCAGGCCGGCGCATCCGAGCCCGGGCCGGGCGCAGCGACTGCGTCAGCACCGGCACCGCGATCGCGAGGATGGCCGCCAGCAGCAGGGTGGCCGCGTCCAGCGACTGGTTCAGCAGCAGCCAGACGACGAACAGCGCCATCGACAGCGCCGGCGAGGGCAGCCAGCGCCTGATCATTTCGCAGCCTTCGGCGCGGCGACCGGGTTCGGCACCTGCGTCGCACCCAGCACCGCCTGGCGGTAGGCGGTCGGCGAGAACAGGCCGTCGGCGGTCACGGCCGCATGATGCATCACCGTCCCCCCTTCGATCGTCAGCGCCATGCAGGCCGCCAGCAGCGCGGCGACCGGCAGCACCTCGAGCGCGGGCAGCGCCGGCAGGGTGGCATGGGCCTGGGTCCAGAAATGCCGGATGCCGGTCCGGCCCAGCGCCAGCAGCGAGAAGAAGCCGGAGACCATCAGCAGCCCGAGGAAGACCCAGGCCGCCGCCGACACGCGCGCGCCGCCGAGCAGGCCCGACAGCATCGCGAACTTGCCGACGAAGCCCGACAGCGGGGGCATGCCCGCCAGCAGCAGCGTGCAGCAGACGAAGCTGAGCCCGAGGAAGGCGACACCGGCCGGAATGGCGCGGCCGTAGAGCGCCTGGGCGTCGTCGTCGAGGTTGACGTCGTCGAGCCGGCGCAGGTCCTTGGACAGGAAAGGCGCGTCGCCCGCCGCCTCGTGCGGCGCGATGCTCGCGCCGGCGTTGCGCCAGCGCTCGACCATGTCGATCAGCATGAAGAAGGCGGCCGCCGCCAGGGTCGAGCTCAGCAGGTAGTAGAGGGCGCCGGCCCACACCGCCGGCTGGCCGAAGCCGATCGCCGCCAGCAGCGTCCCGGCCGAGACCAGCACGCTGAAGCCGGCGAGATTCGACAGCCGCTGGGTGCCGACGATGCCCAAGGCGCCGACGAACAGCGTCGCCAGCCCGGTCGTGATCAGCACACCCTGGCCGAACTGGGCCGAGGCGCCGGTGTCGGGCGCGAACAGCAGGCTCCAGAGCCGCAGGATCGTGTAGATGCCCAGCTTGGTCAGCAGGGAGAAAACCGCGCCGACCGGCGATACCGCGGCGCTGTAGGCCGGCACCAGCCAGAAATTGAGCGGCCAGGCGCCGGCCTTGGCGAAGAAGGCGGTCGCGAGGATGGCCGCCGCCGCATGCACCAGGCCGCGGTCGGCCGGATCGAGCTGCGCGATGCGCACGCCCAGGTCGGCCATGTTCAGCGTGCCCGTCACGCCATAGAGCAGCGAGGCGCCGATCAGGAACAGCGAGGATGCCGCGAGGTTGATCGCCACGTAGTGCAGCCCGGCCTGCACGCGCAGCCGTCCCGAGCCGTGCAGCAGCAGGCCGTAGGAAGCGGCCAGCATCACCTCGAAAAAGACGAACAGGTTGAACAGGTCGCCGGTCAGGAAGGCGCCGTTGAGCCCCATCAGCTGCAGCTGCAGCAGCGGATGGAAATGCACGCCCGCACGGTCCCAACGCGAGGTCGAGTAGATCGAGGCGGCGAAGGCGACGACACCGGTCAGCGCGACCATCAGGGTCGACAACCGGTCGGCCACCAGCACGATGCCGAAGGGCGCGCGCCAGTTGCCGGGCAGGTAGACGCCGATCGAGCCGGGGCCGCCGCCGGTATCGGCTGCATTGACCCAGCGCAGCAGCGCCAGCGCGGTCAGCAGGCCGACCAGCCCCGAGACCACGCTGAGCGCCGACTTGCTGCGGCGGTGTTCCTCGCCGAGCAGCAGCATCAGGGCGGCGGTCAGCATTGGCACCAGGATCGGCACAGCGATCAGGTGCGGCATGCTGAACTCGAGCAGCCGGTCGAGGAGGGCCGGGAACTCCGTCATTCCTGCGACTCCCGGCGTTCCTTGCCGTCCACGTGGTCGGTGCCGGTCAGGCCGCGCGAAGCCAGCAGCACCACCAGGAACAGCGCGGTCATCGCGAAGCCGATCACGATGGCGGTCAGTACCAGCGCCTGCGGCATGGGGTCGGCGGTGTTGGCAAGCGTGGCACGCACACCCGGCGTCAGCACCGGTTCGCTGTCGACCTTGAGTCGGCCCATGCTGAAGATGAAGAGATTGACCGCATAGGAGATCAGGGTCAGGCCCATGATGACCTGGAAGGTGCGCGGGCGCAGCAGCAGGTAGACACCCGAGCCGGCCAGGATGCCGATGGCGATGGCGAGCACGATTTCCATCAGGCGGCGGCCTCCGCTTCGGCCGCGGCGCGCGCGGCTTCCTTCTCTTCCTGTTCGTCGACCCAGCGATGGCTGCGGATTGATTGGTGGGCGAGGGCGGTCAGGATCAGCATGGTCGCTCCGAGCACCAGCGAGAACACGCCCATGTCGAAGAACAGCGCGCTCGGCACGTGCACCTCGCCCAGCAGCGGCAGGTGCAGGTGCGCGGTGTGGGTGGTGAGGAAGGGGTAGCCCAGTGCCACCGCGCCGCCGCCGGTCGCCAGCGCCAGCAGCAGGCCGGCCGCGATCCAGCGCCGCGGATAGATCCGCAGGTGCTCCTCGACCCATTCGGTGCCCGAGACGATGAACTGCAGCAACAGCGCCACCGACATCACGAGCCCGGCGACGAAGCCGCCGCCCGGCTGGTTGTGGCCGCGCATGAAGAAGTAGACCGAGACCAGCACCGACAGCGGCAGCAGCAGCCGCACCAGCACGGCCGGCACCATCAGGTAGCCGACCGCGGTGTCCTTGGCGCGGCGCGGATTCAGCAGGTCGCTGCTGCCGTCGTCGGGCTGCAGCCGTTGCTGGATCGGCAGCGCCATCGATTCGGGCGCCGGACGAAAGCGGCGCAGCAGCGCGTAGACGGTCAGCGCGACCACGCCCAGCACGGTGATCTCGCCGAAGGTGTCGAAGCCGCGGAAGTCGACCAGCATCACGTTGACCACGTTGCTGCCGCCGCCCTCGGACAGCGCGTTGTCGAGGAAGAAGGGCGAGATGCTGAGCGGGAACGGCCGCGTCATGACGCTCCAGGCGATGGCCGACATGCCGGTGCCGGCCGCGATCGCGATCGCGACGTCGCGGCCGCGCCGGCCCCAGGTCCGCAGCCAGCCGCGCACCGGTTCCTGCTGGGCGGTGCGCATCGGCAGCCAGCGCAGTCCAAGCAGGATCAGCACCGTGGTGACGGTCTCGACCACCAGCTGCGTGAGCGCCAGGTCGGGTGCCGAGAACCAGATGTAGGTGATGCAGCAGACCAGCCCTGCGCCCGAGGCCAGCATCAGCGAGGCCAGCCGGTGGAACTTGGCCTGCCAGGCCGCACTGACCGCGCAGGTGGCGCCGATCAGCCAGGTCATCGCGAACATCGGCGAGAAGGGCAGCGGCGCTCGCGTGCCGCGCGCGACCGGCGTGACCCAGAGAGCCGCACCGGCACCGGCGACGGCGACCGCGACCAGCAGCAGCAGCTGCGTCTGCAGCCGGCGCGTACCGAGCAGCCGCCGGCTGCGTCGGCCGATCTCGCTGAGCCGTGCCATCGCGTTCTCGAAGACGCGCTGGCCGTCGAGGCGATGCAGCAGCGGCGTCGTCGAGAGCACGCCGAGCGCGCGGCCGCGCCGCTGCAGCAGGTAGAGCAATGCGCCGCCGGCCAGCGCGATGAAGCTCATCATGAGCGGCAGGTTGAAGCCGTGCCACAGCGCCAGGCTGTAGGCGGGCAGTTCGCCGCCGACCACCGGCGCCGCCGCCGCGGCCAGGAAGGCGCCCACCGACCAGGCCGGCGCCACGCCGACCACCAGGCAGACCAGCACCAGCAGCTCGACAGGCACGCGCATCCAGCGCGGCGGCTCGTGCGGTGTCTTCGGGAGGTCGGCGCCGCAGGGCGGGCCGAAGAAGACGTCGAACACGAAGCGCGCCGAATAGGCCACGCTGAAGGTGCCGGCCAGGGTGGCGATGATCGGCAGGCCGAGGTCGACCCAGCGGTTCGACTGGATGAAGACGGTCTCGGCGAAGAACATCTCCTTCGACAGGAAGCCGTTGAGCAGCGGCACGCCGGCCATCGAGGCACTGGCGATGATCGCCAGCGTGCCGGTGATCGGCATCAGCTTCAGCAGCCCGCTGAGCTTGCTGATGTCGCGGGTGCCGCTCTCGTGGTCGATGATGCCGGCGGCCATGAACAGCGAGGCCTTGAAGGTCGCGTGGTTCATGATGTGGAACACCGCCGCGACCGCCGCGAGCGGGCTGTTGAGCCCGAGCAGCAGCGTGACGAGGCCGAGATGCGAGATCGTCGAATAGGCCAGCAGCGCCTTCAGGTCGCGCTGGAACATCGCCACGTAGCCGCCGAGCAGCAGCGTGATCGCGCCGGCGCCGCCGACCAGCCAGAACCATGGCTCGGTGCCCGAGAGCACCGGCCACAGGCGGGCCATGAGGAACACGCCGAGCTTCACCATCGTGGCCGAATGCAGGTAGGCCGACACCGGTGTCGGCGCCGCCATCGCCCGCGGCAGCCAGAAGTGGAACGGGAACTGCGCGCTCTTGGTAAAGGCGCCCAGCAGCACCAGCACCAGCACCACGGGATAGAGCGGGTTGGCGCGGACCAGGTCGCCCGAGGCCAGCACCATGTCGAGGTCGTAGCTGCCGACGATGCGGCCGAGGATCAGCACGCCGGCCAGCAGGCACAGCCCGCCCGCGGCCGTGACCGTGAGCGCCATGCTGGCACCGCGCCGCGCGTCGCGCCGATGGTGCCAGTAGCCGATCAACAGGAACGAGAACAGGCTGGTGAGCTCCCAGAACATCACCATCTGGATCAGGTTGCCCGACAGCACCACGCCCATCATCGCGCCCATGAAGGCGAGGAAGAACGAGAAGAAGCGCGGCACCGGGTCCGAGGCCGACATGTAGTAGCGCGCATACAGCACCACCAGCGCGCCGATGCCCAGCACCAGCATGCAGAAGAGCCAGGCGAAGCCGTCCATGCGGAAGCTCAGGTCGAGTCCGAGCACGGGCAGCCACTCGACCCGCTGGCGGATCACGTTGCCGTTGGCAAGGTCCGGAAAGAACCAGGCGGCCTGCACCGCGCAGCCCAGCGCGACCAGCCCCGCCAGCGTCGACTCCCGGTTGCGCGCGTTCGATGGCAGCAATGCGGCGAGCACGCTGGCGACGAAGGGGAGTGCAACGAGGAGGACAAGGGGCATTGCGATCGATTCTATCGACCGCCCCTGCGGCAATTCCCTCGTTCAGGCCATGAATTGCCGGACCGTCCGGATGCCCAGCCAGGTGAGGGCCAGGGAGCCCGCCACGTGCAGCGTGGCGGTGCCCAGTGCGAGCACGATGCGTCCCTGCATCAGCATGGCGACGACTTCGGCCGAGAAACTCGAGAAGGTCGTGAGTCCGCCGAGGAAGCCGGTGATGAGCGCGAGGCGCCAGACCGGATCGAGTTGCGGCATGGACTGGAAGGTGGCGACCGCGATCCCGATCAGGTAGCCGCCGACCAGGTTCGCGGCCACGGTTCCCCATGGCAGCGAACCGGGGGTCGACAGCCAGAGCCCGAGGCCCCAGCGGCTCAGGGCGCCGATGGAGGCGCCGGCACAGATGGCGATGACGTGAAGAGGCATGAGAGGCGCGATGCTCTCACGGCGCCATCTGCTGCGGCAACCAGGTGACGAGTTGCGGCGCGACGTAGATGATCAGCACCGCCGCCACCATCAGGAAGAACATCGGCAAGGTGACGCGGGCGATGTAGAGCAGGTCGCGGCCCGTCATGCCCTGCAGCACGAACAGGTTGAAGCCCACCGGCGGCGTGATCTGCGCCATCTCCACCACCAGCACGATGAAGATGCCGAACCACACCGGGTCGATTCCCGCGGCCGTCACGGTCGGCATGATCACGCCCATCGTCAGCACCACCATCGAGATGCCGTCCAGGAAGCAGCCGAGCACGATGTAGAACAAGGCCAGCATCACGATCAGCTGGAACTTCGACAGCCCGAGCGAGCCGATCCACTCGGCCAGATGCCGCGGCAGCCCGATGTAGCCCATCGCCAGCGTGAGGAAGGCGGCTCCCGCGAGGATCAGCGCCATCATGCAATACAGCCGCGTCGCGCCCAGCAGCGACTCCTTGAAGGTGCTCCAGTTCAGCGACCCCTGCAGGGCCGAGATGACCAGCGCGCCGACCACGCCCACCGCGGCGGCCTCGGTGGCGGTCGCAATGCCGGCGTAGATCGAGCCGAGCACCGAGAGGATCAGCAGCGCGACCGGGATCAGGCTCAGCGACGCCCGCAGCTTGGCGCCGAAGGGCATCGGCGGATCGGCCGGCGGCACCCGGTCCGGATGCAGCAGGGCCCAGACGGCGATGTAGCCCGAGAACAGCACGGCCAGCATGATGCCCGGTACCACGCCCGCGATGAAGAGCCGGGCGATCGAGACGTCGGCGCTGACGCCGTAGACGATCATGATGATCGAGGGCGGGATCAGCAGGCCCAGCGTGCCGGCGCCGGCCAGCGTGCCGATCACCATGTCGTCGGGATAGCCTCGCCGCTTGAGCTCGGGCAGCGTCATCTTGCCGATCGTCGCGCAGGTGGCGGCACTCGAGCCCGAGACGGCGGCGAACACGGCGCAGCCCGCCACGTTGGTGTGCAGCAGGCGCCCGGGCAGGCTCTGCATCCACGGCGCCAGGCCCTTGAACATGTCTTGCGAGAGCTTCGTGCGGAACAGTATCTCGCCCATCCACAAGAACAGCGGCAGCGCGGTCAGCGTCCAGCCGGAGGCCGAGCCCCAGATCGTCACGGCCATCGCGTCGCCGGCCGGACGGGCGGAGAACAACTGCATGCCGATCCAGGCGACGCCCGAGAGCGTGAGGCCGATCCAGACCCCGCTGCCGAGGATCAGGAACAGCGCGAGGATCAGCAGGCCGGCAACCGCGACGTCACTCATGGCGCAGCGCCTCGGCGTTCATCTGCAGCGGGCGTCCGTTCCATTCGACGAAGAACTCGTCGACGGTGGCGATCGCGAACACCACGGCACCGATGGCCATGCCCAGCTGCGGCAGCCACAGGGGCGTCGCGTCGTTGCCGGTGGAGATGTCGTTGTAGCCGTGCGATTGCCAGGCCAGCCGCACGCTGTAGAAGGCGAACAGTGCCGCCAGCATGGCCGCGGCGCCACAGGCCCAGCGTTCCAGCCAGCGGCGTCCGGTTGGCCCCAATCGGGAGACGATCAGCGAGACGCGGATATGCTCGCCGCGCTTGAGCGTGTGGGCCAGCGCCAGAAAGCCGCTGCCCGCCATGAGGTAGCCGGCATAGGCGTCGATGCCCGGGATGTTGAACTGCAGCTGCCGGCCGATGATCGACAGCAGCACCATCACCAGCAGGCCGACCATGAAAAGCGCCGCCAGGGCGGCGGCGCTCTCATAGAGAAAGTCGAGTGTCTTGCGCATGGGAGCCGGTCGTTCGCCCTACATCTTCTTGAAGGCGTCGACCACGCCCTGGCCTTCGGGCCCGGCCTTCTCGAGCCATTCCTTGATCATCGTGTCGCCGACCTTCTTCATGTCGGACTTGAGCTGGGCCGATGGCGCATGGATGGTCATGCCGTTCTTCTTCAGCAGTTCGAGGTACTCGAGGTTCTTCTTCTTCGACAGCTCCCAGCCGCGCTTCTCGGCCTCGGCACCCGCCTTCAGCAGCGCATTCTGCGACGGCTTGTCCAACTCCTCGAAGGCCTTCTTGTTGACCAGCACGGCGTTCTTCGGCAGCCAGGCCTGCGTGTCGTAGAAGTTCTTGATGTACTCGTAGGTCTTGGTGTCGTAGCCGGTCGAGCCGGAGGACATGTAGGACTCGATCACGCCGGTGGCCATGGCCTGCGACAGCTCGGCCTGCTGCACCGTGACCGGCTGGGCGCCGACCAGTTCGCCGATGCGCGCCGTCGCGGGGCTGTAGGCACGCCACTTGACGCCTTTCAGGTCTGTGGCCGACGCGATCTCCTTCTTGACGAAGATGCCCTGGGGCGGCCAGGCGACGGCGTAGAGCAGCATGATGCCCTGCTCGGCCAGCTTCTTCTCGAGCACCGGCTTCTGTGCCTGGTAGAGCTTCCACGCGGCGTCGTAGCTGTCGGCCAGGAACGGGATGCCGTCGGCACCGAACATCTGCCATTCGTTCTGGTAGTTGACCAGCAGGATCTCGCCCATCTGCGCCTGGCCGCCCTGCACCGCGCGCTTGATCTCGGGGGCCTTGAACAGGGCTGCGTTCGGATGCACCGTGATCTTGAACTTGCCTGCACTGGCCTTGTCGACGTCGCTCGCGAACTGCGTGATGTTCTCGGTGTGGAAGTTGGTGGCAGGGTAGGCCGTGGGCAGGTCCCACTTGGTCTGGGCGAACGCTGCAGCGCCGAGGGTGAGGCCCGCGAGTGCAATGCCGAACTTGTGATTCATGGACTCTCCAGAACGTGCGAAATTGAAAAAGGCGATCGGCAGCATACGTGCAAATATCGGGCCATCGCTCGGGCATTTCCCTGCCATCGGCGGCGCCGCGCCGGAGGAACGCGGCAATGAAAAAGCCGCCCGGGGGCGGCTTTGGATCAGCAACGGCGCGCGTGCGCCGTGCGTGCGATCACGGCTTGGAAGCCGCCTTGGCTGCTCCGGTGGCGGCCTTCTTCGGCTCGGCCTTGACCTCGCTCGTGGCAACCTGCGCCGGCGCCGGCGCTGCACCGAAAGCCTGGCCGTTCACCGTCAGGCCCTCGGCCGACAGCTTGGCCGCCGCCTTCTCCTTCACGCCCTTGACCCGGGTCATGAAGTCCGGCCAGTCCTTGAACGGCGCTTCCTTGCGTGCCTCGGTGATGCGCTTGGACAACGCGGGGCCCACGCCCTTGACGCCATCGAGTTCGGCGCTGGTGGCCTTGTTGACATCGACGGCCGCCCAGGAGGCGACCGCGAACAGCATGGCCGTGATGGCCACGATCTTTTTCATCATTTCTTCTCTCCCTGACATGGTGTGAGAAGCGCCGAAACGCTCCACCGTGCGCCGAGTGCGCCCGGCGCGGAACATGATAGCGGCGAAGTCCGCGCTTCGCACGGACGGGCGGCCTGCTGCTTCCCCCTCGGGGGGCAGCGACCCAGACGCAGTGGGGGAGCGTGGGGGCCAGGCCGGCGCCGGGCCGCCCCAAGGCGGCCTGCGGCCCCCTCGGGGGGCAGCGACCCACACGCAGTGGGGGAGCGTGGGGGCCTTGTTCTTTAGAGTTCCTCGACGCGTCGCGGCGGGTAGCTGTCCCAGGCCTGGCAGCCCGGGCAATGCCAGAAGTACTGATGGGCCTCGAAGCCGCAGGCCGCGCAGCGGTAGCGCATCAGCGGCCGGGTGGCCTGGTCGAGCGAGCGCTGTACCTGCGGGTGGAACTCCTCGTGCTCGAAGCGTTCGCCGGCGAGCCAGCGCGAGGCCGCGACCAGCGAGGGATGGTGCGCCAGGTGGGCGATGTAGCCGTCGCGGGGTTCCGGCGCGATCGCGGCATCGGAGGGCGCATCGTCCGGCAACGCCGGCGTGCCGCCGAGGGCGATGATCGCCTCCAGCACATCGATCGAGGGCGAGGCCACATAGCGGCGCTGCAGCAGGGCGAGGGCCTCCCCCGAGCGCTGCGAAGCGACCGCAGCTTGCTGCAGCGCCGCCGCATACAGGGGCAGCGCCAACGGCGCGGTTTCGCTCAGTGCCGCCAGCGTGTCGAAGGCGGCCACCGCATCGCCGCTGCGCAGGTGCAGCGTGGCGCTGTCGATCGCCGGTCGCGGGGCCTCCGGTGCCAGCGCAATCGCCTGCTGCAGCAGCCTCGCCGCGGCGCCCGGGTCGCCGGCGGCGACGCGCTCGGCGGCCTGTTCGCACAGGTGGTGCGCCCGCCGGGTGCTGTAGCTCGCCTGGTCGGATTCATCGAGCTTCTGCGCCACATCCTCGGCCTGCGCCCATTCGCGCGAGCGTTCGTAGATGGCCAGCAGCGACAGCCGGGCCTCGTTCTCGTAGCGCGTGCCTTCCAGCTTCTGCAGCGCCGCTTCGGCGCGGTCGAGCAGGCCGGCGCGCAGAAAGTCCTGCGCCAGCGCGTGCTGCGCGCGGTCGCGGTCGGCGCGGCTCAGGTCGCCGCGACCCAGCAGGTGCTCGTGCACGCGCACCGCGCGCTGGTATTCGCCGCGGCGCCGGAACAGGTTGCCGAGCGCGAAGTGCAGTTCCTGCGTGTCGGGGTCGTTCTGAACCGCCTCGATGAAGGCGTCGATGGCCTGGTCCTGCTGCTCGTTGAGCAGGAAGTTCAGGCCGCGAAAGTAGGCTTTCGGGGCTTGGCGGTTCTCGATCCGGAGCTGCCGGAGGTCGAAGCGCGAAGCCAGCCAGCCGAGCACGAAGGCGATCGGCAGGCCGAGCAGCAGCCAGCTGAAGTCAAAGTCCATGTTGGCGTACGGCGGGCAGGTCGGCGGGGGCTGCGGGCGTGGGCGTGGCGGCGGCGGACGAAGGCGCCGGCGGCGCACCCGGTGCACCTTGCGCGCCCGGAACCTGCGCTGCGGCGCTGCGGTGTTTCCACCAGCCCGGCAGCATGCCGAGCGCGCCCACGACCAGGCCGCCGGTGAAGGCGGCCAGCACCACCAGTACCAGGGGCGCGCGCCACGAGGTGCCGAAGAAGAAGTAGACGGTGGCGTCGTGCTGGTTGTTCAGCGCGAAGGCGAAGAGGGTAAAAAAAATGGCTGCCTTGAGCAGCCACAGGAGATATTTCATGCGGGTCCCCGATGGCCGGGGAATTCTATGCCGGGGCCGGCGTGTCAGCCGCGCTTGTGCTTCTCGGCGTCGAGCAGCGCGGTTTTCGCATCCACCGCTTCGCGCAGGGCCTTGCCCGGCTTGAAGTGGGGCACGCGTTTCTCGGGAATCTGCACGCTCTCGCCGGAACGCGGGTTGCGTCCGATGCGAGGCGGGCGCCGGTTCACCGTGAAGCTGCCGAAGCCGCGGATCTCGATCCGGTGGCCACGCACCAGTGCGTCGCTCATCGCGTCAAGAATGGTCTTGACGGCGTATTCGGCATCGCGGTGCGTCAGTTGCGCAAATCGGGCCGCGAGTTCTTCGACGAGATCGGAGCGGGTCATGGCAAGAGAAAGAGTAGACGAAAAAAAAGACAGGGTGGCGCCCGGCGCCGACCCTGTCCCCGGGACCCGGATTACTTGTCCGAGTTGTCCAGCTTGGCGCGCAGCAGGGCGCCCAGGCTGGTCGTGCCCGCGTTCTCGCGTGCCGATTGCTGGCTCAGGCTGGCCATGGCGCCTTGCTCGTCGACCATGTCCTTCTGCTTGATCGACAGCTGGATGTTGCGGGTCTTGCGATCCACATTGACCACCACGGCCGTGACTTCGTCGCCTTCCTTGAGCACGTTGCGTGCATCTTCCACGCGGTCGCGGGAGATTTCGCTGGCGCGCAGGTAGCCGATGATGTCTTCACCGAGATCGATCTCGGCACCGCGGGCGTCGACCGTCTTGACCTTGCCGGTCACGATCTGGCCCTTGTCGTTCACGGTGGTGAAGGTCGTGAACGGATCGCTGTCGAGCTGCTTGATGCCCAGCGAGATGCGTTCGCGGTCGACGTCGACGGCCAGCACGATCGCTTCGACTTCCTGGCCCTTCTTGTAATTGCGAACGGCGGTTTCGCCGGTTTCGTTCCACGAGAGGTCCGAGAGGTGAACCAGGCCGTCGATGCCGGCAGCCAGACCCACGAACACGCCGAAGTCGGTGATCGACTTGATCGGGCCCTTGACGCGGTCGCCGCGCTTGGTGTTCTGCGCGAATTCCTGCCACGGGTTGGCCTTGCACTGCTTCATGCCCAGGCTGATGCGGCGCTTGTCTTCGTCGATCTCGAGGACCATGACTTCGACTTCGTCGCCGAGCGAGACGATCTTGTTCGGCGCGATGTTCTTGTTGGTCCAGTCCATTTCGGAGACGTGCACCAGGCCTTCGATGCCGGGTTCGAGTTCGACGAACGCGCCGTAGTCGGCGATGTTCGTGACCTTGCCGAACAGGCGGGTCGATTGCGGGTAGCGGCGCGAAACGCCCATCCACGGGTCGTCGCCCATTTGCTTCAGACCCAGCGAGACACGGTTCTTCTCGGTGTCGAACTTGAGGATCTTGGCGGTGATTTCCTGGCCGGCCTGGACCACTTCGCTCGGGTGGCGAACGCGGCGCCATGCCATGTCGGTGATGTGCAGCAGACCGTCGATGCCGCCGAGGTCGACGAACGCACCGTATTCGGTGATGTTCTTGACGACGCCGCGCACGACTGCGCCTTCCTTCAGGGTTTCCATCAGCTTGGCGCGTTCTTCGCCCATGCTGGCTTCGACCACGGCGCGGCGCGAGAGCACCACGTTGTTGCGCTTGCGGTCGAGCTTGATGACCTTGAATTCGAGGGTCTTGTTCTCGTACGGGGTCAGGTCCTTGATCGGACGGGTGTCGATCAGCGAACCCGGCAGGAAGGCGCGGATGCCGTTGACCAGCACCGTGAGGCCGCCCTTGACCTTGCCGCTCGTCGTGCCGGTGACGAAGTCGCCGGATTCGAGGGCCTTCTCGAGCGCGAGCCACGAAGCCAGACGCTTGGCGGTGTCGCGCGAGAGGATGGTGTCGCCGTAGCCGTTCTCGACGCTGCCGATGGCCACGGAAACGAAATCGCCGGCCTGGACTTCGAGCTCGCCCTTGTCGTTCTTGAACTCTTCGATCGGCACGTAGGCTTCGGACTTGAGGCCTGCGTTGACGACGACGTGGTTGTGTTCGACACGCACGACTTCGGCGGTGATGACCTCACCGGTGCGCATCTCCGAACGCTTCAGGGATTCTTCGAATAGGTCGGCAAAAGATTCAGACATGTGGTTTTCCTTCCGTCACGCAGGGTTTGCAGTTGCACTATTGCGACTGGCTTGGATCTGGAGACGGTGGTTGTTTGGGCTTTGGGGCCCGGGTTGAGGTTGAACAACCAGCAGGCCGGTGCGCTGTCGCGCGGCGGGGGCTTTGCTGGACCGAAACACCGTTCAAGCGGACTCGAACGGCTGTACTTCCTGCCACCAGGCAAGCACTTGCACGACCGATTGCTCGATCGTCTGGTGCGAGTTGTCCAGGAGGCGGGCATCAGGCGCCGGCTTGAGCGGCGCGACGCTGCGGGACGCGTCCCGGAGGTCACGCGCTTCCAGGTCGGCGCGAAGACTGTCGATTGTAGTTGAAATTCCCTTTGAAATCAACTGCTTATGGCGCCGTTCGGCGCGGTGGGCGGCGCTGGCCGTGAGGTAGACCTTGAGCTCGGCGTCCGGGAAGATCACGGTGCCCATGTCGCGGCCGTCGGCCACCAGGCCGGGCAGGCGCCGGAAGCTGCGCTGCAGCGCCAGCAGGGCGGCACGCACTGCTGGCAGGGCCGACACCCGAGAGGCATCCATCCCGGCGGCCTCGGTCCGGATGGCCTCGCTCACGTCCTCGCCGGCCAGCAGCACCTTGCCCTCGCTGAAGGCGACCGGCAGAGCACTCGCGAGTTCCGCGATCCGCGCCTCGTGCCCGGCTTCGGCGTCGAGCCCGGCGCGTCGCATCGCCAGCCCGGTCACGCGGTAGAGCGTGCCCGAATCCAGGTAGTGGTAGCCCAGCCGCCGAGCCACTTCGACGGTCAGGGTGCCCTTGCCGGAGGCGGTCGGGCCGTCGATGCAGATCACCGGCACTTCGGCAGCCTCGGCGACCGAGAACAGGGTCTCGAAGTAGTCGGGGAAGGTCTTGGCGACGCAGTGCGGTTCGAGGATGCGCACCTCGACGCCGGCCGGATTGAAGGCCGCGAGCGAGAAGCACATCGCCACCCGGTGGTCGTCGTAGGTCTTGATGCTGGCCGGTCGCCAGCCGGCCGCCGCCAGCGGATGGACGCGGATGAAGTCCGGGCCGTCCTCGACCGTGGCCCCGAGCTTGCGCAGCTCGGCGGCCATGGCGTCGATGCGGTCGGTTTCCTTCACGCGCCAGCTGGCGATGTTGCGCAGCGTGCTCGGGCCGTCGGCATAGAGCGCCATCACGGCCAGCGTCATGGCGGCATCGGGAATGTGGTTGGCGTCGATGTCGATCGCCTTGAGCGGCCAGGCGCCGCGTGCGATCGCCAGCCAGTTGGCGCCGCTGTCGACGCGCGCGCCCATCTGCCGGGCGGCGTCGATGAAGCGGATGTCGCCCTGGATCGAATCGGCGCCGACGCCTTCGATGCGGATGCCCGAGCCCTTGGCGATGGCCCCGAGCGCGATGAAGTAGCTGGCCGACGAGGCATCGGCTTCGACGTGGATGTCGCCCGGCGAGCGGTACCGGCTGCCGGCTGGAATGGTGAATCGCTGCCAGCCCTCGCGTTCGACCGCGATGCCGAAGCGCGCCAAGAGATTCAGCGTGATCTCGATGTAGGGCTTGGAGATCAGCTCGCCGACGACCTCGATCACGATGTTGCGCCGTGCTGCCAGCGGCAGCGCCAGCAGCAGCGCTGTCAGGAACTGGCTCGAGACGTCGCCGCGCACGCGGATCGGGGCGTCGAGTTGCAGCGCGTCGAACGCCACCGGATGGATCTGCAGCGGTGGGTAGCCCGGGTTGCCGAGGTAGTCGACGCGGCAGCCGAGCTGGGTCAGGGCATCGACCAGGTCGCCGATCGGCCGTTCGTGCATGCGCGGCACGCCGCGCAGCGCGAACTCGCCGCCCAGCAGGGCCAGGGCGGCGGTCAGCGGCCGCATCGCAGTACCGGCATTGCCGAGGAACAAGGACGCCGTGGGGGTCTTCAGCTTGCCGCCGAGGCCTTCGATGCGAAGGATGTCGCCCGCGCGCTCGATGACGCAACCGAGCGCGGCCAGCGCGTCGAGCATGACCCGCGTGTCGTCGGAATCGAGCAGGTCATGCACGGTCGTCGTGCCGCTGGCCATTGCCGCCAGCAGCAGCACGCGGTTGGAGATGCTCTTGGAGCCCGGCAGGCGAACCGTGCCGGCGGCACTCGAAAGCGCCGGTATGTCGAGAAAGGGGGTAGAGAACATCGTCAGTCGGGAGAGGCGGCAACGCCGGGTTGCCACTGCGAGCGAACCCCGCTCGCGGCCGCGATCGCGTCCTCGAGCGCTTGCGCGTTGCCCGTGCGCACCAGCGCCTCGAGGTGCGCCAGGGCCTCGCGGAAGCCCTGGGCCTGGAGCAGAACCTGGTCGCGGTTGGCCAGCAGGACGTCGCGCCACATGGTCGGGTCGCTGGCCGCGATGCGCGTGAAATCGCGAAAGCCCGGGCCGGCCAGTTCGAGGAAGCGCCCGCCCTGCGGGTGCGCGGCCATGGCATTGATGAAGGCGAAAGCCAGCAGGTGCGGCAGGTGGCTGACGGCCGCGAAGGCGCTGTCATGGGCCTCCGGCGTCATCGTCACCACCTTGGCGCCGATCGCGGTCCAGACCTTCGAGGCCCGCTGGACGTTGGAGCGCAAGGTGGCCTTGATCGGCGTCAGCACCACCTGGCGTCCGGTGTAGAGGTCGGCGTCGGCGTGCTCCACGCCCGCCACTTCCTTGCCCGCGATCGGATGCGCGGGCACGAAGGCGCCGATCTGGTCCTGCAGGCCGCGCCGCGCGGCCTCGATGACGTCGCCCTTGGTCGAGCCGACATCCATCACCAGCATCTGGTCGTTGATGCCGTGGCGGATGGCCTTGAAGGTCTGCTCGGACGCGCCGACCGGCACCGCGATCAGCACCAGTTCGGCACCCGACATCGCCAGCAGCGCCGAGGGCGCCGCGACGTCGATCACGCCGAGTTGCCGGGCGCGCTCGGTGGTGGACGGCGACTTGCTGTAGCCGACCACCCGCTTCACCAGCTTCGCGCGCTTGAGCGCCAGCGCGAACGAGCCGCCCATCAGGCCGCAGCCGATCAGTCCCAACTGTTCGATCATTGTCAGTGCCCGCACGGCCGCCCGAAGGGCACTGAGCGCCCTCTCGGGGGGCAGCGATACGCGAAGCGATGAGCGTGGGGGCTTTTCATGCCGTGATCGGGTAGGCGCCGAGGACCTTGTAGAACGCGCACAGCTTGCGCAGTTCGACGAGCGCGGCGGCAACGTTGGGCTGCGACGGATGGCCGTCGAGGTCGATGTAGAAGTAGTACTCCCACTGGCCGGTGCGTGCCGGTCGCGATTCGAAGCGGGTCATCGAGACGTTGTTGGCCTTGAGCGGCACCAGCAGGTCGTGCACCGCCCCGGGCTGGTTCGGCACCGACACCACCAGGCTGGTGCAGTCGCGGCCGGTCGCCGGCGGCATCGCCAGCGTCTGCGGCAGGCAGATGATGGCGAAACGGGTGCGGTTGTAGGAGTCGTCCTGGATCGCGTGGGCCACGATATGCAGCCCGAAGCGGGTGGCTGCACGCTCGCTGGCCAGGGCCGCCCAGGCCGGATTGCCGGCGGCCAGCCGGGCGCCTTCGGCGTTGCTGGAGACGGCGCGCCGTTCGGCATTCGGCAGGTGCTTGGCGAGCCAGGTCTGGCACTGCGCCAGCGCCTGCGGATGGGCCAGCACCGCCTCGATGCCCTCGAGCGAATTGCTCGAGCGCAACAGGTGATGCCGCACCAGCAGGCTGACCTCGCCGACCACGTGGGTCGGCGAATGCAGGAACAGGTCGAGCGAGCGCGTGACCACGCCTTCGGTGGAATTCTCGACGCCGACCACGCCGTACTGGGCGCTGCCGGCGGCGGTGGCATGGAAGACCTCGTCGAAGCTGGCGCAATAGACCAGGTCGGCGGCGCCGCCGAAATACTCGACCGCGGCCTGCTCGCAGAAGGTCCCTTCGGGGCCGAGCACGGCAACGCGCTGCGGCGATTCGAGCGCCAGGCAGGCCGACATGATCTCGCGCCAGATGGCGGCCACGTGAAGGGGCTTCAGCGGGCCGCCGTTGCTCTGCTGCATCTTCTCGATCACCTGGGCGACGCGATCGGGCCGGAAGAAGGGCGTGCCCTCGCGCTTCTTGACCTCGCCGACGCGCTCGGCGACACGGGCGCGCCGGTTCAGGAGGTCGAGAAGCTGCTGGTCCAGCGAGTCGATCTGTACGCGCAGATCGGCCAGGCTGGGGGAGGAATCGGGGGCGGAAGGTGGTGGTGCTGAGGCGGTCATTCGGGTCGGGAGCGCGTGCCTCTACGCACGCGACCGCTCGAATTCTCGCATGTAGCCCACCAGCGCCCGAACGCCGGCCATCGGCATGGCGTTGTAGATGCTCGCGCGCATCCCGCCGACCGACTTGTGGCCCTTGAGCTGCAGCAGCCCGGCCGCGCGGGCACCGGCCAGGAAGGCTTCGTTGCGGCTCTCGTCGGCGAGGAAGAAGGGGACGTTCATGCGCGAGCGGCAGCCGGGGTCGACCTTGTTGGCGTAGAAGTCCGAGCCGTCGATGAAGTCGTACAGCAGCCGTGCCTTGGCGACGTTGCGCGCCTCCATGGCGGCGACGCCCTTGAGATCGCCTTCGGTCTGCTGCGCGAGCCACTGGAAGGTCAGCCCGGCGATGTAGATGCCCCAGGTTGGAGGCGTGTTGTACATCGACTGGTTGTCCGCGACGGTCTTGTAGTTGAAGGCGCTCGGGCAGATCTCGAGCGCATGGCCGAGCAGGTCGTCGCGCACGATCACGATCGTCAGGCCCGCCGGGCCAAGGTTCTTCTGGGCCCCGCCGAAGGCCAGGCCCACGCGCGACCAGTCGACAGGCCGCGAGGCCACGTGCGAGGAAAAGTCGATCACCAGCGGCGCCTTGCTGCCGAGTGCGGCGAGGTCGGGCAGCTGCTGGAACTCGATGCCGTTGATCGTCTCGTTGGTGCAGACGTGGACGTACGACGCGTCCGGGGAGAGCTGCCAGCCGGCCGGGTCCGGCAGCCGGGTGTGCCCGTCTGCCGCGTTGCTCGCGACCACCCGGGCCTCGCAGTAGCGCTGGGCTTCCTTATGCGACTTGATGCTCCAGCTGCCCGTGAGGACGAAGTCGGCGCGGGTCCCGCGCGACAGGTTCATCGGCACGATCGCGTTCTCGCCGAGCCCGCCGCCCTGCATGAACAGGATGTGGAACTGCGACGGCACCGCGAGCAGGGTGCGGATGTCGGCCTCGGCCTGCGTGCAGATCGCGCCGAACTCCTTGCCGCGATGGCTCATTTCCATCACGCCCATGCCGCTGCCGTGCCAGTCGAGCATCTCGGATGCGGCCTGCTGCAGCACCCATTCCGGCATCGCGGCCGGACCGGCGGAGAAGTTGTACGGGCGCGGACCCGCCGGTTTCGTCACTTCTTGGCGGGCGCCTTGGCCGGCGCCGCCTTGCCTGCGGTCGCTCCGCCCTGTGCACCCGGCGCGCCCAGCGCCTTGGCGACGCTGGCGTCCAGCGCGACCATCTTCGGCTCGATCGTGGCGCGGGTTTCAGCCACCAGCTTCTCGGTCAGCGCGGTCTGCAGCTTGGGATTGATCTCCTGGTACTTCTTGCTCAGCGGCGAGCTGATCCAGGCCAGCAGCTGGCGCATCTCTTCCTCGCTGAAGGTCTGCTCCATGATCGGCGACAGGGCGGCCGGTGCCAGCTGCACGGCCTTGTCACGCACGATCGGGTAGGCCTCGTCGAAGTACTTCTTGAGCTCGACGTCGGCCGCCTTGGCCGCGGCCTCGCGCTTCTCGGCCGGCACCTGCGTCTGCAGATACTGCGAACCGGCCTGGGCGATCGGGGCGCTCGACTGCTCGACCAGCCCGCGCGCCAGCGACTCCACGCCGGGGCGCTGCAGCTCGACGAACTGCTTGATCATGGCCGCCTTGTCCTGGGCCATGGCCAGCGAGCTGCCGGCGAGCGCGGCCGTCACGAGCGCGAGTTTGAATTTATTCACTGGGGTTCTCCGTTGAAGATGAGGTGGAAGGATCGTCGGCGCCGGGTTCATTCTCGATATTCGCGTCATTCTCGACGATGCGCTGCAGCCCGCTGAGCTTGGCGCCTTCGTCGAGTCCGATCAGAGTGACGCCTTGCGTGGCGCGCCCCAGTTCGCGGATTTCGGAGACTCGGGTGCGCACGAGGACACCCTTGTCGGTGATGAGCATGATCTCGTCGTCGGCATGCACGAGAGTCGCTGCCACCACCTTGCCGTTACGTTCACTTTGTTGAATAGCGATCATGCCCTTGGTTCCCCGGCCATGTCGCGTGTACTCGGTAATGCTGGTTCGCTTTCCGTAACCGTTTTCGGTCGCGGTCAGCACGCTCTGCTGTTCGTCCTCGGCCACCAGCATGGCGATCACGCCCTGGCCGTCCTCGAGCGTCATGCCGCGCACGCCGCGGGCGTTGCGGCCCATCGGGCGAACGTCGTTCTCGTCGAAGCGCACCGCCTTGCCGCCGTCGGAGAACAGCATCACGTCGTGCGCGCCGTCGGTCAGCGCGGCACCGATCAGGTAGTCGCCCGGATCGAGGTCGACCGCGATGATGCCGGCCTTGCGCGGGTTGCTGAATTCGTCAAGGGCGGTCTTCTTGACCGTGCCCATCGAGGTCGCCATGAAGACATACTGGTTGGCCGGGAAGGTGCGCTTTTCGCCGGTGAGCGCCAGCACGACGTTGATCTTCTCGCCTTCCTGGAGCGGGAACATGTTGACGATCGGCCGGCCACGCGAGCCGCGCGAACCCGCCGGCACTTCCCACACCTTGAGCCAGTAGAGCCGGCCGCGGTTCGAGAAGCACAGGATGTAGTCGTGCGTGTTGGCGATGAAGAGCTGGTCGATCCAGTCGTCTTCCTTGGTCGCCGTGGCTTGCTTGCCGCGGCCGCCGCGCTTCTGCGCCCGGTACTCGCCCAGCGGCTGGCTCTTGATGTAGCCGCTGTGGGAGAGGGTCACGACCATGTCGGTGGGCGTGATCAGGTCCTCGGTCGAGAGATCGAAGGCGCTGTGCTCGACCAGGCTGCGGCGCACGCCGAGCTTGCTCTGGCCGAACTCCTGCTTGATGGCTGTGAGCTCGTCGCCGATGATCACCGAGACCCGTTCCGGCTTGGCCAGGATGTCGAGCAGGTCGTCGATCTCGGCCATCACGTCCTTGTATTCGGCCACGATCTTGTCCTGCTCGAGGCCGGTCAGGCGCTGCAGGCGCATCTGCAGGATTTCCTGGGCCTGCGTGTCCGACAGCTTGTAGAGGCCGTCGGCGTGCATGCCGTACTCGCGCTCCAGGCCGTCCGGACGGTAGTCGTCGGCGTTGATCACGCCACCGTCGGCGCGCGTGCGGGTCAGCATCTCGCGCACCAGCTTGCTGTCCCAGGCGCGGCTCATGAGCTCGGCCTTGGCGACCGGCGGGGTCGGCGCATTGCGGATGATCGCGATGAACTCGTCGATATTGGCCAGCGCCACCGCCAGGCCTTCGAGCACATGGCCGCGCTCGCGCGCCTTGCGCAGCGTGAACACGGTGCGCCGCGTCACCACTTCGCGGCGGTGCTGCAGGAAGACCTCGATCAGGTCCTTCAGGTTGCACAGCTTCGGCTGGCCGTCGACCAGCGCCACCATGTTGATGCCGAAGGTGTCCTGCAGCTGGGTCTGCTTGTAGAGGTTGTTGAGCACCACTTCGGGCACTTCGCCGCGCTTGAGCTCGATCACCAGCCGCATGCCCGACTTGTCGGACTCGTCCTGGATGTGGCTGATGCCTTCGATCTTCTTCTCGTGCACCAGCTCGGCCATGCGCTCCTGCAGCGTCTTCTTGTTCACCTGGTAGGGCAGCTCGTCGACGATGATCGCCTGCCGCTGGCCGCGGTCGATGTCCTCGAAGTGGCACTTGGCGCGCATCACGACCTTGCCGCGGCCGGTCCGGTAGCCGTCCTTGATGCCGTTGATGCCGTAGATGATCCCGGCGGTGGGGAAATCGGGCGCCGGCACGATCTCCATCAGGTCGTCGATGCCGGCATCCGGATGACGCAGCAGGTGCAGGCAGGCATCGACCACTTCATTCAGATTGTGCGGCGGGATATTGGTCGCCATGCCCACCGCGATACCGCCGGCGCCATTGACCAGCAGATTCGGCAGTTTGCTCGGCAATACCAGCGGCTCTTTTTCGGAGCCGTCGTAATTGGGACCGAAATCGACAGTTTCCTTGTCGATATCGGCCAGCATTTCGTGCGCAATTTTGGCCAGCCGGATCTCGGTATAGCGCATCGCCGCCGCCATATCGCCGTCGACCGAGCCGAAATTGCCTTGCCCGTCAACCAGCATGTGGCGCATCGAGAAGTTCTGCGCCATCCGGACGATGGTGTCGTAGACCGACTGGTCGCCGTGCGGGTGGTACTTGCCGATGACGTCGCCGACGATACGGGCCGACTTCTTGTACGGCCGGTTCCAGTCGTTGTTGAGCTCGTGCATCGCGAAAAGTACCCGCCGATGCACCGGTTTGAGGCCGTCCCGGGCGTCCGGCAGGGCGCGACCGACGATCACGCTCATGGCGTAATCCAGGTAGCTGCGGCGCATTTCCTCTTCGAGGCTGATGGGGAGTGTTTCTTTGGCGAACGAGGTCATGGGCGGCAGGCAGACGGCAAGGGAGGCGAAATTTTACGCTGAGGAGGGTGTCGCACCGCCGCAACACAAGGCCGGTATTCCGCCTCCGTCCGGCGTTTCAGAGGGGGCCGGCGGGCTGTTTGCCAAAGACCCTATGGCACAATCGCCTCAACGTTTTGGGTGGTGGTCACTTAAAGCGTCCTTGATTCGCAGCGCGGCTGCGGCTTTTTCCCCAAGAGGAGAACCATGAAGAAACTGAATAAAGTGGCGATGATGTTTGCAGTCGCTGCGCTCGCCACTGCCGCCGGCGCGCAGACCCGTGTCACCGCTGCGAATGGTGGCCCGGCCATCGACAACTGGCAAAACGGCACCGGCGAACTGGTCTGGAAGAACGGCACCAACGAACTGTGCTGGCGCGATGCCAACTGGACGCCCGCAACGGCTGCTGCTGGTTGCGACGGTGCGCTCGTTCCCGCACCGCCGCCTGTGGCTGCTGCCCCCGCACCGGCTCCGGTTCCCCCGGCAGTCGCTGCTTCGAAGGTTACCTTCGCTGCTGACGCATTCTTCGACTTCGACAAGTACGTCCTGAAGCCCGAAGGCCGCGCCAAGCTGGACGACCTGGTCTCGAAGATCAAGGACGTGAACCTCGAGGTGATCATCGCTGTCGGCCATACCGACTGGATCGGTACCGTGGCGTACAACCAGAAGCTGTCGGTCCGCCGCGCTGAAGCCGTCAAGGCCTATCTGGTCTCGAAGGGCATCGAAAAGAACCGCGTGTACACCGAAGGCAAGGGCAAGAGCCAGCCGATCGCTGACAACCGCACTGCCGAAGGCCGCGCCAAGAACCGCCGCGTGGAAATCGAAGTGGTCGGTACCCGCCCCAACAAGTGATTCGCAAGAATCGCTGAAGAGAACCCCGCCTCGGCGGGGTTTTTTTATGCCCGCTCCAGCACCGGCATCTCAATTCGTGCCGTTTCATAATCGCTCCATGACCGAACCCGTGAATGCCGATCCGGCAGAGCTCGCCAAATTCTCCGAACTTGCGCACCGCTGGTGGGACTTCGAAAGCGAATTCCGACCGCTGCACGAAATTAATCCGCTGCGTCTCGACTGGATCGACGGGATTGCCCCGATTGCCGGTCGCAGGGTGCTCGATGTCGGCTGCGGCGGCGGAATCCTGGCCGACTCGATGGCGCGCAAGGGCGCCGAGGTCCTCGGCATCGACCTGGCCGACAAGGCGCTCAAGGTGGCGCAGCTGCATGCGCTCGAGGCCGGTACGCGCGGGGTCAAGTACCGCTCGGTCAGCGCCGAGGCGCTGGCGGCCGAGCAACCCGGCAGCTTCGATGTCGTGACCTGCATGGAGATGCTCGAACACGTGCCCGATCCGGCTTCGGTCGTCAAGGCCTGTGCTGATCTGGCCAAGCCCGGCGGCTGGGTCTTCTTCTCGACCATCAACCGCAACCTGAAGGCGTTCATGCTGGCGATCGTCGGTGCCGAATACGTGCTCGGCATGCTGCCGCGCGGCACGCACGAGTACCAGAAGCTGATCCGCCCGAGCGAGCTCGCCGCCTATTGCCGCGCCGCCGGGCTCGACCTGCGCCACACCCGCGGCCTGGAGCACAACCCGCTGACGCGGCGCTACTGGCTCAGCGGCGACACCAGCGTCAACTACATGTTCGCGACCCAGAAGCCGGCAGGCGCCCTGTGAGGACGGACCGCACCGAAGCCGTCCTGTTCGACCTCGACGGCACCCTGATCGACAGCGCCCCCGACCTGGGGGCCGCGGCCGACCAGATGCGGACCGAGCGTGGCCTGCCTTCGCTGCCGCTCGAACGCTATCGCCCGATGGCGGGGGCCGGCGCCCGGGGCATGCTGGGCGTGGCTTTCGGCATCACGCCGGAGTCGCCCGAGTTTGCGGTACTGCGTGAGGAGTTCTTCGTCAAGTACGAATCGCGGATGCTGCTCAACACGCAGGTCTTCGACGGCGTGGCCGAACTGGTGAAGGCGCTGAACGCCTCCGGGCTGCAGTGGGGCGTCGTCACCAACAAGTCCGAACGCTTCACCCTGCCGCTGACGCGCGCGATGGCCCTGTTCGAGAGCGCGCGAGCGATCGTCAGCGGCGACACCACCCCCCACGCCAAGCCGCATCCGGAGCCGCTGTTCGAAGCCGCGCGCCGGCTGGGCGTGGCCCCGGTGCATTGCGTCTATGTCGGGGACGACGAACGCGACATGCTGGCCGGCCGGGCCGCCGGCATGCGGACGGTGGCGGCCACCTATGGCTACATGGGCGAACAGGCGGAAGTGGCCCGCTGGGATGCCGACGCGGCCATCGCATCGCCCATGGAGCTCTTGAAGTTATTGAAACAGGCCTAAAATGCGTTTCTTGGGGCTGCACTGGTTTCGACGTGGGTTCGGAATCGCAGCGGGGCATGTCGAGCTGAATGCGCTCGTAAAACAGATTCAAACAAACTAACTGCAAACGACGAACGTTTCGCACTCGCCGCTTAATTGCCGGTGAGCTTTGCAACAGCAGGCCGATGGGCTGGGCAAGGGGGCGCTAGAGCAATCTGACGCCTCCCGGCTGCAAAGATAATCTACATGGGCTGGCCCTGATCCGGGTACCTTGGGTCGGGGCGAGAAAATAGGGTGCTGGCGGCCGGTGTAGCGTGCGACTGCGCGACACCGGTGGCGAGACTCAAATCAGACCGCTAAACATGTAGATCTGCGCGAAGAAGGCTTACGGACGGGGGTTCAAATCCCCCCAGCTCCACCACTCAAGAAGGCGGCGCCGATGCATTTTGCATCGACGCCGCTTCTGCGATCCAATCCCCTCCACGGCAACCCCCGGTCCCGTGCAAAGAGGTCCATGGATTCATCGACGACGATACAGACGAGCCACGGCGACGTGCCTGCGCACGCTTCGCCTTCCTTCCCGAGCGCCGCCCGCCAGCAGATCGATTGCCGCTGGACGAAGGCGCGGCGCCTCGGCATCGCCGCGGTATTCGCGTGGGCCGGCGCCTTTGCGCAGGCCGCCTCCCAGGCCCCGGTCGCGGCCGAGAACGGCATGGTGGTGAGCGCGCAGCACCTGGCGACGCAGGCGGGCGTCAACGTGCTCAGGCGCGGCGGCAACGCGATCGATGCCGCGGTGGCGGTGGGTTACGCGCTGGCGGTGGTCTATCCGGCGGCCGGGAATCTCGGCGGCGGCGGCTTCATGACGGTGCAGTTGGCCGATGGCCGCAAGACCTTCCTCGATTTCCGCGAGAAGGCGCCGCTGGCGGCGAGGCCCGGGATGTACCTCGACAAGGACGGCAAGGTCATCGAGGGGCTGAGCACCCGCGGCCACCTGGCGGTCGGCGTGCCGGGCACGGTCGCCGGCCTGGAGCGGGCGCGCGAACAGTACGGCACCATGAAGCGAGGCGCACTGCTGGCGCCGTCGATCGCGCTGGCCGAACGCGGTTTCGTGCTGCAGCAGGGCGACATCGACATGCTGGCGGTGGGCGCTGCCGATTTCGGCAGCGATCCGGCGTCGGCCGCGATCTTCCTGAACAAGGGCGAGCCGTTCGCAGTCGGCCAGAAGCTGGTCCAGAAGGACCTTGCGAAGACCTTGAAGGCGATCAGCCGCCAGGGGGCCGACGGCTTCTACAAGGGGCCGGTGGGCGCCGCGATCGTGGCGTCGAGCCAGGCCGGGGGCGGGCTCATCACGCAGGCCGACCTCGACCAGTACAAGGCGCGCGAGCTGCTTCCGATCGAATGCAGCTACCGGGGCTATCGCGTGATCTCGGCGCCGCCGCCCAGTTCGGGCGGGGTCGTGCTTTGCGAGATGCTGAACATCCTCGAGGGCTACCCGCTCAAGGAACTGGGCTTCCGATCGGCCCAGGGCGTGCACTACCAGATCGAGGCCATGCGCCATGCCTACGTCGACCGCAACAGCACCCTGGGCGACCCGGAGTTCGTGAAGAACCCCGTGGAGCGACTGATCGACAAGCGCTATGCCGAGAAGATCCGCAGCGCCATCGATCCGGCGCGTGCCGGTGTCTCCGAGGACATCAAGGCCGGGGTCGCGCCGCACGAAGGCAGCAACACCACGCACTATTCGATTCTCGACCAGTGGGGCAACGCGGTGGCGGTGACCTACACCCTGAACGACTGGTTCGGCGCCAAGGTCACGGCGGCGGGGACCGGCGTGCTGCTCAACAACGAGATGGACGATTTCACTTCGAAGGCGGGCGAGCCCAACATGTACGGGCTGGTCCAGGGCGAGGCCAACGCGATCGCCCCGGGCAAGCGGCCCTTGAGCTCGATGAGCCCGACCATCGTCGCCAAGGACGGTCGTCCGGTGCTGGTGGTCGGCACGCCGGGCGGCAGCCGCATCATCACGACGGTGCTCCACAGCATCCTGAACCTGGTCGACTACGGCATGGACGTGCGGGAGGCCGTGGACGCGCCGCGCTTCCACCAGCAGTGGCTGCCGGACCTGACCAACGTCGAGCCCTTCGCGCTGTCCCCGGACACCCGCAAGATCCTGCTCGGCATGGGCCACAAGCTCGGCGAGGCGCAGCCCGCCAACCACCTGGCGGCGATCCTCGTCGGCGCGCCTTCGCTGGGCGGCAAGCCGGTGGGCGGCAATCGTTTCTATGGCGCCAACGACCCGCGCCGCAACACGGGCCTCGCGCTCGGCTACTGATGCATATCGAAGAAATTCTCTACAGCCAGGGTTTCGGCACCCGGCGCGTCTGCGCGGGGCTGGTCCAGCAGGGGTTCGTCACGGTCGACGGCGCCGTGGTGAGCGATCCGGGCGAGGACTTCGTCACCGAGGGGCTGCACTTCACCGTCCAGGGCACGGACTGGGCGTACCACGAGAAGGCCTACCTGATGCTGCACAAGCCGGCCGGCACCGAGTGCTCGCAGAAGCCCTCGACCTACCCGAGCATCTACACGCTGCTGCCGTCGCCGCTGCGACTGCGTCCGAACAAGGGCGCGGTGCAGGGCGTGCAGGCCATCGGGCGGCTCGACCAGGACACCACCGGCTTGTTGCTGCTGACCGACGACGGCCAGTTCATCCACCGGATGGGGTCGCCGAAACACCATGTGCCGAAGGTCTACGAGGTCACGACCAAGCATCCGGTCGATCAGAACCAGGTCGACCGCCTGCTGGCCGGCGTGGTGCTGGACGACGATCCGAAGCCGGTGCGGGCCGCCGCCTGCGAGCTGGCCGCCCCGCAGCACCTGAGCCTGACCCTGACCGAAGGCAAGTACCACCAGGTCAAGCGGATGCTGGCGGCCGTGGGCAACCGGGTCGAGGCGCTGCACCGCTCGCGCATCGGTCCCCTGGCGCTGGCGGCCGACCTGGCGCCCGGCCAGTGGCGCTGGCTGCGTGCCGAGGAGGTCGAAGGGCTGCGAACTGCGCGCGCCGGTCAGCCAACAGTCGGCGTGGACCGTTAAGATCGGAAATCTTCGTCCGGAATCTCTCCCTTGCGCTCCATTTCTTCCCTGACGGGCCGTCTCGCGGCCTTTTTGTTTGTTTGCGCGTCGCTTTCGGCCCATGCCGCCGAGCCGCCCCCGGTCTTCGTGCTCAACTCCCTGGATGCCACCGTGAGCGTGATCGAGCCCACGGGCTGGACCGAGAAGACGCGCATAGCGACCGGCAAGGAGCCGCACCACCTGTACCTCTCGCCCGACGAGCACTCGCTGATCGTCGCCAATTCGGCCGGCGACTCGCTGACCTTCCTGGACCCGCGAACGGCGGAAGTGCAGCGCGTGGTCTACGGCATCATCGACCCCTACCAACTGCGCTTCTCGCCCGACATGAAGTGGTTCGTCACCGCGGGCAACCGCCTGAACCACGTCGACCTGTATCGCTGGGACGGCAAGGAGCCCAAGCTGGTCAAGCGCATCCCGACCGGCAAGACGCCCAGCCATATCTGGATCGATGGCAAGAGCATCACGGCCTATGTCACGATGCAGGACAGCGACGAACTGATCGCGGTCGACCTGCCGACGCAGACGATCCGCTGGCGCACCGCCACCGGTCCGATGCCGGCCGACATCTTCGGCATCCACGACGGCAAGACGCTGCTGGTCGGCCTGACCGGCAGCGACGGCGTGCAGGTCTTCGACGTTTCGGGCGCGCAGCCGAAGCTGGTCGGCAAGATCGCGACCGGCAAGGGCGCGCATGCCTTCCGCGCGGCCGGCGACGGCGGCCGCAGCGTCTTCGTCAGCAACCGGGTGGCCAACACGATCAGCCGCATCGACCTGGGCACGCTGCAGGTCATGGAGACCTACCCGGTGCCGGGCGGACCCGACTGCATGGACGTCTCGGCCGACGGCAAGACGCTCTACGTCACTTCGCGCTGGGCCAAGAAGCTCAGCGTGGTCGACCTCGCGAGCCGCAAGGTGGTGCGCCAGGTCAATGTCGGCCGCTCGCCGCATGGCGTCTGGACGCTCGACCATGCGAAGTCTTGAATGGCCCCCACGCTCCCCCACTGCGTGTGGGTCGCTGCCCCCCGAGGGGGCCGCAGGCCGCCTTGGGGCGGCCCGGCGCCGGCCTGAGCCCCCACGCTCCCTCACTGCCTGTAGGTCGCTGCCCCCCGAGGGGGCCGCAGGCCGCCTTGGGGCGGCCCGGCGCCGGCCTGGGCTCGCCGCTGCCGGGCTGCTGCTGGCGGCCTGTGCGGGCGTCTCGGGCAACGTGCTGGCCCAGGGTTGCGCCAAGCCGGTCTACCTGACTTTCGACACCGGCCACATGGGCATTGCGCCGCTGGTGGCCGAGGTGCTCAAGCGGCAGGATGTGCGCGTGACCTTCTTCGGTGCCGCGGAGCGCACGCAGACCGACGGCGACAGCCTCGACACCCAGTGGGCGCCGTGGTGGAAGGCGAGGGCGGCCGAGGGCCACGAATTCGCCTCCCATACCTACGACCACGCCTACTGGCGCGGCGACGTCAAGGGTATCGAGCCGCGCTTTCGCATTCGCCCCACGGCCGGTGCCTTCGCCGGCCGCGAATTCACCTGGGACGCGGCGCAATACTGCGCCAACATCGCCAAGGCGTCCGACCGGCTGCAGCATGTCACCGGCAAGAAGCCGCTGCCGCTGTTCCGGGCGCCGGGCGGCAAGACCTCGCCGCGGCTGCTGGCGGTGGCCAAGGGCTGCGGCTATGCGCACGTGGCCTGGGCGCCGGCCGGCTTCCTGGGCGACGAACTGCCGAGCGAGAAGTTCAGCAACGAACTGCTGCTCGCGCAGGCCCTCGACATGATCCAGCCCGGCGACATCCTGCTGGCGCACCTTGGCATCTGGTCGCGCAAGGACCCCTGGGCGCCGGCCGACCTGGAGCCGCTGATCGTCGGCCTCAAGGCCAAGGGTTTCTGCTTCCAGACGCTGCGCCAGCATCCGGCATACCGCGACTGGATCGCGGCACATCCTTGAAACCCCGGTCGTCCTTGCGGATCGTACGTTGATGGATTGGTTCACCGATCATTTCGCGGCCGTGCAGCAGTGGCTGTTCGAGACCGTCATCCAGCCGCTGGTCTACGCCATCGGCTTCGGCGGCTGGGTCGAGGATGCCTTCGATGCCACCGGCTGGCTGCTGGTCGGCCTGATCCAGATCGCGCTGCTGGTCGCGGTGATCGGCCCGCTGCAGCGCTGGCGGCCGGTCGAGCCGGTGGTCGACCGGCGCGCGATCCGCATCGACATCCTCTATACGCTGATCCACCGGCTGGGCCTGTTCCGGCTGGCGATCTTCTTCGCCGTGCAGCCGGTGTTCGACGACCTGCTGGGCATGGCGCGCGCGGCCGGCTGGGGCAGCATGCACCTGGACGAACTCTGGCCGGGCGTGACCGACGTGCCCTGGGTTGCGTTTGCGATCTACCTGGTGGTGCTGGATGGGGTGGAGTACCTGATCCACCGCGGCCAGCACCGTTTCCGCTGGTGGTGGGCGCTGCATTCGCTGCACCACTCGCAGCGCCAGATGACGATGTGGAGCGACGACCGCAATCACCTGCTCGACGACCTGATCCACGACGCGATCATCGTCGTCGTGGCGCAGCTGATCGGCGTCGCGCCGGGGCAGTTCATCGCCATCGTCGCTTTCACGCAGCTCAGCCAGAGCCTGCAGCATGCCAACCTGCGCCTCGGCTTCGGTGCCCTCGGCGAGCGCCTGTGGATCAGCCCGCGCTTTCACCGCGTGCACCATTCGATCGGCATCGGCCATGAGTCCGGGGGGCCGAAGACGCTCGGCGGCCACAACTTTGGCGTGCTGCTGCCTTGGTGGGACATGCTCTTGCGGACCGTCAACTTCGAGGATCGCTACGACGCCACTGGCATCCGCGACCAGGTCGAGCCCGACGCCAAGGGCCGGGTGCGCGACTACGGACGCGGCTTCTGGGCCCAGCAATGGCTCGGACTCCGGCGCCTGTTCGGCAGGGATTGAGGGCGCCGCGTCACGCGCTGGCGTTATCCTCGGCACCCGATGCGTCTTCTCCTCGATTCCTTCTGGCGGTCGGTCGCCTATTGCCTGCACCCGCGGGTGATCGTGCTGTCGCTGCTGCCGCTGGGCCTGATGGTCGCGCTGGCGGCGGTGTTCGGCTATTTCTACTGGGACGCCGCGGTCGCCTGGACCCGCGAGTCGCTCGATGCCTGGCCCTTGCTGGCCAGCTTCTGGAGCTGGATCGGGCGCTTCTTCTCGGGCGACGTGGCGTCCGCGCTGGCGCCGCTGGTGGTGGTCTTCGCTGCCACGCCGCTGATCGTGGTGGTGTCGCTGCTGGTCGTGGCCGGCGTCATGGCGCCGGCGCTGACGCGGCTGGTGGCCGAGCGGCGCTTCGCCAGCCTGGAACAGAAGAAGGGCGCCTCCTTCTTCGGCAGCGTGGCTCGTTCGATCGGCTTGACCGTGCTGGCGCTGTTGGCGCTGGTGGTGTCGATGCCGCTGTGGCTGATTCCGCCGCTGGTCCTCATCCTTCCGCCGCTGATCTGGGGCTGGCTGACCTACCGCGTGATGAGTTTCGATGCCCTGGCCGAGCATGCCAGCCCCGAGGAGCGCGATACCTTGCTGCGCGCCCACCGGCTGCCGCTGCTCGGCATCGGCGTGCTCTGCGGCTACCTCGGCGCCGCTCCCAGCATCGTCTGGGCCTCGGGCCTGCTGTTCGCCGCCGCCTTCTTCGTGCTGGCGCCGCTGGCGATCTGGATCTACACGCTGGTGTTCGCCTTCTCGGCATTGTGGTTCGCCCACTACTGCCTCGACGCCCTGGCGCAACTGCGGGCACAGCGCGCAACGGCGGCCCTCTCGACTTCCACCCCCGGGCTGGCCGATGCCAGCGCGGCCGCCAGCCAATGGAGTGCCCCATGAGTCGTGCTTTCGGTCTGATCGTCGTCGGCGACGAAATCCTGTCGGGCAAGCGCATCGACAAGCACATGCCCAAGGTCATCGAGCTGCTCGCCGCGCGCGGGCTCGAACTGGGCTGGGCCGAGTACGTGGGCGACGTGCCGGCGCGCATTACGTCGGCGCTGGGCCGCGCCTTCGCATCGGGCGACATCGTGTTCTCCACCGGCGGCATCGGCGCCACGCCCGACGACCACACGCGCCAATGCGCGGCCGCGGCACTGGGCGTGCCGCTGGCACTGCACCCCGAGGCCGAGGCGCTGATCCGCGAGCGCATGCAGGACACGGCGCGCGAGCAGGGCACGGTCTACGTGCCGGATCGCCCGGACAACATCCACCGCCTCAACATGGGCGTGTTTCCGCTCGGCGCGAAGATCATCCCCAACACCTACAACAAGATCCCCGGCTTCAGCGTCGGCGACGTGCACTTCGTGCCGGGCTTCCCGGTGATGGCCTGGCCGATGATCGAGTCGGTGCTCGACAGTCGCTATGCCGGCTTGTTCGCGCGCGGTCGCGCCGCCGAGAAATCGGTGATCGTCTACGGCGCCATGGAGGCCACGCTGACGCCGCTCATGCAGGCCGTCGAGCGGGATCATCCGGGCATCAAGGTGTTCAGTCTCCCGAGCGTCGACCACCCGGAGCACGGGCGCCACATCGAACTCGGCGTCAAGGGCGACGCCAGCCGGGTCGAGGCGGCCTACGCCCAGTTGCTGGCAGGCCTGCACGGCTTTGAGGCACGCCTCGGCCCCGAAATGGTGCGTTGAAACTGCGTGCACCAAACTGGTTACAAATTGCCTTGTTTTGGGTGATGCCCAGCCTGCCGCCGCGCTGTCCGCGGCAGTGACAATGGGCATAGAAACTGCATTCCGAATCCCGTACTTCCAACCACTGTCCATACCAAGGAGAACCTGATGGCCAAGACCGTCGCCGACGTACTCAAACTCGTGAAGGAAAACGAGGTCAAGTTCGTCGATTTCCGCTTCACCGATACCCGCGGCAAAGAACAGCACGTGACCGTGCCTGTGTCTGCGTTCGATGAAGACAAGTTCACTTCGGGCCACGCTTTCGATGGCTCCTCGATCGCCGGTTGGAAGGGCATCGAAGCATCGGACATGCAGCTCATGCCCGATCCGAACACGGCCAACATCGACCCCTTCTTCGAAGAGACCACCCTGATCCTGACCTGCGACGTGGTCGACCCCTCGGACGGCAAGCCCTACGAACGCGACCCGCGCTCGCTGGCCAAGCGCGCCGAGGCCTACATGAAGGCTTCGGGCCTGGGCGACACCGCCTTCTTCGGACCGGAACCCGAGTTCTTCGTGTTCGACGGCGTGCGCTGGTCCAACGACATGTCGGGCTGCTCGGTCAAGATCGAATCCGAAGAAGCCGCCTGGAACACCGGCAAGGAATTCGAGCACGGCAACACCGGCCACCGTCCGGCGGTCAAGGGCGGCTACTTCCCGGTGCCCCCGGTCGACAGCTTCCAGGACATGCGCTCCGAGATGTGCCTGGTGCTCGAATCGCTGGGCATCCCGGTCGAAGTGCATCACCACGAAGTGGCCAATGCCGGCCAGATGGAACTCGGCACCAAGTTCAGCACGCTGATCCAGCGCGCCGACTGGGTCCAGCTGCAGAAGTACGTGATCCACAACGTGGCCCACGCCTACGGCAAGACCGCCACCTTCATGCCGAAGCCGATCGTCGGCGACAACGGCTCCGGCATGCACGTGCACCAGTCGGTCTGGAAGGACGGCAAGAACCTGTTCGCCGGTGACGGCTACGCCGGCCTGAGCGACTTCGCGCTGCACTACATCGGCGGCATCATCAAGCACGCCCGCGCGCTGAACGCCATCACGAACCCCGGCACCAACAGCTACAAGCGCCTGGTGCCCGGCTTCGAAGCCCCGGTCAAGCTGGCCTACTCGGCCAAGAACCGCTCGGCCTCGATCCGCATCCCGTTCGTGGCCAACCCGAAGGGCCGCCGCGTCGAAGCGCGCTTCCCGGATCCGCTGATGAACCCGTACCTCGGCTTCGCGGCGCTGCTGATGGCCGGACTCGACGGCGTCGAGAACAAGATCCACCCGGGCGAAGCCGCCAGCAAGGACCTGTACCACCTGCCGCCGGAAGAAGACGCGCTGATCCCGACCGTCTGCCACAGCCTCGACCAGGCGCTCGAGTACCTCGACAAGGACCGTGCCTTCCTGACCAAGGGCGGCGTGTTCACCGACGCGTACATCGATGCCTACATCGACCTCAAGATGCAGGAGGTCACGCGCTTCCGGATGGCCACCCATCCGGTCGAGTTCGACATGTACTACTCCTTGTGAGACCTTGCGGGACAGACCAGGAAACTGCCCAGCAGTGAATGGAATCCGGGCTGGCGCCCGGAGCGTTAAAAAAGGACGGCTGCGGCCGTCCTTTTTGTTTGGTCGGGAACATCCGGGCCGGATCTGTTTCGAATTGCATGAAAATGCCGGTTTGCGGCGCACTACACCCAAGACCATGAAGACTTTCTCCGTTTTCCTGCTGACCGCCGTGGCGGCAGCCGGCGTGCCCTTGCAGGCCCAGGCGCAACAAGAGCGCGTCTGGCGCTGCGGCAATGAATACACCAACAACGCGACCGTCGCCCAGCAGCGCGGCTGCAAGGTGATGGAAGGCGGCAATCTGACCATCGTGCAGGGCACCCGGCCCTTCGCCTCGGCGGCGCCTGCCGCGCCAGGCGCGGGGGTGCGGGCGCCCGCGGGC
>NZ_JBFUHO010000006.1:0-228742 GCF_056402355.1 Variovorax sp. P4_B11
GAGCCGGTGCCGGTTCCCGAGCCGGTGCCGGTTCCCGCGCCGCCGCCTGTACCGCCGCCGCCTCCCGCGCCCGCCGCTGCACCCGCCCCCGAGCGCAGCGGCTGGCTCGGCAAGCTCAGGAACGGCTTGCGCAAGACCGGCAACTCGATCACCGCCGCCTTCGTCAATGCCCAGATCGACGACGCGCTGTACGAGGAGCTCGAAGAAGCGCTGCTGATGGCCGACACCGGCGTCAAGGCCACCGAACATCTGCTGGAAGACCTGCGCCGCCGCGTCAAGAGCCAGATGGCGACCGACGCGGCGCAGGTCAAGCTGCTGCTGGCCGACGCCATCACGGACCTGCTGCAGCCGCTGGAGAAGTCGCTGGTGATCGGCGAGCACACACCGACCGTGATCATGGTCGCCGGCGTCAATGGTGCCGGCAAGACCACGTCGATCGGCAAGCTCACCAAGCACCTGGCCAACGAGGGCGCCTCGGTGCTGCTGGCGGCGGCCGACACCTTCCGTGCTGCGGCGCGCGAGCAGCTGCTGGTCTGGGCCGACCGCAACACGGTCGAGATCGTGAGCCAGGAAGGCGGAGACCCGGCCGCCGTGAGCTTCGACGCGGTCAACGCGGGCAAGGCACGCGGCAAGGACGTGGTGCTGGTCGACACCGCCGGCCGGTTGCCGACCCAGATCCACCTGATGGACGAGCTCAAGAAGATCAAGCGGGTCGTCAACCGGGCCGACCCCACGGCGCCGCACGAGGTGCTGCTGGTGATCGACGGCAACACCGGCCAGAACGCGCTGGCGCAGGTCAAGTCCTTCGACGAGGCACTGGGCCTGACCGGCCTGGTCGTGACCAAGCTCGACGGCACGGCCAAGGGCGGCGTGCTGTGCGCGATCGCGCGCGAGCGGCCGATCCCGGTCTATTTCATCGGTGTCGGCGAAAAGCTCGAAGACCTGGAAACCTTCAACGCCCGGGAATTCGCCCAGGCCCTGCTCGGCTAGCCCGGCGAGGTTTGTGCGCCTGGGGGCGCTCTGGCATCATGGTCGGTGCCCGCCAAGAGGCCCCCAGGAGACCCGCATGGACACCGCAGCCGCCCCGCTCGCCGACGCCGACCGCAAGGTCGATCGCCTGCTCGCCCACTACGGCGAGAGCCACCGCCATCCGACCAACGAGGCGATCCACATGGTCGCCATCCCGGCGATCATGCTGAGCATCGTCGGGCTGCTGTTCGCCCTCCATCCCTGGGTCGCCTACGCCTTCGTCGCCGCCAGCCTGGTCTACTACGCGACCCTGCGCTCCCCGGCCTTCCTGGCGACCATGCTCGTCGGCACGGTCGCGCTGCTGGCGCTGGTGCATGCGATGGGCGGCCTTGTCTTGCCGGTGTCCGCCGTCATCTTCGTGGTGGCCTGGATCTTCCAGTTCATCGGCCACAAGATCGAAGGCAGGAAACCTTCCTTCTTCGAAGACATCCAATACCTCTGGGTCGGCCCGCTGTTCGTGCTGTCCAAGGTCTTCGAGCGTCTCGGCATCCGCTGGTAGGCCCGCCGGACAGGCCCGCCGGCTATCGACCCCATAGAAAATAAGGGGGAACCCTTAGCTTAGCACTCCCTCCAATCGAGTGCTAATATGGCTATGAACGAAGGAGTTTCCCCAATGACAACACTGTCTGGAGCCTCTGCCAACCAGCTTGCCGTCGCCAACCCGTGGTCGATGGTGCCCTCGCTGGGTAACTTGGACGCCTACATCTCTGCAGCCAACCGGCTGCCGCTGCTGACGCTCGAAGAAGAGCAGGGCTTTGCGCGCAAGCTGCGCGACGACAACGATCTCGAAGCCGCCGGTGCGCTCATCTTGTCGCATCTGCGTCTTGTTGTATCCATCTCTCGCCAATATCTTGGTTACGGGCTGCCGCATGGCGACCTGATCCAGGAAGGCAACGTCGGCCTCATGAAGGCCGTCAAGCGCTTCGATCCCGACCAGGGCGTGCGGCTGGTCAGCTACGCCATGCACTGGATCAAGGCCGAGATCCACGAGTACATCCTGAAGAACTGGCGCATGGTCAAGGTCGCGACGACCAAGGCCCAGCGCAAGTTGTTCTTCAACCTGCGCTCCATGAAGCAGGGCTTCAAGGCCGATTCGGCCGCAGCGGACGGCGGCACCCACCGCGACACGCTGAGCCCGGACGAGGTTTCGCAGATGGCGACCCGGCTCAACGTGAAGCCCGAGGAAGTGCTCGAGATGGAAACCCGGCTCTCGGGCGGCGACGTGCTGCTCGATCCGAGCCCGTCCGACGACGGCGACGAAGGCTTCGGCCCGATCGCCTACCTGGCCGACGCGACGCAGGAGCCAACCGCCCAGATCGAATCGCGGCAACGCGACCGGTTGTCGACCGATGGCATCTCGACCGCACTGGAGGCTTTGGACGACCGCAGCCGCCGCATCGTCGAAGAGCGCTGGCTCAAGGTCAACGACGACGGCTCGGGCGGCATGACCTTGCACGACCTGGCCGCGGTCTATGGCGTGAGCGCCGAGCGCATTCGCCAGATCGAAGTGGCGGCCATGAAGAAGATGAAGAAGGCCCTGGCCGAATACGCCTGAGCGCCTCCACCCGCGAAAAAGCCCGGCCCGCGCCGGGCTTTTTCGTTGTCAGTGCACCACCAAGTGATCGCGTGACCCGCGACGCATGAAACCGGCGCAGCCAAATGCCAGGGATACCGCGGAACCGGCTTTGCCGGGCCGCTGGTATCGCCCCCCTTGAGGGGGGAGGCGCCGCAGGCGCTTCGGGGGGTGTTTCATCCTAGGCCGCCTCGGGCGCCCGCTTCGCCAGCGTCCTCGATGCCCGGCGCGCGATGTAGCGGGTTTCGGCCGCATCGCTTTCGGCCAGCCAGCGCACGCAGGTCGCTTCTACCCAGTCCGGCTGCGTCCGGCTGGCGTCGTTGAGCCAGTTGGCGACCGAGTTCTGGACGTAGCGGCTGCTGTCCGCCTTCAGCGGCTCCAGCAGCGGCAAGGCCAGCCAGGGCTCGGCCTTGAGGCGCTCGATCTGGGCGCACCAGACGCCGCGCGGACGGGTCAGTTCGCTGGCGAAGCGGCGGATGTTCGGGTCCGGGTCGGCGGTCCAGGGCTGCAGCAGCGCCAGGGCCTGCTCGAGCGAGCGGATGGTCGCTTCGCGCACGCCCATCCAGGCCATCTCGCGGACGCCGAAATGCGGATCGGCGGCAAAGCGGCGAGCCGCCGCCAGCTGCTCGGGCAGCGCCAGCCCCGACATCGGGATCCACTGCGTCGCCCAGCAGCGCGCCACGTCGCTCGGGTGGGTGGCCAGCCGGTGCGCCACCGCATCGCGCTCCGGATGCACCGCCGTCAGGTCGTAGAGCGCCCGCGCGACGTGGCCGTGCCGCTGCATCGGCTTGAAGGCGCCCAGCATCGCGAAGGTGTCGAGCAGGCGCTCGCTGGCCGCATCGAGCCCGATCTGCGCGGCCACGCCGCGCGCCAGCCGGGGCAGTTCCAGCGCCATGAACTCGTTGAGGTTGACAGTCTCGATCAGGCCGTCGTTGAGCGCCTCCAGCACCTCCGGCGGGATCAGCGCGATGCGGAAGGCTCCCTTGCGCTGCTTCAGGTGATCAAGCGAGACCACGGCGCACATCAGGCAAGCTCCGCTCTCCGCACTGCGGTGCGGGCTTGCTTGGGGCGGCCCGGCGCGGCGCTCATAAGGCAACCTCCGTGCTTCGCACTGCGGTGCGAGCGCCTTCGGGCGGCCGGGCGGCGCTCATGACTTGAGCAGGACCTTGAGATCCTCGACCATCGGCGCCACGCCGGCGCCATAGCGCGCATACAGGCGCAGCCGGCCTTGCGGGTCGTAGACGAAGCTCGCCGCCGAGTGGTCCATCGAGTAGCTGGTCGGCGTCTTGCCGTCGACCTTCTTGAAGTAGACCTTGAAGTCCTTGGCCAACGCCGCGAGCTGGTCCGGCGTCGGGATCAAGGCGATGAAGGACGGGTCGAAGGCCCCCATGTAGGCCTTCATGACCTCCGGCGTGTCGCGGGCCGGATCGACCGTGACGAACACCACCTGCAGCTTGTCGCCGTCGGCGCCCAGCTGCTGCCTGACCTGCGCCATCTCGCTCATGGTGGTCGGGCAGACATCGGGGCACTGGGCGTAGCCGAAGAACAGCACCACCGCCTTGCCCTTGAAGTCGGCCAGCGTGCGCAGCTTGCCGTCGGCGTCGGTCAGGGAAAAATCGCGGGCGTAGTCGGCGCCGGTGATGTCGACCGCGTGGAAGCTGGGCTTGGCCTCGGTGCAGGCCGCGAGGTGCAGGCCGGCGACCGCGGCGACGCCGGTCCAGGCCAGGGTCCGGAGCGCTTGCCGCTTGTTCATGGATGGGGTCATTGGAGGTAGTGGTCGACCAGCAGCCCCGCGAACAGCACGCTCAGGTGGATCAGCGAGAAACGGAAGGTCTTGCGCGCCAGCGCATCGGAGTAGTTGCGCCACAGCGCGAAGGCATAGCCGGTGAAGCCGATGCTGACGCCGATCGCGACCACCAGGTACAGCCACCCGCTCATGCCGTAGATGAAGGGCATCAGGCAGGCCGCGAACAGGATGAAGGTGTAGAGCAGCACCTGCAGCCGCGTGAATTCGTTGCCATGCGTCACCGGCAGCATCGGCAGGCCCGCCTTGCGGTAGTCCTCGACCCGGTACAGGGCCAGGGCCCAGAAGTGCGGCGGCGTCCACAGGAAGATGATCAGGAACAGGATCAGCGCCTCGGGACCGACATCGCCGGACATGGCGGCCCAGCCGAGCACCGGCGGCATCGCGCCCGAGGCGCCGCCGATCACGATGTTCTGCGGCGTCAGCGGCTTCAGGATCACGGTATAGACCACCGCGTAGCCGACGAAGGTGGCGAAGGTCAGCCACATGGTCAGCGGGTTGACCGTGAACCAGAGCAGCGCCGAGCCGGCCGCGCACAGCGCCGCCGAGAAGATCAGCGCCTGCTTGTCGCTCAGCTGCCCGCGCGCGGTCGGCCGCCAGGCGGTGCGCTTCATCTTGGCGTCGATGCCCTTCTCGACCAGGCAGTTGAAGGCGGCCGCGGCACCGGCGACCAGCCAGATGCCGAGGCAGGCCAGCGCGCCCTGCTGCAGGTCGGCCCAGGTCGGCACGCCGGGCACGGCGAGCACCATGCCGATCAGGGCGCAGAAGACGATCAGTTGAACCACCCGCGGCTTGGTCAGCGCATAGAACTGACGCAGCACGCTGGCGGTGGTCTGGGCGGGGACGGAAACGGGGGCGCTCATCGGGCCACCTCCATGGTAGGTATGCGTCTGCCGGCGCCGGCGGCGCTGTGTGCGCCCGCGCGACGGCTTTCGCAGAGGGTCCAGGTCAGCACCACCGCCAGCGCGGCGGCGCCGCCGGTGTGCAGCAGCGCCGCCGCGAGCGGCCAGCCGAGCAGAACGTTGCCGAGGCCGCTGGCAAGCTGCAGCAGCGCGAGACCGCCGAGCCAGCGCGCCTGGGCCCGCAGCGGCGCGACGCGGCGCAGCCGCCAGGCCAGCAGGCCGAGGGCGACGAACACGAGATAGGCCATCAGCCGGTGCGCATAGTGGATCGCGGTGAGCGCGGTGAAATCGATCGGGGCGCCGGCGCCGGTCTCGCCCAGATGGCGCCAGATCTCGAAGCCTTGCGCGAAGTCCATCGGCGGCCACCAACTGTCCTGGCAGATCGGGAACTGCGTGCAGGCCAGGACGGCATAGTTGGTGCTGACCCAGCCGCCCAGCGCAATCTGCAGGCCCAGCAGCACGGTGGTGGCGATCAGCAAGGTGCGCAGCGCCGACGGCAGGGCCGTCGGCAGGCGCTGCAGCGCCGCCTGCTGATAGCGCACCGCCTGGATGCACAGCAGCGCCAGCAGCACGACCGCGCCCATCAGGTGCAGCGTGACGATGGCGGGGAACAGCTTCCAGGTCACGGTCAGGGCGCCGAAGGCACCCTGCAGGCAGACCCAGGCCAGCGTGGCCGCCGGCCACCAGGCGCTCAGCGCGCGCTCGCCGCGATGGTCGGCCTGTCGCTGGCGACGGCGCACCACCCAGGTGGCGATCGCCAGCACCAGGATCAGGAAGCCGACGCCGGTGGCCAGGTAGCGGTGGACCATCTCGACCCAGGCCTTGCCGTGGGTCACGGGCCCGGTCGGTTGGGCGGCCTGCGCCATCGCGATGTCGTGGCGGGCGCCGACCGGACTGGCATTGCCATAGCAGCCGGGCCAGTCGGGGCAGCCCAGGCCCGAATCGCTCAGGCGCGTGAAGGCGCCGAACAGGGTCAGGTCGAAGGTCAGGAACAGGGTGAGCACGGTCAGCGCATGCAGCCGGCGCGCGGCACCGGCGCCGGCATTGCGGCGCCAGACCCAGACCAGCGGGCCGAGGGCCAGCAGCACGCCCACCGCCAGCAGCCAGGCGATCGGCTTGAGGTCGTAGAGCGAACTGGCGTCCATGGCGGAATCAGCGACCGGCCTCGTCCCAGGACGAGGAAGCGCGCAGCAGGCGGTCGAGGTCGCGCTTGCCCCGGCTGGCGCCGGCGGCATCCATGCGGGCCGGGAAGCGCATCATGAGGTTGCCCAGCGGGTCGACCACGAAGAGGTGCTCCGCCGGCGCATGGCCCGCGACCGCGGGCAGCCATCTGGCGATGTCGGCCGCCGGCAGGCGCAGCACGGTCGCGCCGCGCAAGCCGTTGGCCAGGCGCTCGGGCAGCGGCTGGTCGTCGCTGACCAGCCAGACGCGGTCGAGCCGGTCTTTCTCGCGCCCCAGGCTCTCGCGCAACTGGCGCTGCAGGTAGAGCTGCTGCTCGCAGAGGGCGTCGCAAGCGGCATCGGCCACCGACAGCAGCAGCCACTGGCCCTTGAGCGAAGGCAGGCGCAGCGTCTTGCCGTCCGGCAGTGTGGCCGCGACGTTCGGCAGCGGGCGCTGAGGATCGATCAGCTCGCCGTAGACGCTCCGGCTTTCGGGACGCACCACGTAGTAGGTGAAGTAGGAAGCGATCACCGGCGCCGCGCAGCACAGCAGCACGAAGACCATCTTCCATCGGCCCTGGACCGTTCGCCGGCCCTCGGCGCCCGCCAGCGCCTGGCGCGGCGACGGCATCGAGTGCACGGTCAGGCCGAGCGGCTCGTCAGCCGCGGCGGGCAAGGCGTGCGCGGCGGAAGGGGGCGATGAGTTGGAACCAGACATAGAGGAGTACCACGAGAGCCGAGAGGCCGAACCACTGGAATGCATAGCCGTAGTGCTTTTCGACACCCAGCGCGGGGGCCGGCCAATCGCGCTGCAGGCCCTCGGAAGCCGGCCCGATCTGCTGCAGCGAGACGTCGGTCCGCAGCGGCAGCCCGGTTTCGGCGCGGAACGCTTCGAGACCGAGATTCTGCCGGATGCGCGAAGACCCCACGGCTTCAGGCGTGGCGGCGCTCGCAGGCGCCGGCGCCGACGCGGCGGACGCCGGCGCATCGGCCTTGCCCAGCTCGAGCAGGTGGGCCGGCGGCGGCGCGATCCGGGCCGTGACCTCGACCAGGCCGCTCGGCGTCTCGACAGCGCCCAGCTGGGCCCGGTCGGTGAAGTTGCGCTGGATCCAGCCGCGCTGGATCAGGACGGTCTGCTCGGTGCCTTCGAGGGCGAAGGGCGTCAGCACGTAGAAACCCGGCACGCCGTGCATCTGCCGGTTGTCGAGATAGACCGTGTGCGGCGACAGCCAGAGCCCACGCAGGCGAACCGGGCGGTGCATGGCGGCAGAGGCGTCTCCGAGGGCCAGGAATGCCTGCTGGTCGAGCGGCGGAAGGCTCTTTCGCGCGTCGATCTCGGCCTGGATGGCTTCCTTCTGCGCCGCGCGCGACAGCTGCCAGCGGCCCAGCGAGACCGTGGCGGCGAGCGTCAGCAGAGCGACCGCGGTGACGAACCAGAAGCGGCCGGCGCGCCGGGGACGGTCCGGTTCCCCGAAGTCCGCGTTCAAGGGAGGGGGCGGCGCTGGCGGCCGATAATGTGGCTCATGAAATATCTTGTCGGCCTCGCCTTCCTGGGCATCCTGGCGAGTCTTGCGGTGGCGCTGTTCTTCATGCTGAGGGACGGGCGCGACGGCCGCGCCAAGAGCGGCGGCATGGCGCGCGCGCTCACTGTTCGGATCGGTCTTTCGGTCCTTTTGTTCCTCTGCGTCCTGCTGGCGTGGAAGCTCGGCTACATCCAGCCAGGGGGCCTGCCGATCGGCAAGTAGATGATGCTCGTTCCAGGAGAACCATGAAAAAAGCGCCTTGCGGCGCTTTTTTGTTGTGCCGTCGCCGATGCTCAAAGCCAATAGACCAGGAAGTACAGGCCGAGCCACACCACGTCGACGAAGTGCCAGTACCAGGCCGCGCCCTCGAAGCCGAAATGGCGCTCCGGCGTGAAATGGCCCCGGCGCAGACGCAGCGTGATGAAGAACAGCATCAGCATGCCGATGAACACGTGCAGCCCGTGGAAGCCGGTCAGCATGAAGAAGGTCGAGCCGTAGGCGCCCGAGCTCAGCTTGAGGTTCAGCTCGGTGTACAGGTGGTGGTATTCGTAGCCCTGGACGCTCAGGAAGCTGAAGCCGAGCAGCACGGTCAGCCACATGAAGCGCACGCTCTGGGCGCGATGGCCGGCACGCAGCGCATGGTGGGCGATCGTCAGCGTGACGCCGGAGCTCAGCAGCAGCGCGGTGTTGATGGTCGGCAGCCAGAACGGGCCGACGGTCTGGAAGGGCTCGACGGTGCCGGCCGGCGAGCCGGTCACGCCGACGGCCGCGGTCGGCCAGACCGCCTTGAAGTCGGGCCACAGCAGCGCGTTGTCGAGGCTGCCGAGCGAAGGCAGGGCGTGGGTGCGGGCCCACCACAGCGCGGTGAAGAAGGCGCCGAAGAACATCACCTCGGAGAAGATGAACCAGCTCATGCTCCAGCGGAACGAGAGGTCGACCTTGTGGCCGTACAGGCCGCCTTCGCTTTCGCGGATCGAGGTTCTGAACCAGACGAAGAGCGTGCCGAGCCAGATGATCATGCCGGCCAGCAGCGACCAGGCGCCCCACTGGTGGCCGTTGATCCACTGGGCCGCGCCCAGGATGACGAAGAGCAGGCCGGTCGCGGCCATGACCGGGTAGGCCGATGGCGCGGGCACGAAGTAGTAAGGCGTGCTGCCGTGGGTGGTTGAGCTCATATCAGGTCCTGGTTTTCTTCTCTGGCTTCATTTTCTGTGGGATTCTGTTCATCAGGCGGTGGCCACCCAGCGCACCAGCAGAATCAGCGCGGCCACGAACAGGGCGACGGCCACGAAGGCCACGGCGATGATGTGCAGCGGGTTGACCTTGGCGAGATCGTCCTGGTAGGCGCTCTTCTTGCGGATGCCGAGGAACGACCAGCCCACGGTCCTCACCGTGCGCCACAACGAGCCCTTGCGTGCGACATCCGGCGAGCTCATGAACGCGGCTCCGTCGCGGGCACGGCGACTGCCGCATTGGCGGCCACCGGCGCCGCCGGCGTCTTGCCGCCGACCTCGAAGAAGGTGTACGACAGCGTGATCGTCTTCACGTCCCTGGAGATCTTCGGGTCGATCACGAAGGCGACCGGCCACTGCTTCTTCTCGCCGGCGTCGAGCGTGTACTGGTTGAAGCAGAAGCACTCGAGCTTGTTGAAGTACGGCGCGGCCTGCTGCGGCGCATAGCTCGGGATCGCCTGGGCCGCCATGCGGCGGTTCTGCACGTTCTGGAACTCGTACATCACGGTGTTGAGCTGGCCCGGATGGACTTCCATCGAACGCTGCGCGGGCTTGAAATCCCAGAGGCCGCGCACGTTGGCATCGAACTCGACCGTGATGGTGCGGCTCATGTCGACCTGGGTGTTGTCGGGCACGCGGACCTTGTCGCCGCCGCTGGCGCCGCCCGGCACCTGCAGCTCCGACAGGGCCAGGATATTGATGCCGGTCATCTCGCAGATGGCGCGATAGAGCGGCACCAGCGCATAGCCGAAGGCGAACATGCCGGCCGCGACAACGGCCAGCTTGCCGACCATGCGGACGTTCTCGCGGCGGATGCGTTGACCGATGCCCATGGTGATGCAGTCCCCGGCCCTAGCGGCCGATCCAGACCATGCGAACGATGAAGCCGATGAAGAACAGCACCGCGATCGAGGCCAGCGTGAGCCCCATGCGGCGGTTGTTCCTCTTCTGTTCGGGAGTCATCTCGTGCTGCGCGTCAGCCGATCACCTTGGTCGCGGTGGGGTCCAGCCGCGGCGGGGTCTCGAAGGTGTGGAACGGTGCCGGCGAGGGGACTTCCCACTCGAGGCCTTCAGCGGCTTCCCAGGGCTTCTGCGGAGCCTTCTCGCCCTTGCCCATCATGGTCGGCAGGGCGATGAAGAAGAAGAAGTACACCTGGGCCAGGCCGAAGGCGAAAGCGCCGACGCTGGCCACCGCATTGAAGTCGGCGAACTGCATCGGGTAGTCGGCATAGCGGCGCGGCATGCCCGCCAGGCCCAGGAAGTGCATCGGGAAGAAGGTGATGTTGAAGGAGATCAGCGACCACCAGAAGTGGATCTTGCCGCGTGCTTCGTTGTACATCACGCCGGTCCACTTCGGCGCCCAGTAGTAATAGCCCGCGAACATCGCGTACAGCGAGCCGGCCACCAGCACGTAGTGGAAGTGGGCAACGACGTAGTAGGTGTCCTGCAGCTGGGTGTCGATCGGCGCGACTGCCAGGATCAGGCCGGTGAAGCCGCCCATCGTGAACACGAAGATGAAGCCGACCGCGAACAGCATCGGGGTCTCGAAGGTCATCGAGCCCTGCCACATGGTGGCGACCCAGTTGAAGATCTTCACGGCCGTGGGCACGGCGATCAGCATGGTCGCGTACATGAAGAACAGCTGGCCGGTGAGCGGCATGCCGGTCGTGAACATGTGGTGCGCCCAGACGATGAACGACAGGATCGCGATCGACGAGGTCGCGTAGACCATCGAGGCGTAGCCGAACAGCTTCTTGCGCGAGAAGGCCGGCACGATCTGGCTGATGATGCCGAAGGCCGGCAGGATCATGATGTAGACCTCGGGGTGGCCGAAGAACCAGAAGATGTGCTGGTACATCACCGGGTCGCCGCCGCCGGCGGGGTTGAAGAAGCTGGTGCCGAAGTGGCGGTCGGTCAGCGTCATCGTGATGGCGCCGGCGAGCACCGGCATCACGGCGATCAGCAGGTAGGCGGTAATGAGCCAGGTCCAGCAGAACATCGGCATCTTCATCAGCGTCATGCCGGGGGCGCGCATGTTCAGGATGGTGACGATGATGTTGATCGAGCCCATGATCGACGAGGCGCCCATGATGTGCATCGCGAAGATGCCGGCGTCCATCGAGGGGCCCATCTGCAGGGTGAGCGGCGCGTAGAGCGTCCAGCCCGCGGCGGGTGCGCCGCCGGGCATGAAGAACGAACCCACGAGCATCAGCGCCGCCGGGATCAGCAGCCAGAAGCTGAAGTTGTTCATGCGCGCGAACGCCATGTCGGATGCGCCGATCTGCAGCGGGATCATCCAGTTTGCGAAGCCCACGAAGGCCGGCATGATGGCGCCGAACACCATGATCAGGCCGTGCATGGTGGTGAACTGGTTGAACAGCTCGGGGTTCACCAGCTGCAGGCCGGGCTGGAACAGCTCGGCGCGGATCAGCAGCGCGAGCACGCCACCGACCATCAGCATCGTGAACGAGAACAGCAGGTACAGCGTGCCGATGTCCTTGTGGTTGGTCGCGAACACCCAGCGGCGCCAGCCGGCCGGCGCGCCGTGGTGGTCGTCGTGGGCATGGTCGTCGTGACCGTGTGCGTGGCCGTGGGGGTCGAGGACTGCGCTCATCTTGGTATTCCTTGCAAACTCTTCGTGGGCGCCGGCTTACTTGGCGCGCTCGGCCAGCACTTCGGACGGCTGGACCAATTGACCGGTCTTGTTCGACCAGGCGTTCTTGGTGAAGCTCACGACCGCAGCGATATCGGTGTCGCTGAGCTGCTTCCAGGCCGGCATCGCGCCGTTGTTCTGACCATTGAGCACCACGTGAACCTGCTTCTGGTGATCGGCGTCGAGCACGGTCGGGGAACCGTCGAGCGCCTTGATCGGGCCGGCGCCGCGGCCATTGGCCTGGTGGCAGGCCGCACAGTTGGCGGCGTAGACCTTCTCGCCGCGGGCCAGCAGGTCGGGCAGGGTCCAGACCTTGGTCGGATCGTCCTGCTTGGCGGCGGCTTCCTTGCGCTTGCCGTCGACCCAGGCGGTGTAGTCGGCCGCGGCCAGCACCTTCACGTGGATCGGCATGTAGGCGTGCTCCTTGCCGCAGAGCTCCTGGCACTGGCCGTAGTAGTCGCCGACCTTCTCGGCCCGGAACCAGGTGTCGCGCACGAAGCCGGGGATCGCATCCTGCTTGACCCCGAGCTGCGGCACCGCGAAGGCGTGGATCACGTCGTTGGCGGTGGTGATGATGCGGATCTTGGCGTTGACCGGCACCACCAGCGGGTTGTCGACCTTCAGCAGGTAGTCGTCCGGAATGTCGCCGCGGGCGCCGGCATTGGACATCGCGCGCTGCGAGCTGTCGAGCGTCGAGATGAAGGACAGGCCCTCGCCTTCGCCCTTGAGGTAGTCGTAGCCCCACTTCCACTGATAGCCGGTGGTCTTGATCGTGAGGTCGGAGTTGGTGGTGTCCTTCTGGGCCACCAGCACCCGGGTCGCCGGCAGCGCCATCAGGATCACGATGAGGAAGGGCACGATGGTCCAGATCACCTCGACCACCACCGATTCATGGAAGTTGGCCGCCTTGTGGCCGACCGACTTGCGGTGCTTCCAGATCGAATAGAACATGACCGCGAACACCGCGACGAAGATGACCGTGCAAAGCACCATCATCACCGTGTGAAGGAAGTGCTGCTCCTGCGAGATCTTCGTGACACCGAAGGGCAGGTTCAATTGACGAACCGACGGGCCGCCGGGCAGGTCGTTGACTGCGTGCGCCGCGCCGCTGAACGCCGCGCCGGCCGCCAGCAGCAGATTCGCCGGCCAGATCTTGTTCCGCCAATTGCTCTTCATCGTGTTCACTTCTTCGTTTCCTGTTAACCCCACCGGTCCCCACGGTGCGACATCGCGTGTCGCCCCCTCAGGCGCTGCGCAATGCCATGCGAATCTCGCGCGCCAGCGCCGCACGCAACTCCGGGCGCACATAGCGCCCCACCCTGACCGAACGACCCTGACCCGAGACCTCGATCAGCGAGCGATCGCTGTCCCGGGGCTCGACCCGCACCTGGTGCGGCAAGAATTCCGTGCGCTCATAGTGCCCACCGCTCTCGAGTTCGACCACCAGCCTGCCGCCCTGCAAGGCGATCTTCTCGCCATCGGTCGCGTGCCGCGCATAAAGCACGAACGCAAACCCGACCGCAGCGAGTTCGAGCCACGCAAACGGCAGCACGAGCCGCGCGCCGTTCAGCCAGAAGACCATTCCGATGCCGAGCGACACCACGCAGAGCGACGCGTACAGCCAGCCGAGCTGGCTCGGCGTGACCGAGCAGTTGCGCTTCAGGAACCAGTGGATGCTCTGGCCGGAAACAGTGGCAAAACGAAACACGGAATTCGACACGGGCGAGTTCAGCAAATCGGTGCGTCGACACGCTGTCAAACTGGGGTCGGACAGGCCTCGATCACGGGACAATACCCGGGAGTTCACGCAGCGGCGAATTGTAGCGGGTCGGCCAAGGCGGACTCAGTTGCCTACACGACCTCGCTGCAGCATGGAACGCATTTCGCGCAAGGAAACCGCACTTTCGGACGCCAACGCCACGCGCGGGGCCGGCTTGAAGGCATGGCCGTAGATGATTTCGAAGGTCAGGGCGATCCGCCCGCCCCCCTCGGGGGCCGGCGCGAGTTCCGGCAGGGCGGCGCCCAGCGCCCGCCGCCACGCCTTGCCGCGCAAGGCCGGGAAACGCCCCGGATGGAGGTTGCGTCCCAGCGTGCGAAGCTCGGCCAGGGCGGCGTCGGCACTGGCCCAGGTCAGCACGATGCGCTCCATGTCCATCACCGGTTCGGCGAAGCCGGCGCCGACCAGCATGTCGCCCCAGTCGTGCATGTCGGTGAACTCGTGGCTGGCGGGCGGCCAGCCGAGCCGCCGGTGCAGGCCGCGCAGTTCCTGCAGGGTGTCGGGCCCGAAGCAGGAGAACATCAGGAAGCCGTCGGTCGCGACCCCCCGGTGCCAGCGGGCGATCAGCGCCTGGGGGTCGGCCGCCATGTGCAGCGCCATGTTGGCCCACAGCAGGTCGACGCCGTCCTCGGGCGGCGGCTCGAAGCTGGGCCGGGCGCCTTGCCAGCGGCGCGCTGTCCACCAGGGCGCCGCCAGCGAGCGGGCGGTGGCGGCGACCAGCGCCGGGTCCGGCTCGGTCACGAAGGACTCGGCATCGCGGTAGCGGCGCGCGACCAGCGCATGCGCCTCGAGGCCACCGCGCAAGGGCGCCCAGTCGGCCCAATGGCGCGGCTGCGCCTTGATCCATTGCAGCCGGTCTTCCATCCGGCGGCCGATCTCCTCGTGCAGCCAGGGGGATTCGGCAGCCGGCGCGAGCCGGCGCCAGCGCGCGGCCGCCGTGGCATCGATGGTCGGCGGGCGCTGTGCGGGGTCGGTGGACATGGGCCGCTGAGTATATTGACGGATGTTCAAGCGCTGGGCCGTACGGCCTTTCTCGTCGCTGCTCGCCCGCCTGCCCAGCCAGTGCGCGGTCTGCCGGGCCTGGCCTTCGGCGCCGGTCTGTGACGCCTGCGTCGGGCGCTTCGCGCCGCCGGTCCGGCGCTGCGGGACCTGTGCGCTGCCCCTGGGACCCGGTTCGGCGCCGTGCGGCGAATGCCTGCTGCATCCGCCGCCGCTCGACGCCTGCCTGGCGGCCTGTGCCTACGTCTGGCCCTGGCCGCAGTGCATCGCGGAATTCAAGTTCCTCGGCGACGCCGGCCGCGCCGGGCCGCTGGCCACGCTGATCAGGAGCGCACCCTGGGTCGAACCGGCGCTCGAGGCGGCGGATCTCCTGCTGCCGATGCCATTGGCGCCGATTCGGCTGCGCCAGCGCGGTTTCAACCAGGCCTACGAGCTGGCGCGGCGGCTGGACGCCGCCAAATGCGCCCCCGGGCTGCTGCTGCGCACCCGCGAGACCGCAGCGCAAAGCGGCCTCGCCCGCAAGGAGCGGCTGCGCAGCCTGCACGGTGCCTTCGCACTGGATCCGTTGCGCGCCGAGGAGGTACAGGGTCGCCGCGTGGTGCTGGTCGACGACGTGATGACCAGCGGCGCCTCGCTGTTCTCGGCGGCCCGGGTGCTGCGCGCCGGTGGCGCCGCCCACATCACGGCGATCGTGCTGGCGCGGACCGACCGGCCCGACTAGCTAGCCCCCACGCTCCCCCACTGCGTGTGGGTCGCTGCCCCCCGAGGGGGCCGCAGGCCGCCTTGGGGCGGCCCGGCGCCGGCCTGGATCGCCCCCACGCTCCCCCACTGCGTGTGGGTCGCGGCCCCCCGAGGGGCCGCAGGCCGCCTTGGGGCGGCCCGGCGCCGGCCTGGATCGCCCCCACGCTCCCCACTGCGTGTGGGTCGCTGCCCCCCGAGGGGGCCGCAGGCCGCCTTGGGGCGGCCCGGCGTCGGCCTGGATGGCCCCCACGCTCCCCACTGCGTGTGGGTCGCTGCCCCCCGAGGGGGCCGCAGGCCGCCTTGGGGCGGCCCGGCGCCGGCCTGGTTCGCCCCCACGCTCCCCACTGCGTGTGGGTCGCTGCCCCCCGAGGGGGCCGCAGGCCGCCTTGGGGCGGCCCGGCGCCGGCCTGAGGGCCGGACACGCGACCGACAATCGCGGCATGTTCCATATCGTCCTGGTCGAGCCTGAGATCCCGCCCAACACCGGCAACGTGATCCGGCTGGCCGCCAACACGGGTTGCACCCTGCACCTGGTCGAACCGCTGGGATTCTCGATGGATGACCGCCTGCTGCGCCGTGCCGGGCTGGACTACCACGAGTACGCCACGCTCTTGCGCCACGCCAATTGGCAGGCACTGCTCGATAGCCAAAAGCCGCCGGCCGACCGGATGTTCGCCCTGACCACGCGCGGCACCCGACGGGTGCACGACGTGGCCTTCCGCCCCGGCGACTGGCTGGTGTTCGGTTCGGAGACGCGCGGACTGGCGCCCGAACTGCGCGAGCGCTTCGCCGCGCCGCAGCGGCTGCGGCTGCCGATGCGCGAGGGCCAGCGCAGCCTGAACCTGTCGAACGCGGTGGCGGTGACCGTGTTCGAGGCCTGGCGCCAAAACAGCTTCGGCTAGCGGGACCGGCGCAGCCCGGTCCCCCTTCGTGAAACACCGCGGAACAGGCTTTGCCAGGCCGCTGGTGTTGCCCCCGGTGGGGGGTGGACGGGCTGCACGAAGTGAGCCCAACCTGGGGGCGAGCTACTTATACCGGCGGACGACGGATTCGGCAACGCAGGCGGGCTTGGGGGATCCTTCGAGCTCGATGGTCGTTTCCCAGGTCATCTGCAGCCCGTCGTTGGCGATCGGCTCCGAGCTCAGCAGCTTCATGCGGCCACGGACCCGGCCGCCGACCGGCACCGGCGACATGAAGCGCACGCGGTTCAGGCCGTAGTTGACGCCCATGCGCGATTCGGCGACCTCGAAGGCCGCTTCATACAAGCGCGGCAGCAGCGACAGGGTCAGGAAGCCATGGGCGATCGGGCCGCCGAAGGGCCCGGCCTTGGCCCGCTCGACATCCACGTGGATCCATTGATGATCGCCGGTCGCCTCGGCGAACTGGTCGACCTGCGCCTGAGTGATGGTGATCCAGTCGCTCACGGCGACTTCCTGGCCGACGCACGCGGCAAGATCCTGAAGGGTCTGGAAGGTCTTTTTCATCGCTTCACTTTAGCGGTGCCCCGGCACCGCTCCTGTCCACGCCGGGACATCGCGGCTCGGGGTAAACACGGGCTCAGGCTCAGACCGGCGCCGGGCCGCCCCAAGGCGGTCTGCGCCCCCTCGGGGGGCAGCGAGTACACGAAGTGACGAGCGTGGGGGCCTCTCAGGCTTCCAGCCAATGGATGATCGGCTGCCATTGGTCGAGGTCGCGCTGTACGCGCCCGGGCGCAATGTCGAACAGCGTCAGCCCGCGGGCCGCCAACTGGACGTAGATCTGCGTGTCGCGCAATTCGCCGAGCACCGGCACTTCGAGGCCGGAGACGAACTCGTGCAGTCGGTCCGCAGCCAGCGTGCGGGCGTCCACGCGCATGCCCACCAGCCCGATCCGGGTCTTGCCGGCATGGCGGTTGGCGAGCAGCTTGTCGAGGAAATCGCGGGTCGCGTAGATGTCGAAGATGCTCGGCTGCAGGGGCACCAGCACCATGTCGGCCAATGCCAGCGCCTCCTTGAACCGCGATCCGTGCAGCCCGGCCGGGGTGTCGATGACCGCATGGGTGGTGCCGCGTGGCGGCTTCACCACGCTGCCGTCCTCGGTCGCCTCCCAGCTGAGGATGGTTCGCGCCTGCGGCGGCCGCAGCCCGAGCCAGAGCCGCGACGACTGCTGGCGATCGATGTCGCCCAGCAGCACCGGATAGCCGCGGCTGGCGTAATAACCCGCGATGTGGGTGGCGAGCGTGGACTTTCCGACGCCGCCCTTGGGATTGGCGACCACGACTACCGGCATTCAAGACTCCGACAGGCTGAACAAAAGCGTCATGGTAGCCGCCTACGGAGTGCGCTAATGTTCGCGCCATGTCGAGCCCACCCAACAACAACAGTTCGTCGCGCATCTACGTGATTGCCGCTCATCCGCATTGGCGCGAATCGCGCGTCAACCTCCGGCTGCTGAAAGCCGCGCAGGCCACGCCGGGCGTCGACGTCAACGACCTCTACGACACCTACCCCGACTACGCGATCGACGTCAGGGCCGAGCAGGCCCGCCTGGCCCGCGCCGACCTGCTGGTGCTGCTGCATCCGATCCAGTGGTATTCGATGCCGGCACTGCAGAAGCTCTGGGTCGACGAAGTGCTCGACTACGGCTGGGCCTACGGCACCGGCGGCCGGGCGCTGGAAGGCAAGGACTGCTGGCTGGTGGCGACCACCGGCGGACCCGAGGACAGCTACCACCCGGAAAGCTACAACCGCTATTTCTTCGACGCCTTCCTGCCGCCCTACGAGCAGACGGCGGCGCTGTGCGGCATGCGCTTCCTGCCGCCGCTCCTGTTCCACGGCGCTCGCAGCGCCACGACGGCCGAGCTGAGCGCCCACGTCGAGGTCTTCACCGAGCGGCTCCAGAGCTACCCCGACTGGCCCGAGCTCGAGGAACTGGACGCCTGCATCAGCTGCCCGGTGCCCGAGACCGACCGGCCGACCAGCCACGAGGAAGCCTGAGCATGGAACACGCACCAGTCTGGCTGGTCAATTCGCTGATCTATCTGGGCGCCGCGGTGCTCGTGGTGCCGCTGTCGAAGGCGCTCGGGCTGGGCGCGATCATCGGCTATCTGGTGGCCGGCATCGCCATCGGGCCCTGGGGCCTGGGCCTGGTCACCAACGTCGAGGACATCCTGCATTTCGCCGAGTTCGGCGTCGTGCTGATGCTGTTCCTGGTCGGCCTCGAGCTCGAGCCCAAGCGGCTCTGGAGCCTGCGGCGGCCGATCTTCGGTTGGGGCTCGGCCCAGGTGCTGGGCTGCGCCGCGGTGCTGTTCGCGGTCGGCTGCGCGGCGGGCGCCGACTGGCGCGTATCGCTGGTCGCGGCCCTCGGGCTGGCGCTGTCGTCGACCGCGATCGCGCTGCAGGTGTTCGCCGAGCGCAACCTGCTGCTGACGCCGAGCGGCCAGGCCGGCTTCTCGATCCTGCTGTTCCAGGACGTCGCGGCGATTCCGATCCTGGCGCTGCTGCCGCTGCTGGCGGTCGGCCCCGACTCCGGGTCGGACTTGACCGGATGGGACCGCACGCTCGAGGGCCTGAAGATCGTCGGCGTGGTCGCCGCCATCGTGGTCGGCGGCCGGCTGGCCCTGCGGCCGCTGCTGCGCTGGATCGCGCGCAGCAACACGCCCGAGATCTTCACCGCCACCTCGCTGCTGCTGGTGGTCGCGATCGCCGCGCTGATGCAGTTCATCGGCCTCTCGATGGCGCTCGGTGCCTTCCTCGCCGGCGTGCTGCTGGCGGAAAGCGAATACCGGCGCGAGCTCGAGACCGACATCGAGCCCTTCAAGGGCTTGCTGCTGGGCCTGTTCTTCATCGCGGTCGGCATGAGCATCGATTTCGGCGTGCTGATCGAGCACCCCGCACTCATGGCGCTGGTAGTGATGTCCTTCCTGGCGGTCAAGTTCGTCGTCATCTACGCGCTGGCCAAGGCCATGCAGGTGCCCTATCAGCAGCGGCCGGTGTTCACGCTGCTGCTGGCGCAGGGCGGCGAATTCGCCTTCGTGGTCTTCCAGGCCGCCGGGCCCGACGTGCTGCCGCACGCCGTGGCCTCCTTCCTGATCGCCGCGGTGGCGCTGTCGATGCTGGTCTCGCCGCTGCTGCTGGTGGCGATCGACAGGTGGGTGCTGCCACGCTACAGCGCCCACAAGCCGACCACGATGGAAGAGATCTCCGAGCAGCAGGACGCCAAGGTGGTGATCTGCGGCTTCGGGCGCTACGGCCAGATCATCGGCCGGATGCTGAGCGCTCAGGGCGTGAAGATCACGGTGCTGGACCACGATCCGGACACCATCGAGGCGCTGCGCGAATTCGGCATCCCGGTCTTCTACGGCGACGCGACGCGGCTGGACCTGCTGCGCACCGCAGGCGCCGGCAGCGCCGAGGTGCTGGTGATCGCGGTCGACGACATGGAGCAATCGCTGCAGATCGTCGACCTGGCGCAGAAGCACTTCACGCAGGCCAAGCTGATCGTGCGGGCGCGCAACGTCAACCACCTCTACCAGCTGCTCGACCGCAAGGTGGAATTCGTCGAGCGGGAGATGTTCGAATCCTCGCTGCGCAGCGCCCGCTCGGTGCTCGAGGCGATCGGCTGGCCGGCGCACGAGGCGCGCGAGGATGCGATGCGCTTCCGGCGCCGCAACATCGAGCTGATGTACGAGACCTACCCGCACTACAAGGGCGACCGCGCCAAGCTGATCGCGGTGGCGAAGAAAGGCCGCCAGCAATTCCAGGAGCAGATGGCGCGCGAGCGCGAGGAGCGGCGCCAGCGCAACGGCGCCAACTGGGACCGCGACCGGGTCGAGGAAGAGCGGCGACCCTGAGCCCGGGCGCCTACTGGTCGAGCTTGAGCAGCCGCACCGCGTTGCCCTTGAGGATCCCCGGCATCACCTCGGGCTTGAAGCCGGCGTCCTCGAAGTCCTTGAGCCAGCGGTCGGGCGTGATCAGCGGGTAGTCGCTGGCGAACAGCACGCGGTCTTTCAGCAGGGTGTTGGCGTACTGCACCAGCTGCTTCGGGAAATACTTCGGGCTCCAGCCCGAGAGGTCGATCCAGACGTTGGGCTTGTGGGTCGCGACGCTGAGCGCCTCGTCCTGCCAGGGGAAGCTCGGGTGCGCCATGACGATCTGCATGTCGGGGAAGTCGATCGCGACGTCGTCCAAATGCATCGGGTTGCTGTACTCGAGCCGCAGGCCGCCGCCGCAGCGCATGCCCGAGCCGATGCCGCTGTGGCCGGTATGGAACACGGCCGGCAGGCCATGCTCGGCGATCACCTCGTAAATCGGCCAGGCCATCTTGTCGTAGGGGTGGTAGCCCTGCACCGTGGGATGGAACTTGAAACCCTTGACGCCGTGTTCTTCGATCAGCCGGCGGGCCTCCCGCGCGCCCATCTTGCCCTTGTGCGGATCGATGCTGGCGAAGGCGATCATGATGTCGGAGTTCTTCTGCGCGGCCTCGGCGATTTCCTCGTTGGGAATCCGGCGCCGGCCCATGTTCGACTCGGCATCGACCATGAACATCACCAGGCCGATCTTGCGCTCGCGGTAGTAGTCGATGCTTTCCTGGATGGTCGGGCGACGGCCCGACTTGAAGTACTTGTCGGCGGCGCGGTCGTACTCCTCGCCGTAGTTGTCGAAGGGGTTCCAGCAGCTCACCTCGGCGTGCGTGTGGGTGTCGATCGCGATGAGGTTCCGATGATCCATGGCCTGTCTCCAAATAGTTAGGGTAAGTCCTAGGGCCGCACACCATCATGCGGCTTGAATTGGTTATCTTTCATAACCATAATCGATCGTACTCCGGAATGCAATCATGACCCACCCCGACCTCCATCTCGAACTCCAGGACGACATCGCCGTCATTCGCCTCACCCGGGGCACCAAGCGCAATGCGCTGTCCGACGCGCTGATCCTGGCGCTGCGCGACGCCTTCGAAAAACTGCCCTCCTCGGTGCGTGCCGCGGTGATCGACGGCGAGGGCCCGCACTTCTGCGCCGGCCTCGACCTGTCGGAGCTCCAGGAGCGGGACGCCGGCCAGGGGCTGCAGCATTCGCGCATGTGGCACGCGGCGCTCGACCTCGTGCAATACGGCCCGGTGCCGGTGATCGCGGCGCTGCACGGCGCGGTGGTCGGCGGCGGGCTCGAGCTGGCGAGCGCCTGCCACATCCGGGTGGCCGACAGCACCACCTTCTATGCGCTGCCCGAGGGCTCGCGCGGCATCTTCGTCGGCGGCGGCGGCTCGGTGCGCATCCCGAAGCTGATCGGCGCCGCCCGCATGACGGACATGATGATGACCGGCCGGGTCTACAACGCCGAGGACGGCGAACGCGCCGGCTTCGCGCAGTACCTGGTGGCCGAGGGCAGCGCCTTCGACAAGGCACTCGAACTGGCCAGGCGCGTCGCCACCAATGCCCCGCTGACCAACTACGCGCTGATGCACGCGCTGCCGCGCATCGCCGAGCAGCCGGCCGACCATGGCTTCTTCACCGAAGCGCTGATGGCCGGCATCGCGCAGAGCGCGCCCGAGGCCAAGGAACGCGTGCGCGCCTTCCTCGAGGGCAAGGCCGCCAAGGTGCAGAAGAACTGAGACAGAACCCGAGGATCCCATGCAAGCCCATCGCCCCACGGCCCTCACGCCGCGCTACCGTCCCGTGACCTTCGGCGTGCGCCGTGTCAGCGTGCGCGAAGGCGCGGCGGGCGTGCGCTACCTCCAAGCCGCCGAGCCGCTCAAGGACTATGCCGAGCGAATCACCGACCGCCTGATGCACTGGGCGGAGGTGGCGCCCGACCGCAGCTTCATGGCGCGGCGCGAGCAACTGGCCGACGGCAGCACGGGCGAATGGAAGCACCTGAGCTATGCCCAGGCGCTGCAGGACGCGCGCCGCATCGGGCAAGCCCTGCTGAATCGCGGCCTCGACGCCGAACGGCCGGTCATGATCCTCAGCGAAAACAGCCTGGAGCACGCGAAGCTGGCACTCGCCTGCATCTACGCCGGTATTCCTTACTGCCCGGCGTCGCCGGCCTACTCGATCGTCAGCCAGGACTACGAGAAGCTGCGCCACATCGTCGAAACGCTCACGCCCGGCCTGGTGTTCGCGAGCGACGCCGCGCGCTTCGGCCGCGCCATCGCCGCGGTCGTGCCGGCCGACGTCGAGGTCGTGCTCCATCGCGGCCACGGCGGCACGGAGGACAAGGGAACACCCTCGCCCGATCTCGCGGGCCGCGCCATCACCGCCTTCGACAGCCTGCTCGCCACGCCCGCCACGCATGCGGTCGACGCCGCCATGGAGGCCACGGGGCCGGACACCATCACCAAGTTCCTGTTCACCTCGGGCTCGACCAAGATGCCCAAGGCGGTCATCAACACGCAGCGCATGTGGTGCGCCAACCAGGTGCAGATCGCGCAGTCGATGCCCTCGCTGGCCGAGGAGCCCCCGGTGCTGGTCGACTGGCTGCCGTGGAACCACACCTTCGGCAGCAACCACAACGTCGGCATCACGATCTACCACGGCGGCACGCTCTACATCGACGACGGCAAGCCGACGCCGGCCGGCATGGCGGAAACCCTGCGCAACCTGCGCGAGATCGCGCCCACCGTCTACTTCAACGTGCCGACCGGCTTCGAGGCGATCGCGCACGCCATGCAGACCGACGCCCAGCTGCGCAAGACCCTGCTGTCGCGGGTGCGCATGTTCTTCTATTCCGGCGCGGCGCTCGCGCAGCCGGTGTGGGACCTGCTGCACCAGATCCAGGAAGCGGAGATCGGCGAGCGCATCGTGATGGCGACCGGCCTCGGCATGACCGAATCGGGCCCGTCGGCGATGTTCATCAACAGCCCCGACGTACGCGCCGGCGACGTCGGCGTGCCGACGCCGGGCATGACGCTCAAGCTGGTCGAGGTCGACGGCAAGGTGGAAGTGCGCTATCGCGGCCCGAACGTCACGCCGGGCTACTGGCGCGCCCCCGAAGCGACGCGCGAGGCCTTCGACGAAGAGGGCTTCCTGTGCACCGGCGACGCCGTCCAGTGGATCGACGAGGAGGACATCCACCGCGGCCTGCGCTTCGATGGCCGCATCGCCGAAGACTTCAAGCTCGCCACCGGCACCTTCGTGAGCGTCGGCCCGCTGCGCGCGAAGATCATCACCGCCGGCGCGCCGCACGTCCAGGACGCGGTGCTGACCGGCATCAACCTGAAGGAAGTCGGCGCGCTGATCTTCCCGACCCCGGCGATCCGCACGCTGGCCGGCCTGGCCGCCGATGCGCCGCTGCAGCAGGTGGTCGAAAGCGCCCCGGTGCAGGCCTGGCTCCAGCAGTTGCTCGACACCCTCTCGGCCGCCAGCACCGGCAGCGCCAACCGCATCGCGCGGGCCCACCTGGTGTCCGAGCTGCCTTCGATCGACAAGGGCGAAGTGACCGACAAGGGCTCGATCAACCAGCGCGCCGTGCTCAAGCACCGCGCCGCCCTGGCCGAAGCCCTGCATGCCGGGACGCTGCCTTTCACCCTCAAGCCTCGATAGACCCGACAGACCACAAGGAGACATGCCATGAACATCCAGGGACAAGCCGCACTCGTGACCGGCGGCGCATCCGGCCTCGGCGAAGCCACCGCACGCGAGCTCGCGCGCCTCGGCGCCAAGGTCGCGGTGCTCGACGTCAATTCGCAGCTGGCCGAGAAGGTGGCGGCGGAGATCGGCGATGAATTCGGCAAAGGCTGCGCCGTGGCCTGCGTCTGCGACATCACCAACACCGACAGCGTCGCCGCCGCGCTCGACAAGGCCGAAGCCGCGCACGGCCCGGCCCGCATCCTCATGAACGTTGCCGGCATCGGCAGCGCCAAGCGGATCGTCGGCAAGGACGGCAGCGCAGCGCCGCTCGAGGACTTCGTGCGCGTGGTCAACGTCAACCTGGTCGGCGCCTACAACATCAGCCGCCTCTATGCCGCGCGCTGCGCCGCACTGGCCCCGCTGGAAGGCGGCGAGCGCGGCGTGATGATGTTCACCGCCTCGGTCGCGGCCTTCGACGGCCAGGTCGGCCAGCAGGCCTACAGCGCCTCCAAGGGCGGCCTGGTGGGCATGACGCTGCCGATGGCGCGCGACCTCGCGCAGCACGGCATCCGCGTCTGCACCATCGCGCCGGGCCTGTTCGCGACGCCGCTGCTGAAGACGCTGCCGGAGCCGATCCAGCAATCGCTGGCGGCCTCGATCCCGTTCCCGCCGCGCCTCGGCGATCCCGCGGAGTTCGCCGCGCTGGCCTGCCACATCGTCACCAACGGCCACCTCAACGGCGAGGTGATCCGGCTCGACGGCGCCTTGCGAATGGCCCCGCGCTGAGCCCGCCGCCCCTGTTCCCGTTCGCCCCACCTGGAGACAAATTCCCATGAAGACCAAACCAACCCTCCTCGCCGCCGCTCTGGCGCTCGGCCTCTTCGGCGCCGCCCATGCCGACCTCACCGTCGGCGTGGTGCTGCCGCTCACCGGACCGGCCTCGGGCCTGGGCATTCCGGTCAAGAACCAGATCGCGCTGTGGCCGAAGACCATCGCCGGCGAAAACCTCAAGGTCGTGGTGCTGGACGACGCCACCGACCCGACCACCGGCGTCAAGGACACCCAGCGCCTGGTGACCGAGGACAAGGTCGACGTCATCATCGGCTCGGCGGCGACCCCGGTCGCGATCCCGATGGCCGACGTGGCGGCGGAATCGGGCACGGTGCAGCTCGCCGCCTCGCCGGCCGGCCTGCCGCCCGGCAAGGACAAATGGACCTTCCGGCTGCCGCAGTCGAACGACGTCATGGCCTATGCCGTGGTCCAGCACATGAAGGCGCAGAAGGTCAAGACCATCGGCTTCCTCGGCTACACCGACGCCTACGGCGAACTGTGGCTCAAGGCGCTCACCGCCGAGGCCGAGAAGAACGGCATGAAGATCGTCGCCACCGAGCGCTTCGGCCGGGCCGACACCAGCGTCACCGCCCAGGTGCTCAAGCTCACCTCGGCCAACCCCGACGCCCTCCTGATCGTCGCCTCCGGCAGCGGCGCGGGCATGCCGCAGAAGGCCGTGATGGAGCGCGGCTTCAAGGGCAAGGTCTACCAGACCCACGCCGCCGCCACGCAGGACCTGATGCGCACCGCGGGCAAGGATGCCGAAGGCACCTTCGTCGTCTCGGGCCCGGCCACGGTCGCCGAGCAGCTGCCCGACACCCACCCGTCGAAGAAGGCGGCGGTGGCGTTCGTGCAGCAGTACGAGAAGACCTACGGACCCGGCTCGCGCAACCAGTTCGCCGGCCACGGCGCCGATGCGCTCACCGTGCTCGAGAAGGCGGTGCCGATCGCGCTCAAGAAGGGCAAGCCCGGCACCCCCGAGTTCCGGGCGGCGCTGCGCGACGCGATGGAGACCATGGGCCGCACGGTGCTCGCGCACGGCGTGCTCGAGTGGACGCCGCAGAACCACTGGGGCTACACCAACGAGACCGGCGTCATGCTGAAGGTCGTCAACGGCCAGTTCAAGGTCGAAGAAAACTAGCTCGCCCCCAGGTTGCCCGCACTTCGTGTCGGGCGCCCACCCCCTTCCGGGGGCGACACCAGCGGCCTGGCAGAGCCAGTTCCGCGGTGTCTCACGAACAGAAAAGACAACGGAGAACGCGCGCCGCGAAGCCCTCATGGAACTCTCTATCGCCAGCATCCTGACGCTGGACGGACTCACGAACGGGGCGATCTATGCACTGCTGGGCATGGGCATCGTGCTCGTGTTCACGGTCACCCGCGTCATCTTCATTCCCCAGGGCGAGTTCGTCGCCTATGGGGCCCTCACGCTGGCGATCTTCCAGACCGGCCAGGTCCCCGGCACGGTCTGGCTGCTGCTGATCCTCGCGGGCGTCGCGGCCCTGATGGAGCTGGCGACCACCTGGCGCCATCGCGGCCGCGCGGCACCCGCGCTGATGGCCGCGGCACGCACCTTCGTCGTGCCGGCCGCGGTCTGCGCCATCTCCGCCTGGGCCGCGCCGCGCCACCTGCCGCTGATGGTGCAGGCGCTGCTGACCCTGTGCATCGTGACGGCCTACGGCCCGCTGGTCTATCGCGTGGCCTACCAGTCGCTCGCCGGTGCCAGCTCGCTGGTGCTGCTGATCGTCTCGGTCGGCGTGCACTTCGCGATGACCGGGCTGGGCCTGCTGTTCTTCGGCGCCGAGGGCTTTCGCAACCCGTCGTTCTGGGACGACCGCTTCGCGCTCGGACCGCTCAACATCAACGGCCAGACGCTGATCATCTTCGTCGCCTCGGCGGCGCTGATCGTCGCGTTGTGGCTCTATTTCGAGCGCACGCTGTACGGCAAGGCGCTGCGCGCCACCGCGGTCAACCGCCTCGGCGCGCGGCTGATGGGCATCTCGACCCAGGCGGCCGGGCAGCGCACCTTCGCGATGGCGGCGCTGATCGGCGCGCTGTCGGGCCTGCTGATCGGCCCGACCACCACGATCTTCTACGACTCCGGCTTCCTGATCGGCCTCAAGGGCTTCGTCGCCGGCGTCATCGGCGGCCTGGCGAGCTATCCCGCAGCGCTGTTCGGCGCCCTCGCGGTCGGCCTGATCGAGTCCTTCGGCTCGTTCTGGGCCAGCTCGTTCAAGGAGGTGATCGTGTTCACGATCATCCTGCCGGTGCTGCTGTGGCGCTCGCTCGCCAGCGGCCATTCGGACGAGGAGCATTGAGATGAAACACCCCCCGAAGCGCCTGCAGCGCCTCCCCCCTCAAGGGGGGCGATACCGGCGGCCCGGCAAAGCCGGTTCCGCGGTATCCCTGGCATTTGGCTGCGCCGGTTTCATGCGTCGCGGGTCACGCGATCACGTGGTGGAGCACTGACATGGACGCCATCCTGAATCCCGCGGCCGCCACGCGGCCTGCGAAGAGCCGGCTGCGCAGCTGGGGCCCGCTGGCGCTGGTCGCGCTGCTGGTCGCCCTGCCGCTGCTGCCGCTGCCCGACTTCTGGATCATCCAGCTCAACTACATCGGCATCTACACGCTGCCGGTGCTGGGCCTCGTGCTGCTCACCGGCGTCGGCGGGCTGACCTCCTTCGGCCAGGCCGCGTTCGTCGGCATCGGCGCCTACACCACGGCCTACCTGAGCGTGAACTTCGGCCTTTCGCCCTGGCTCACCCTCTTCGTCGGGCTGGCGCTGACCGGCCTCAGCGCCGCCATCATCGGCGGCATCACGCTGCGCATGTCGGGCCACTACCTGCCGCTGGCCACCATCGCCTGGGCACTGTCGCTCTACTACCTGATGGGCAACCTCGAGGCGCTGGGCAAGTACGACGGCATCCTGGGCGTCAAGGGACTGAACCTGTTCGGCCTCGAAGTCGGCCAGCAGCGGGTCTTCTATGCGGTGGTCTGGACCTTCGCGCTGCTCGCCTGCTTCGCGGTGATCCGGCTGCTCGATTCGCGCAGCGGCCGCGCCATCCGGTCCCTCGCGGGCGGCTCGCAGATGGCCGAGGCGATGGGCGTGAACACGCTGCGCTTCAAGGTCGGCATCTTCGTGCTGGCCGCGCTGCTCGCCTCGCTGTCGGGCTGGCTCTTCGCGCACTTCCAGCGCACCGTGAACCCCTCGCCCTTCGGCCTCAAGATGGGCATCGAGTACCTGTTCATGGCGGTGCTCGGCGGCGTGGCCCACGTCTGGGGCGCGATCGCCGGTGCCGGCATCGTCAAGCTCCTCGAGGACCAGCTGCAGGTGCTGCTGCCCAAGCTGATCGGCACCAGCGGCAGCTACGAGCTGATCGTCTTCGGCATCCTGATCGTGCTGGTGCTCAAGTACCTGCCCGACGGCCTGTGGGATTTCATCGACCGGCGGCTGCCGCGGCCGCAACGCGCCGTCGACTGGCGCGATGCGCCGGACCTGCCGGCGCGCGCCAAGCCGGCCGCCGGCGAGGTGGTGCTCGACGTGCAGGCGATCCGCAAGACCTTCGGCGGCCTGGTGGCGGTGAACGACATCAGTTTCCAGACCCGCGCCGGCCAGGTGGTCGGCCTGATCGGCCCCAACGGCGCGGGCAAGTCGACCACCTTCAATCTCGTGACCGGGGTGCTGGGCCTGACCAGCGGCCAGGTGCGCTTCCGCGGCGAAGCGATCGGCGGGCTGTCCTCGCGCGCCATCGCCCAGCGCGGCGTCTCGCGGACCTTCCAGCACGTCAAGATGGTGCCCGACATGACGGTGCTCGAGAACGTCGCGCTCGGCGCCCACCTGCGCGGGCGCAAGGGTGCGCTGGCCGCGATGCTGCACATCGACCGCGTCGAGGAGCGAGAGCTGCTGCGGGAGGCGGAGCGCCAGCTGCAGCGCGTGGGCATGGGCGAATGGATGCACGAGCTGGCCGGCAATCTGGCGATGGGCCAGCAGCGCCTGCTGGAGATCGCGCGCGCCCTGTGCGCAGACCCGGCCCTGCTGCTGCTCGACGAGCCGGCCGCCGGCCTGCGCCACAAGGAGAAGCAGGCCCTCGCCGACGTGCTGCGCAGCCTGCGCGCCTCGGGCATGAGCATCCTGCTGGTCGAGCACGACATGGGGCTGGTGATGGACATCTGCGACCACATCGTGGTGATGGAATTCGGCACCCACCTGATGGAAGGCACGCCGGCCGAAGTGCAGCAGAGCCCCAAGGTGCGCGCCGCCTATCTGGGAACGGAACATTGACATGAGCACACCGCTTTTGCGTATCCACGACCTGCGTGCCGGCTACGGCCGCGCCGAGGTGCTGCACGGCATCGACCTGCAAGCGGGCGAGGGCAGCGTCGTGACCGTGATCGGCCCGAACGGGGCCGGCAAGTCGACCCTGCTCAACGCGCTGATGGGCGTGCTGCCCGCCAAGGGGGCGATCGAATTCCGCGGCCGGCCGATCGGCGACCTGTCGCTCGAGGAGCGCGTGATGCTCGGCATCGCCCTGGTGCCCGAGAAGCGCGAGCTGTTCGCCACCATGCCGGTGGAAGACAACCTGGTGCTCGGCGCGTTCCGGCAGGTACGGCTGCGCAATCGCGATTGGCGCGACCAGATCGAGCAGGTCTATGCGCTCTTCCCCCGCCTCAAGGAGCGCCGGCTGCAACTGGCCGGCACGCTGTCGGGCGGCGAGCGCCAGATGCTGGCCGTCGGCCGGGCGCTGATGTCGCGGCCGACGCTGCTGATGCTCGACGAGCCCAGCCTGGGACTCGCACCGCTGGTGGTGCAGGAGATCTTCCGCACCGTGAGCGCGCTGCGCGCCACTGGCGTGACCATCCTGCTGGTCGAGCAGAACGCGCGCGCGGCGCTCGAGGTCGCCGACCACGGCTACGTGCTCGAGATGGGCAGCGTCAGCGCCGAGGGCGAGGCGAAGCAGCTTGCGGGCGACTCGCGAGTGATCGATACCTACCTGGGCGCGGCCCGGGCCTGAGCGGCGGGAAACGACATGAAGATGAACGCAAGGAAATTCTCGCTCGGCGCCGTGGCGCTGGCTTGCGCCGCCGTGCTCGCGGCCTGCGCCGGTGCCGGCCGCACGGATCCATCGCCGCCGCGACTCGCTGCGGCCCGACCCGGCGCGCTGCTGTCGTGCAGCGACCTGGCCGCGAAGGCGGCGCTGCCGGGCACGGTGTATGCCAATGTCGTGTCGGTGCCAGCGGGCCCGGTCACGATCGGCAATGCCAGCATGCCGGCACCGGCCCACTGCCTGGTCCAGGGTCGCATGAACGAGCGCGTCAGCCCGGTCGACGGCAAGGCCTATGCCATCGGCTTCGAGATGCGGCTTCCCGTGGAATGGAACGGCCGCTTCTTCTACCAGGCCAATGGCGGCCTCGACGGCGTGGTGGTGCCGGCCGTCGGCGGCATCGGCGGCGGTGCACCGGTGACGAGCGCCTTGCAGATGGGCTTCGCGGTCATCAGTTCGGATGCCGGCCATGCCGGCTCGCTCGGTCCCACTTTCGGCATCGATCCGCAGGCCCGTCTCGACTACGGCTACAACGCGGTCGCGCAGCTCACGCCGATGGCCAAGAACCTGATCGCCAAGGCCTACGGCCGCGGCCCCGACAGGTCGTACTTCGGCGGCTGCTCGAACGGCGGCCGGCATGCGATGGTGGCCGCGGCGCGCTCGCCCGGCCAATACGACGGCATCCTGGCGGGCAACCCCGGCTACAACCTGCCGCGCGCCGCCGTGGCGCAGCTCTACGGCGCACAGCAGTACGCGAAGGTCGCAAGTGCAACCACGCCTGCAGGCCTGCCCGAGCTCCAGAGCGCCTTCACGCCGGCCGAGCTCAAGCTGGTGTCCGATCGCGTGCTCGCTCGCTGCGATGCGCTCGACGGCCTCACCGACGGCATCGTGTCCGACGTCAAGGCCTGCAAGGCCCGCTTCGACCTGCAGCGCGACGTGCCGACGTGCACCGGCGCACGCGACGGCCAATGCCTGACGGCGCCGCAGAAGACCGCGCTCGCCAACGTCTTCGCCGGCGCACGCAACAGCGCGGGCAAGCCGATCTACAGCAGCTTCCCGTATGACGCCGGGATCGGCGGCAGCAACTGGCGCGAATGGAAGTTCGGCAGCCCGCAGACCCGCGACCCCGGCGCCGTGGGCTTCATCTTCACATCGCCTCCGCTGGCCGGCCGGCCCGGCGGTCTCGCTTTCGCGCTCGGCTTCGACATGGACCGGGACGCGCCGCTGATCGACGCCACCGATGGCGTCTACCGCGATTCGGCGATGGCCTTCATGGCGCCGCCCGACGCGACGAAACTGGCCGCGCTGCGCGATCGCGGCGCCAAGCTGATCGTCTACCACGGCACCAGCGATCCGGTGTTCTCGTCCGACGACACGGCCGCCTGGTACGAGCGCCTGCAAGATGCGAACGGCGGCGACGCCTCGCGCTTCGCGCGCTACTTCCCGGTGCCGGGCATGAACCATTGCGCGGGAGGCCCTGCCACCGACCAATTCGACATGCTGAGCGCGCTGGTGGCTTGGGTCGAGCAGGGCCAGGCGCCGGAGTCCGTGGTCGCCAGCGCGCGCGGCCCGGGCGCAGCGAGCGTCAACGCCGAAGTGCCGGCCAACTGGTCGGCACGGCGCACGCGCCCGCTGTGCCCCTCTCCGACAGTCGCGGTCTACACCGGCGGCGATACCGAAAGCGCCGCCAGCTTCGCCTGCCGCGCACCTTGAATTTCCTTCGATGAACTACCAGCCCCGCCCCGACGACGTCCGCTTCGTGTTGAACACGGTGCTCGGCGCCACGCCGCGCCTGCGCGCCCTGCCCCCCTTCGCCGAGGTCGACGAGGCACTGCAGTCCCAGGTGCTCGACGAGGCCGGCAAGTTCGTCGCCGAAGTGATCGCTCCGCTGAATCGGGCAGGCGACGAGATCGGCTGCCGCTTCGCCGACGGCGAAGTCGTCACGCCGCCGGGCTTCCGCGAGGCCTACCGGGCGCTCGTCGACGGCGGCTGGCCGTCGCTCTCGGCGGCGCCCGAGGACGGCGGCCAGGGCCTGCCCGCCGTGCTCGAGGCGGTGCTCTTCGAATGGCTCAGCGCCGCCAACCACGGGCTCACGATGGCGCCGGGCCTGCTGCACGGCGCCTACGAGTGCCTCAAGCACCACGGCAGCGAGGATCTCAAACAACGCTACCTGTCGAAGATCGCCACCGGCGAATGGCTGGCCACGATGTGCCTGACCGAAGCCCATGCCGGCAGCGACCTGGGCCAGGTGCGCACCCGCGCCGTGGCGCAGGCCGACGGCAGCTTCCGCGTCGCCGGCGGCAAGATCTTCATCTCGGGCGGCGAGCACGACCTGAGCGACAACATCGTGCACCTGGTGCTGTGCCGGATGCCCGACGCGCCGGCCGGCCCCAAGGGCCTGTCGCTGGTGCTGGTGCCGAAAGTGCTGCCCGACGGCGCGCGCAACGCGGTGCACTGCGAGCGCATCGAGGAGAAGATGGGCCTGCACGGCAGCTCGACCTGCGTGATGCGCTTCGACGACGCCACCGGCTGGCTGATCGGCGAGCCGAACCGCGGGCTGGCGGCGATGTTCGTGATGATGAACGCGGCCCGCCTGCATGTGGCGCTGCAGGGCATCGGCCTGCTCGATGCCGCCTGGCAGAAGGCCGACGCCTATGCGCACGAGCGCCGCCAGATGCGCGCCCCGGGCCCGGCGCCGGCCAGCCGCGGGGCCGAGGCCGCCGACCTGGTGGCCGAACATCCGGCGATCCGCCGCATCCTCGACACCCAGCGCGCCTGGATCGACGGTGCGCGGCTGATCGCCTATCGCACGGCGATCCAGCTCGACGTGGCACGCCACGACGACGATGCGAAATCGCGCGAGCGCGCGCAGCGCTGGTGCGCACTGGTCACGCCGGTGCTCAAGGCCGCCTGCACGCAGCAGGCCTTCCACGGCGCCAGCGACTGCCTGCAGGTCTTCGGCGGCCACGGCTACGTGCGCGAGTGGGGCATCGAACAGGTGGTGCGCGATTCGCGCGTCACGATGATCTACGAGGGCACCAACGAGATCCAGGCGATCGACCTGCTGGTGCGCAAGGTGCTGGCCGATGGCGGCACCGGCATGTCGGCACTCCTGATCGAACTGCGCGATGAACTCGACGCAGCGCGCGAGATCGATGCCGACGTGCAGCGCCGGCTGGCGCAGCTGCGCTACCTCACGACCACGCTCGCGATGGCTGCGACGGGCGATCCGGCGCTGCCTTACGAGGTGGCCGACGACTACCTGCGGGTGGTGATGATCGCGCTGCTGGCCTGGGCCTGGGCGCGGATCGGACGCGCAGCCGGGCCGGAGGCACGCTGGAGCGCGCCCGAGGCGGCCTTCCGCCGTTGGGTGCTGCCCGAGTTCGAGCTGCGGCTCGGCATCGTCAAGCGGGCCTGCGAAGCCGTCGGCACGCGTCAACCCATGGCCTGAGCAACGCCGGGCGGTTACGCTTGCGCCCATGGCCCTTCCTCGAAAGAAAACCACCTCGACTGCCAGCGCAGCAGCGGCGCGCAGCGATCATCTCGACACCCGGGTGCTTGAAACCTTCGTCGGCTACAACGCGCGCCGCGCCTGGCTGATCGTCAGCCAGGTGTTCGCCGAGCGGATGGCGGCCTACGGGCTCAAGCAGGTCGATTTCTCGGTGCTGTCGCTGCTGGCGCACAACCCCGGAGCGACCTCGCGCCAGCTTTGCTCCACGCTCGACATCCTGCCGCCGAACCTGGTGAGCCTGATCGCCGCGATGGACGGCCGCGGCCTGATCGAGCGGCGCCCGCATCCCCACGACGGCCGCGCCATCGGCCTCTACCTGACGCCCGCCGGCGAACAGCTGGTGCGAGAGGCCGAGCAAACCGTCATGGAGCTGGAGATGGACTGCAGCGCCCGACTCACGCCGCGCGAGCGCGAGACGCTGATCCGGCTGCTGCAGAAGATCTATCACTGAACTTTGCGGGACAGACCAAGAAACTGCGCAGCAGTTTTTGCTCTGTCCCCAACTGACTAGCCGGCGCGCATCACCAGAACTTCCACCAGGGCGCCGGCGGGCGCGAAGCGGCGGGCGCCAGGATCTGCAGGCCCGAATCGCGGATGCGGCGGCGCTGCTCGGCCTCGAGCGCCTGCGCCATGCGGTGGGCGAGCTGGTCGCCCCGCATCGCACGCACGCGCCATTCGGTCGCCAGGCTCTGGAGCTCCTGGTCCTGCAGGGTGGCGGGCGAGGTCGACGGCTCGGTGCTCATGCCGAAATTCTGCCCATCGCGCGCGGCCGCGGCAATCGTAGAGCTTTGCATTACATGCTCTCGGGCGCAGCGACTTCGGCCCTCAGGCCGGCGCCGGGCCGCTCCCAAGGCGGCCTGCGCCCCCTCGGGGGGCAGCGACACACGCAGTGAGGAGCGTGGGGGCCTCTCAGGCCATGAAACCGTCCCAGCTGAGCTTCAGTCCGGTCAGCAGCATGCCGAGGTAGACGAAGCGATAGAACCAGACCGGATCGATGCGGCGGGCGATGCGAATGCCCACCCAGACGCCCACGGGCGCGATCGGCAGCAGCAGCAGCGAGGTCGCCATGTTGCGCCAGTCCAGCAGCCCCAGCCAGGCATAGGGCACCCATTTGCTCAGATTCACGACGAAGAAGAAATAGGCCATCGTCGCCGTGTAGGCCACCGGCGTGAGCCGCAGCGGAATCACGTAGGCATTGACCGGCGGCCCTCCGGCATGCGCGATGAAGCTGGTGAAGCCGCTGAGGGTGGTCAGCACCGCGCCGCCCAGCTTCGATGGCATCGGATCGTCCGGGCGCGGCGGGAACAGCAGTCGCTGGGCCAGGAACAGCAGCGTGAAGACGCCGACGATGCCCGCCACCGTGTGCGCCGGCAGCGCCTTGAAGAGAACGGCGCCGATCAGCGTGCCCAGCAGGCCGCACGGAATCAGGAAGCGCAGCAGCCGAGGGTCGAAGTCGCGGCGGAAGGCCGCCAGGCCCAGCAGGTCCATCAGCAGCAGCACCGGCATCAGGAGGGCGGCCGCCTGCGGCACCGTGACCACCAGCGCCATGAAAGGGACCGCGAGGGAGCCGAAGCCGGCGCCGAAGCCGCTCTTGCTGACGCCCAGCAGCAGCACGGCCGGAACGGCGACCGCATAGAAATGCGGGTCGGTGATGAGGGGAAGATTCAAGACGAGAACGGAAATGGGGGTGCGCGAGCGCTACATTGTCGGCGCAACACCGGAACGCCCGCCATGAAGATCCTCGACGCCGAACAGACCCGCAGCCAGCTCGGCTTCGAAGCCCTCGTGCCGGCCCTGCGCGAGGCTTTCGCGAGCGCGGCGACGGTGCCGCCGCGCCACGTGCATGCAGTCTCGGCCGGCGCCGACCAGGGCACCGTGCTGATCATGCCGGCCTGGAGCGAGGCCGGCTTCCTCGGCATCAAGACGATCAACATCTTTCCGGGCAACGGCGCGCGCGGGCTGCCCGGACTGCATGCGACCTATGTGCTCTACGACGCCCACACCGGCGTGCCGCTGGCGCTGCTCGACGGCAACGAGATCACGGCCCACCGGACCGCCGCCGCTTCCGCGCTGGGCGCAGCCTTTCTCGCCCGCGAGGACGCCACCAGGCTGCTGGTGCTCGGCACCGGGCGGGTGGCGCGCCTGCTGCCCGCGGCCCATGCGAGCGTGCGGCCGATCGGCGAAGTCAGGGTCTGGAACCATCGGCCCGAGGGCGCTCGCGCGCTGGCCGAGGAATGGCGCCGGGCCGGCTGGAACGCCGAGCCGGTCGAGGCGCTCGACGCCGCGGTGCGTGAAGCCGACATCGTCTGCTGCGCAACGCTCGCGACTGCGCCGCTGGTCCGCGGCGAGTGGCTCGCGCCGGGCTCGCACCTGGACCTGATCGGCAGCTTCACGCCGGCGATGAAAGAGGCCGACGCGGCCTGCTTCGCCGGCGCTCGCGTGTACGTCGATACCGACGAGGCGCCGACCAAGGCCGGCGACCTGATCGACGCCATCGCATCCGGCGCCGTGTCGCTGGAGACCATCCAGGGGACGTTGGCGCAGCTCTGCAGGCAGGAGCGGCAGGGTCGCCGCTGCGCCGGCGAGCGCACGGTCTTCAAGGCCGTCGGCAGCGCGCTCGAGGACCTCGCAGCCGCCGTGCGCGTGTGGCGTGGCGCGCAAGCACGGACTTGAGCTTCAGACGCGCTCGAGGATCAGCGCGATGCCCTGGCCGACGCCGATGCACATCGTGCACAGCGCATAGCGCCCGCCCTGCTTGTGCAGCTGGTTGATGGCAGTGGTGGCGAGCCGCGCGCCGCTGGCGCCCAGCGGATGGCCCAGCGCGATCGCGCCGCCGTTGATGTTGACTCTCGCATCGTCGTCCTTCAGGCCGAGCAGGCGCAGCACCGCCAGGCCCTGCGCGGCGAAGGCCTCATTGAGCTCGATGACGTCGATCTGGTCGAGCTTCAGGCCGGTGAGCTGCAGCACCTTCTGGGTCGCCGGTGCCGGACCGATGCCCATGATGCGCGGCGCCACGCCGGCGGTCGCCATGCCGACCACGCGGGCGCGCGGCGTCAGGCCGTGCTTCGCCGCGCTGGCCTCGTCGGCCAGCAGCAGCGCCACTGCGCCGTCGTTGACGCCGCTGGCATTGCCGGCGGTCACGCTGCCGTCGGGACGCACCACGCCCTTGAGCTTGGCCAGCGCCTCCAGGCTGGTCTCGCGCGGATGCTCGTCCTTGCCGACGATGACCGGGTCGCCCTTCTTCTGCGCCACGCTCACCGGCACGATCTCGGCATCGAAGAAGCCCGACTGCTGCGCCGCCACGGCGCGCTGCTGCGAGGCCAGCGCCATGCGGTCCTGCGCCTCGCGCTCGATCTTGTAGTCGGTGGCGACGTTCTCGGCGGTCTCGGGCATCGAGTCGACGCCGTACTGCGCCTTCATGAGCTTGTTGACGAAGCGCCAGCCGATGGTGGTGTCGTAGACCGCATTGTTGCGGCTGAATGCGCTCTCGGCCTTGGGCATCACGAAGGGCGCGCGGCTCATGCTCTCGACGCCGCCGGCGATCATCAGGCCGGCCTCGCCGGCCTTGATCGCGCGTGCCGCGGTGCCGACCGCATCGAGGCCCGAACCGCACAGGCGGTTGATGGTGCCGCCGCCGACCTCGATCGGCAGACCGGCCAGCAGTGCCGCCATGCGTGCGACGTTGCGGTTGTCCTCGCCGGCCTGGTTGGCGCAGCCATAGAGCACGTCGCCGACCGCCTGCCAGTCGACCTTCTTGTTGCGCGCCATCAGCGCCTTGAGCGGCACCGCGCCGAGGTCGTCGGTGCGCACGCTGGAAAGGGCGCCGCCGTAGCGGCCGAAGGGGGTGCGAATCGCGTCGCAGATGAAGGCTTGTTGACTCATGGTGGTGTCTCCCCAGTGGGTTCAGAGGGCGATCGGCAGGCCGACCAGTTCTTCGAGTTCCGCGTGGCCGAGGCCATCGACCTTGTCGATCAGCTTCAGGCCCGCGGGCGTGCATTCGAGCGTAGCAAGGTCGGAGTAGACCCGCTTCACGCAGCCGAGGCCGGTCAGCGGATAGCTGCACTGCGCGACGATCTTGCTCTCGCCCTTCTTGGTCAGCAGGTCCATCATGACCCAGGTCTGGCGGGCGCCGATGGCGAGGTCCATGGCCCCCCCGACCGCCGGAATCGCGCCCTCTTCGCCGGTGCTCCAGTTGGCGAGGTCGCCGGTGGCCGAGACCTGGAAGGCGCCCAGCACGCAGATGTCGAGGTGGCCGCCGCGCATCATCGCGAAGCTGTCGGCATGGTGGAAGAAGGCGCCGCCGGGCAGCAGCGTGACCGGCTGCTTGCCGGCGTTGATCAGATCGAAGTCCTCGTTGCCCGCGGCCGGTGCCGGACCCATGCCGAGGATGCCGTTCTCGCTGTGCAGGATGACCTCGCGGCCGGCCGGCAGGTGGTTCGCGACCAGTGTCGGCTGGCCGATGCCGAGGTTGACGACGGCGCCGTCGAAGATGTCCTGGGCGACCCGGGCGGCGAGCTGGTCCTTGGTGCGACGTTGGTAGGTCATGGTCATGCGGCCTTTCTGAAGCCGCCGGCCTCGGTGGCGACGCGCTCGATCTTGACGATCTTGTTGACGAAGATGCCCGGCGTGACGATGTGCTCGGGATCCATCGCGCCGAGTTCGACGATTTCGTGCACCGTGGCGATGGTGCGACCCGCGGCCATCGCCATCACCGGGCCGAAGTTGCGCGCCGCCTTGCGGTAGACCAGGTTGCCCCAGCGGTCGCCCTGCTCGGCCTTGATCAGCGCGACGTCGCCGCAGATCGGGTACTCGAGCACGTAGTGCTTGCCGTCGATCTCGCGGGTCTCGCGGCCGCCCGCCAGCTGCGTGCCGTAGCCGGTCGGGCAGAAGAAGGCGCCGATGCCGGCGCCGGCCGCACGGATGCGCTCGGCCAGGTTGCCCTGCGGCACCAGCTCGAGCTCGATCTTGCCGGCGCGGTAGAGGCCGTCGAAGACCTGGCTGTCGGCCTGGCGCGGAAAGCTGCAGATGATCTTGCGCACGCGGCCCGCCTTGAGCAGCGCCGCCAGGCCGGTCTCGCCGTTGCCCGCGTTGTTGTTGACCACCGTGAGGTCCTTGGCGCCCTGCGCGATCAGGCCGTCGATCAGTTCGTTGGGAATGCCGGCGGTGCCGAAGCCGCCGATCAGCACCGTGGCGCCGTCGGGGATGCCGGTCAGGGCGTCGGCGACCGAGCGCGCGATCTTGTCGATCATGGAATCTGTCTCCGGGATGGAAGAGAAGTCGAACAGTCGGCGATCGAATGGGCCCGAGCGCCTGCCAAATTGTTCGCATATCGAACATCTGTTCGTATAATGAATTCTAGAGAAAACCACCTCCCATGGCAACCCAGCAATCAACAGCCGCCCCGCCGGCACCCGGCGACAGCTACGTGCAATCCTTCGCGCGCGGCCTGCAGGTGATCCGCTCCTTCAGCGCCGGCGCGCCGCGACAGACGCTCAGCGAGGTGGCGGCCGCCACCGGACTCACGCGGGCCGGCGCGCGCCGCATCCTGCTCACGCTGCAGACGCTGGGCTACGTGGCGAGCGACGGCAAGCTCTTCGCGCTCACGCCGCGAATCCTCGACCTCGGCTTCGCCTACCTGTCGTCGATGCCGATCTGGAACCGCGCCGAGCCGGTGATGGAGGCGCTGGTGCAGCAGGTGCAGGAGTCGTGTTCCGCGGCGGTGCTGGACGCCACCGACATCGTCTACGTGATGCGGGTGCCGACCCACAAGATCATGCGCATCAGCCTGGGTGTCGGCTCGCGGCTGCCGGCCTTCTGCACCTCGATGGGCCGGCTGCTGCTGGCCGACCTCGACGAAGAGGAAATTCGGGCCCGGCTCCAAGCCTCGGCGCGCGACGCCTTCACCAAGCACACGGTGACCGACATCGACGCCCTGCTGGCCAAGGTGGCGCAGGCGCGGCGACAGGGCTGGTGCCTGGTCAACCAGGAGCTGGAGGAAGGGCTGATCTCGATCGCGGCACCGATCGTGGATCGCGCAGGCCGTACCGTGGCCGCGCTCAACATCAGCGGCCAGGCCAACCGGACCAGCGCCAGGGTGATGCAGGACAGCATGCTGCCGGCCCTGCTGGCGGCGGCGCGGGAGATTTCACGGCTGCTGTGAAGCGGCGACGACTCCCCAATCGCGTCACGACACGTCCGATTCAGTCTTCGGGTGCGGCTCCCCCTGCCGCTGCAACTGCGCCCGCACATAGTCGACGTGCTGCCGCAGCGTGTAGACCCGGTCGGTGAAATCGAGCGGGAACTTGGTCTGGATGACCTCCTCCTCGATCCGGTCGAGCTGGGCCCGGGCTTCGCGGCGCTCGTCGTCGTCGAGTTTGCGCGATGCCAGGTCCTGCTCGAGGAACTTCAGCTCGCCGTAGCGGCGGAACAGGCCGCTCTGGCGACGCCAGGCGATGACCTCGGGCAGCACACGGGCCACCGGCACCAGGATGGCCGCCAGCGGCACCAGCAGCAGCAGCAGGCGCTGCACGTAGTTCGCGGCCCAGAAAGGCAGGTAGCTCTGCAGGAACGGCCTGCCGTTCTTGAAGTAGCGCTCGGCCTCGCTCGCGAGCGGGAAGTCGGTGCCGGTCGGGCTCGGGAAGTCGCCGGGCCGGTCGATGATGCTGGGCGGCCGGTGGACCTGCCGCGCCGCCTCGAGCAGCAGGTAGGCCAGCGCCGGGTGCAGCTCGTCGCGCACCACCAGGTTGGCGGTGGTGGCGAGAAGCTGGATGTCCTGCGGCGGCAGGTCGCGCTTCGGATCGACCGAGCCGCGCTTGAGGCTCACGGGCTGAAAGAACGGGAACCGCCGTGCCAGGCCTTCCACGTGGTCCAGCGATGCCAGGCGCACCCCCTCGTCCGCAAGCAGCTTCTGCACCGCCGGCGCCTGAGGCGCGGCGATGATGAAGGCCGCATCGACCTGGCCGCTGGCGAGCAGCTGCGCCGCCGCCATGCCGCCTTCGCTGACGAAGGCGGTGCCTTGCGGGCCGCCGTCGACCACGCCATAGACCGCCAGCAGTTCGCTGGCGACCTTGAAGTTGCCGCTGCCGGGCACCCCGACCGCGATGCGCTTGCCGGCCAACGGCCCCAGGCCCTTCGACAGGTCGATGCGCGTGCTGAAGATCCAGACCGGCTCGAAGGCAACCGTGGCCAGCGAGCGCAGCGGCGTCGAGTCGGGCGCTGCGTCGGGATCCTGCGCCAGCACGCCGGTCCCGCCCTGCACGAAGCCCACCGACACCGTGCCGTCGTTGAGCCGCTGCAGGTTCTCGACCCCACCGCTCGAGGCGCGCAGTTCGAGCCGGATGCCGTTGGCTCGCAGGATCTCCTGGTAGCGCTCTCCGAACCGGTGGTAGGCACCATCGGCCACGCCGGTGCTCATCACCAGCGAGCGCGGCGGCGCCGGACTCACGTAGCGCACCACCGCCCAGACCAGCGCCGTGAGGACCGCGACCCCCACGATCCAGTACAGCAGGCGGCGACCAGTGGGCAGGGAGGGCAGCGGGGGGGACTTCATGCCGGGAAGCTGGGGGCTCGTGGGGGAGCCCGATTCTGCCGCCGAACCCGTGCAAAACCGCACGGAATCCCAGGCCGCGGACCCCGGACAAACACGGACCTGCGGCGCGGGCACCCCGCCGTCACGATGCGCCCGGCCGACGCGCAACCGCATCGTCCAGCGCAAGCAGGCCGCCGGCGGGCTCTAGCCGGCCGACCTTCCGGGCGGCGCCGGCGGGATGCTCCGGTCGGTCGTCATGGCGTCTTCAACGGCGACTGGACCCCCAGTGCGAACTGGCCGATCAGCCAGCGGCGCAAGGCCCCGGGCAGGCCCCGGGCGCCCTGTGGCCGGCGCGGCGACACGCCGCGCTCGAGGCGAAGCAGGTCGCCGCTGGAGCCCTGCGAGCAGGTCTGGAAGCCCATGCGGTGCAGGAAGCCGATCATTCGGGTGTTGGCCGCCAGCACCTCGCCGTAGAGCCGGCGCAGGCCGGCATCGTGGGCCGCTTCGAGCAGGCAGTCGATCAGCTGGTCGGCCAGGCCCTGGCCCTGCCAGGCATCGACGACGGCGATCGCCACTTCGGCGCAGCCCGGTTCGTCGCCGACGCGGTAGCGCACCTCGCCGATGAGCTCCTCGCCATCGGCCAGCGCGAGCGCGGCGACGAAGACGACGTGGCGCACGCCGTCGACGCAGACCAGCTGCTGCAGCGTGAACGGCGTGCAATCGCCGACGTCGCCATGGAAGCGGTCATCGCGCGAGGCCTCCGAGAGCTTGCCGACGAAGTCGCCGAAGCGGCGCGCATCGTCCAGGCGCAGCGGACGGATCCGGGCCCGCACGCCGTTGCGCAGGATCGCGCTGCGCGGCTGGCCGACGGCACGCAGCGACGCGGCGATGGCAGCGGCGGGGGAAGTGTGCGGTCGGCGCATGGCGTTTGGGCGGCTGGTGGAGGAAGCCCAAGGTTCTCGCCGCCAGGCCTTGCAGTCCTTAAGGCGTGCTGAAGCGTGCTGAATGCGCGCACCGGATTCAGCACGCTTCAGGACGGATTCAGGACGCCCCGGGCGGCAACGGTCACACTCGATGCCGGGCACCGATTGCCCTGAATCGAATGGAAGCGAACATGAACGGGATTGCCGCCCCCCTGATCCCCGGAGCCCTTGCCTTATGAGCGCCGGAGTCGGACCCCGCTATGTCTGCCTGTCCGACCTGCACCTCGGTGCCGGCTACAGCACCCTCACATCGACCGACGCCAAGGGACAGCCCGACCCGAGCCGCCCCAGCGACACACTGGCGGCACTGGGCCAGGCCCTGCGCCAGCTGCTCGGCACGCTCGGCGATGGCCCGCCGCCGACGCTGATCCTGCTCGGCGACGTGCTCGACATGGGCCTGTCGCCTATGGGCAGCGTCGCCGCCGCCTTCCGCTGCTTCGTCGAGGCCGTGATGCTCGACGGCGACCGGCCGCTGTTCGCGCCGCGCGTGCTCTGCGTGCCGGGCAACCACGACCACCACCTGTGGCGCATCGCCCAGGACCAGCACTTCCAGGACGGCCTGGGCGAAGGCCGCATCGACAGCGACCTGATCGCGCACACGCCGCTGTTCCAGGCGCCCGATGCGAGCGGCATCCAGTCGCCGATGCTGACCGGCCTGATCAACCGCCATCCGGCCCTGAAAGAGACCCGGGTCGAGATCGCCTACCCCAACCTCGGCCTGCTCGATGCCGACCGCCAGCGCTGCGTGGTGCTGCACCACGGCCACTACGTGGACCCGATGTACCGCGTGGTCTCGGCCCTCGATGCGCAGACGCCGGGCCACCACGGCCGCGGCCCGGCCTCGATGGCGCAGCTCGAGACCCAGAACGGCGCCTGGGTCGACTTCCTGTGGTCGGACCTCGGCAGCGCCGGCGCCACCGGCACCGAGGCGACCACGCTGTACGAGGTGATGCGCGACGCCGGCGCCTCGCAGCGCTTCGCGCAGCGCCTGTCGGCCCTGCTCGTGGCCCGGCTCGGCCAGCGCTTCGGCGTCAGCGGCAAGATGCCGACGGTGCAGGGGATCACGCTCGACCAGCTGCTGCTGGGCGCGCTCGATGTCACGCTCGGCCGGGGCGCGCAGTCGCAGCGCGACAGCACCCTCGAGCTGATGACCGCCAGCGACGTCGCCGACCTGCGCTGGTTCCTGTCGGGCCCGGTCAAGCTGCAGCTCGAGCACGCCGGCCTGCGGCCGTCCGGGCTCGACCTCGCCTTCGTCTTCGGCCACACCCACAAGCCGTTCCAGGACGAACTGCCGGTGGCCGGCTTCGACCGGCCCGTGCGGGTCTTCAACACCGGGGGCTGGGTGATGGACCAGCCGACCATGGCCTCGACCCAGGGCGCTGCGGCGGTGTTCATCGACGAGGCGCTCAACCTCGCGTCGCTGCGGCTCTTCAACGACCCGGTCAACGCCCGCATGGCACCGGTGCAGGCGCAGGGCGTCGGCGGCTTCCGCGACCGCGACAACCCGATGCTGGCCGCCCTGGCCGCCGGGCTCGAACGCACGGCGCCCGCCTGGCAAGCCTTCTCGCGCGCGGCCCGGCAGGCCACCGAAGACCGCGCCGCCCAATTGCTCGACAAGTTCTTCCACGCCTCGGCCCGGGCCGAGGATCCCGCCCCATGATGAAACGCATCGCACGGCCGCTCGAGCAGCTGGCCTCCCACTACACCGTGGTCGTGGTCGGCTCCGGCTACGGCGCCGGCGTCGCCGCCTCGCGCCTGGCGCGCGCCGGCCAGTCGGTCTGCGTGCTCGAGCGCGGCCGCGAGATCCTGCCCGGCGACTACCCGGACGACATGGCCGGCGCGGGGGCCGACATGCAGGTCGACGGCGCGCGCGGCAAGCTCGGCGCCGCCGACGGGCTCTACAACCTGCACCTCAACGACGACATGCTCGCGATGGTCGGCTGCGGCCTTGGCGGCACCTCGCTGATCAATGCCAACGTGGCCCTCGAGATCGATCCGCGGCTGTTCGGCGCCACGCCCTGGCCCGAGCCCTTCCGCCGCGAACCGGCACTGCTCGACCCCTACATCGCGCGCGCCCGGCAGATGCTGGATCCCTCGCCCTACCCCGACGACTACCCGCCGCTCAACAAGCTGCAAGCGCTCGAGAAATCGGCCCAGGCGATGAAGCAGCCGTTCATGCGGCCACCGATCGCGGTCAATTTCGTCGACCAGCTGAACCCCTTCGGCGTCCCCCAGCCGCGCTGCAACCTGTGCGGCGATTGCACCAGCGGCTGCAACGTGGGTGCCAAGAACACCACGCTGATGAACTACCTGCCGGACGCGGCGAACCATGGCGCCGAGATCTTCACCGGCGCGCGCGTGAGCCATGTCGAGCGCGACGGCGATCGCTGGCGCGTGGTCTTCGACCCGGTGGCGCTGCGCGGCGAGGCCGCGCCGGCGTCGACCGCGCCACGCAGCGTGACCGCCGACGTGGTGATGCTCGGCGCCGGGGCGCTGGGCTCGACCGAGATCCTGCTGCGCTCGCGCGCGCATGGCCTGCCCTTGTCGGACCGGCTTGGTACGCGCTTCTCCGGCAACGGCGACGTGCTGGCGCTGGGCTTCGACACCCACTGGCGGACCGCCCCCGACGCCGAGGGGAACGCAGTCCGCAGCAGCATCCACGGCGTCGGCGCCGGCCGCAGCAAGCTGGCGCCGCAGCAGATGCCCGGCCCCTGCATCACCGGCGTGATCGACCTGCGCAACGCGCCCGAGGTGGGCGACGGCCTGGTGATCGAGGAAGGCGTGATCCCCGGCGCGCTGGCGTCGATGCTGACGCCGGCCCTGTTCTTCGCCGATGCGATGAAGGGGGGCGAATTCGCCTACGGCGTGGCCGAGGCCAAGTCGCGCCTGCTCGACGCACAGGCCATGAGCGAGGCGGTGCAGAACCCCGGCGGCCTGGCCATGGCGGCCTACACCGGCGCGGTGGCACGCACCCAGACCTACCTGGTGATGAGCGTGGACGATGCCGGCGGCACGCTGCGCCTGCGGGACGACCGGCTGCGCATCGACTGGCCCGAGGCCGGGGCCAGCCCGGTGATCGCCAAGGACAACCAGTGGCTGCAGGCGGCCAACGAGGCGGTGCAGGGCCAGTTCATCCCGAACCCGCTGTGGAGCGAAGCGCTGGGCCGCAAGCTGATCACGGTGCATCCGCTGGGCGGATGCGGCATGGGCGACAGCGCCGCCGACGGCGTGGTCAACCACCGGAGCCAGGTGTTCGCGGGCCGCGACGGCCAGGCGGTGCATGAAGGCCTCTACGTCTGCGACGGCGCGGTACTGCCGGGCGCGGCCGGCGTCAACCCGCTGCTGACCATCACTGCGCTGGCCGAGCGCGCCTGCCAGCTGCTGTGCGACCAGCGCGGCTGGGCGCTGGACCTCGGCTTGGCGCCGCGCGCGCCACTGCCGGCCTCGGCCACCGCCGCGCCACCGCCGCCGGGACTGCTGCGGCGCATCGTCGACGGTGTCGAGGCCACCGCCATCGCGCTCGCCAAGGACGCGATCAGCGAGGTCATCCGGAGGGACCCGGCGCTGCTGAGCCCGAGCTTCCAGTTCACCGAGACCATGCACGGCTGGATCAGCACCGAGGCGGTGCTGCCGCGCAGCGGCGCGCAGCAGCGGCTGGCGAGCGACTACGAGCTCGCCTGCACCTGGGGCAAGGCGCGGGGCCAGGCCATGCGCTTCGAGCTCACGATCCACACCGGCGACCTGCACCAGATGGTTTCGGACCCGACGCATCCGGCCCGCATCACCGGCAGCGTGACCTGCCCGGCGCTGTGGAGCGAGCCGATGCCGGTGGCCAGCGGCGTGTTCCACCTGCTGCCGGCCGACGCCCAGCGGGTCGAGACCTGGACCATGACCTACGAAATGGTGCTTCGGCGCGGCGACTCGCGGCTGCGCTTCAAGGGCCACAAGGTGCTGCACCAGCGGCCCGGTTCCTCGCCGTGGACCGACACCACGACCCTGTTCGTGCGGGTCTACGACGGCGACGGCATGACCGGCTCGCTGCTGGCGCAGGGCATCCTGACGCTGGACCTCGAGGACCTGCTGTGGCAAGGCTCGAGCCTCGAGATGAAGCCACCGCCGAGCCTGCCCGGCGTGATCGAAGCCCACGTACCGGCGGCGCAGAAGGCCATCGCCAGCGCCTACCTCGCCAAGTTCGGCGCCTTCTTCGGCATGACGCTGTTCCGCGCCTATGGCGGGCTGCTCGCCGACCTCCACAACTTCCCGGCGCTCGACCTGGCGCAAATCCCGCGCCGCGCCTTGCGCGCACCGGCGCCGGTGGTGCACCACGTCGATGTCGGCGACGGCTTCCGGATCAGGCTCACGCGCTACACCGGCGGCACGCTCGGGCCGGTGGTGCTGGCGCCGGGCTTCTCGGTGCGGGCCTCCTCGTTCGCGACCGACACCGTCGACCAGAACCTGGTCGAGGCGCTCTGCGAGCGCGGCTACGACGTCTGGCTGTTCGACTACCGGGCCAGCCCCGACTCCGGCAGCCCGATCGCGCCCTTCACGATCGACGACATCGCGCGCACCGACTGGCCGGCCGCGGTGCGCTTCATCCTGCAGGCCACCGGCGCGAAGGACCTGCAGGCGATCGCCCATTGCGTCGGCTCGATGAGCCTGCTGATGGCGCTCCTGGCCGGCATGACCGGCGTGCGCTCGCTGGTGTCTTCGCAGCTCACGCTGCACCCGGTCACGGGCTGGCTGAACGACGCCAAGGCCGACATCGGCCTGGCCCGGGTGCTCGAGAACTATGCGCCGCTCGACGGGCGCTTCGACAGCGTGCCCGGCAGCACCGACCTCGACCGCGAGATCGACACGCTGGCCTGGAAGGTGCCGGTGCCGGCCGGCGAGGAATGCAAGAACCCGCTGTGCCACCGCGTGTTCTCGATCTTCGGCGCCTCGTATGCGCACGCGCAGCTCAACCACGCCACGCACACCGCGCTGGCGCAGATGTTCGGCAGCGTGTCGCTGCATCCCTTCGAGCACCTGAGCCTGATCATGCAGCGCGCCAAGGCGGTCGACAGCGAAGGCCGCGACGTCTACGTGACGCCGGCCAACGCGCCGCGGCTGGCGCTGCCGATCAGCTTCGTGGCCGGCGCCGGCAACCAGCTGTTCTTTCCCGAGACCTCCATGCGCACGCAGGCCTGGCTATCGAGGCACAACGACCCGGCGCTCTACACCCGCCACGTGTTCGAGGGCTATGCGCACATGGACCTGTTCGTCGGCCGCAACGCCGCGCGCGACATCTTCCCGACGCTGATCGCGCAACTCGAAGGTGTCAGGCCGGCAAAGCTCTGAGGCCGGCCGAGGCCAGCGCGATGGCGGCATCCTCGTCGAGGCCGGCACCCTCGAAGCGCCAGGCCGCCACCTCGGCCGGTGCATGGACGGCACCGACCAGGGCCAGCGTGGCATTGAGCATGCGGGTGTCGGTCTGGCTGCGCACCTCGCCGCGCCGCGCGCGTGCCGCATCGTCGCAGCCGACCATCCGCGCGGCGTCGCGCAAACGGCCCTGCCGCGCCGCCAGCAGGGCCAGCATGCCCGCGAAATGGCGCAGGCCCAGCGAGCGACGGCAATGCGGCAGGCTCTGCATGACCTGGGCCTGGGCCTCCGACAGCGTGCCCTGCACCGTCAGGGCATGCGCGTACCAGTTGAGCGCAAAGGCCATCATCTGGGCATCGGTCATCGGCGAGCGACGCAGATGCTCGATCATGGCGCGGAACTGGTCCACCGCCTCGTCGACATGGCCGATCTCCTGGTGCAGCGCGGCCAGGTTGTTGAGCACGTAGAACAGGACGCGCGCATCGCCGCCGGCGCGCACCAGCGGCAGGGCCTGGGCAAAGGCGGCCAGCGCCTCCTCGGTCCGTCCCTGGTAGCGCCGGACCATGCCGCAGTTGTAGAGCCAGAGGCCGCGGAAGCCATGCAGGTGCGGCTGCTCGATCAACTCGAGGCCCCGGGCGAGATGGCGCTCGGCGCCTTCGAAGTCGGCCGTCACCGCCCCAACGTAGGCGCTCATGCACAGGGCGATCACCAGGCGGCCCTGGGCCTCCTCCTGCGCCAGTTCCTGCTCGAAGATGGCGCGCGTGCGCGCCAGCAGCGTCATGCGCTCCTGGGCGCTGACGCCGCCGTGCAGGCCGACCATCGCCAGGCCCATGTGGAAATCGGCCTCAACGAATGGCGGGGTGTCGTCGCCGACCAGGGCTTCGGCCATCCGCATCCAGCGCACGCCCTCGCCATAGCGCCCGGCCTGGTACATGAGCACCGCCGCGATGTTCACCAACTCGAGGGCCAGCGCCGCGTCGCCGCCCTCGCCGCAGGCCCATTCGATGGCGCTGCGCAGGTTGTCGATCTCCGGGATGCAGGCCATCACCCACGGGTCCATCGATTCGAAACCCGTGCGTCCGGCCCGCGCCGGGCGGTCGATCGCCGCGCGCACGCAGCGCGCGTGCCACTCGCGCAGGCGCTCCCATTCGCCGGCCGCCTCGAGCCCCTCGCGCGCATAGGCGCGGGCGCTCTCGAGCAGCCGGTAGCGCGGCGTGGCGCCGGCTTCGAGCACCACCATCGACTTGTCGATCAGGTTGCCGAGCAGGTCGAGCACGGTCCAGGCATCGAGGCTGTCGTCCGCCGCCACCTGCTGCGCCAGCTCGAGGCCGAAGCCGCCGACGAAAACGCCGAGCCGGCGAAACACCTGCTGCTCCAGCGGGCTCAGCAGCGCGTGGCTCCAGTCGAGCGTCGCGCGCAGCGTGCGGTGGCGCGACGGAGCATCCCGGGCGCCGTTGTTGAGGATGCGCAGGCGCTGCCCCAGGTGCTGCCGCACCCCGTGCACGCCGAGCAGCGGCACCCGGGCGGCGGCGAGCTCCAGTGCCAGCGGCATGCCGTCGAGCGCGCGGCAGATGTCCACCACGGCCTCGAGATTGGAATCGTCGAGCCGGAAGCCCGGCTGCAGCGCGCCGACGCGCGCCGCGAACAGGACCAGCGCCCCATGGGCCGCAGCGTCGGCCGAGTCGGCGTCGACCGGCACGGCCAGCGTGCCCAGCCGCATCGACTGCTCGGCGGCCAGCCGCAGCGGCTCCTGGCTGGTGACGAGGATGTGCAGTTCGGGCACGGCCGCCAGCAGATGGCCGACCAGCGCCGCGGCGGCATCGATCAGGTGCTCGCAGTTGTCCAGCAGCAGCAGTTCGCGGCCGCGCAGGCGCTCGGCCAGCTCGACCGCCGGATCGGCATGGCCGGGCAATCCGATGCGCAGTGCCCGGGCCACCGCGCCCGGCACGGCAGCAGGCTCCGTGACGTGGGCCAGCTCGACCATCCAGGCGCCATCGCGAAAGCCATGCGCCAGCTCCCGGGCCAGGGCCCGGGCCAGGCTGGTCTTGCCGATGCCGCCCGCCCCGAGCAGGCTGACCAGCCGGTGTTCGCGCACCAGATCGCGCAACCGCGCCAGATCCTGGGCGCGGCCCAGCAAGGGAGGGAGCGCCGCATTCAGGTTTCCCAGCTCGGATTGCAACGCCGGGGAGGCCGGCGCGGCCACCGCAGGCGCGCGGACATCGGCCGGGGACGAGTCGTCCAGCACGGCGGCAAAGCGATAGCCGCGTCCGGGCACCGTCACGATGGCCTTGGCGCCGAGCAGCTTGCGCAGCGCGCTCACCTGGACCTGGAGATTGTTCTCCTCGACCACGAGGTTGGGCCAGACGAGGTCGAGCAGCTCGTTCTTGGTCAGCATGCGCTCGCGGTGCGTGATCAGCGCCAGCAGCACATCGAAGGCACGGGCGCCGAGGGCGGCCGGCTCGCCGTCCACCCGCAATTCGCGGCTGGCAGGATTCAACTCGACGCGGTCGAAGCGATAGATCGACTCAGTGACCTGCACGCGCCCCCCCTGTCGCTTCGCCCTCGATGCCGCGCACCCCGCCCCCCTGTCCCACTGCCATGGTTCCGCTCCTGGTTGAAGGCGTGCGTGCCCCGCGCGCCCGGGTGGGTTTGTAACTGATTGCGCGCTTCGGCGCATCCCTCATCGCTTGACGACCGGCGCTGATCGTGCCCGCTCAACCCGGCTTGATCGCGCTGTACTCCGAGAAGACGCCGAGTTCGACATGCCGCTGGACGTCCTCGAAGCCGGCGGCGCGCAATGCGGCCAGCACCGATTCCGGCGCGATGCAGGCCTCGATCGTGTCCCAGTAGTAGCGCCACAGCTCGGCCGTGTCGTGCCCGCGCGCCACCACCCTGGCGATCAACGGCACCACGCCGCGCATGTAGCCCTTGAGCACCGCCGTGCCGACGCGGCCCGAAGGCTTGGTGATCTCCAGCACCAGCAGCCGGCCGCCCGGCCGCAGCACCCGGAAGAACTCGGCAAAGGCCGCGTTCACGTCGGCGATGTGGCGCAGTGCGTAGCCCATGCTGACGAAGTCGCTGCTGGCATCGGGCCGCGGCAGTGCCTCGGCCCGGCCGCGCACCAGCTCGACGCCCGGCAGTGCCACCTGGCCCATCATCCCCGGGCTGGGGTCGACGCCGACCAGCTGCCCGCGCGGGCCGATCAGCGTCAGCGCTTCGCGGGCGACCAGCCCGGTGCCGATGCCGACGTCGAGCACCTGCGCGCCGGCCGAGAGCCCGGCGCGCTGCAGCGCCGAGCGCCTGTACCAGGGCCCCGAGCCGAGCGCCAGCACCCGTTCGATGCGGTCGTAGTCGGGCGCGGTGTCGTCGAAGATGCGGCGCAGGAACTGCTGGTGCTCGGCCTCGTCGCCGTAGTAGGCCGGCAGCGGCGTGTGCGGCGCGAGCGCCGCTGGCGGAGGGGTCGACGGGCGGGGGCTGTGCATCGGGGCATTATGGCCACCTTAGCCGGGCGCAACGGCAGGCTCCAGCACGAAATCGAAGGCCAGCGTGTGGAAGGACCCGGCCTGCACGCTGCCGTCGGGCCCGGTGCCGGCGGGATGCGAGACGAAATCGCCGATCAGCGAGCTGCGCACGCCGAACACCGCGTCGCTGTCGAGGTAGTCGTCGCCCTCGCGGAACACGTGCGTGATGAGCGTCTCGTAGCCCGGCGCCCGGATCATGAAGTGGACGTGCGCGGGTCGCCACGGATGGCGCCGGGTCGCCCGCAGCATCGCACCCACCGGCCCGTCGGTGGGGATCGGATAGGCCACCGGCATCACACCGCGGAACCACAGCCGGCCCTCGGCGTCGGTGCGAAAGACGGCCCGGCCCTGCGGGCGATCCAGTCCCGGGCGCTGCACGTCGTAGAAGCCTTCGGCGTCGGCCTCCCAGACATCGACCTCGGCATCGGCGACCGGCTCGCCATCGCGGCCGTGCACGGTGGCCTGCACGAACAGCGGCTCGCCCGCGGCACCGCCCGAGATGTCGGCGCCGAGCGGCAGCCGGGGCGCGCCCTGCACGTGGAAGGGGCCGAACACGGTCGCCTCGGTGGCCTGGGCGCTCTTCGCGTGGTTCATCGCCACGGTCAGCATCGACAGGCCCAGCGTGTCCGACAGCAGGATGAACTCCTGCCGCTTGGCGTCGCACTTCTGGCCCGTCGCGGTCAGGAACTCGATGCCGGCGGCCCACTCGGCCTCGGTCAGCTTCACTTCGCGCGCGAAGTCGTGCAGATGGCGCACCAGCGCCGACATCACTTCCTTCAGCCGCGGGTTCTCGCACCCCGCCATGCGATCGAGCACGGCGGCGGTGATGGTGTTCTCATTGATGTTTCGCATGGGGATGAAGCTCCAGTTCAGGGGGACGCGCGGCAGGCATCGAACGCTTCGAGGCCGCCGCATCCTGCACGACCAGCCGTCGCTGCGTCGGGAACAGCGACCAGCCCCAGCGCTGCTGCGCGTAGCCCCAGAGGCCTTGCTTGAAGAAGATGGTGACGACGATCGCCAGCAGCCCGAGCCCGAGCAGGTACCAGGTGCCGTAGTCGCTCAGGAACTTGTTCAGCGCCCAGAAGATGAGCGCCCCGACCAGCGGCCCCTCGATGCGGCCGATGCCGCCGATCACGACCATGAAGATCGCGAAGGCGGTCCAGTTGACGCTGAAGGCCGCATCGGGGCTGATGCGCAGGTTGCCGACGAAATAGAGCGCCCCTGCCAGGCCGGCGCCGAAGGCCGCCACCACATAGACCGCGAGCTTCATGCGCGCGACCGGGATGCCTTGCGATTCGGCGGCGACCTCGTTGTCGCGGATCGCCAGCAGCGCCAGCCCGCGCTTGCTGCGCAGGAACAGGTAGACCAGCGCGACCGCCGCCACCACGCAGCCCAGCGCCGTCCAGTAGGTGACGCTCTCGCGGGTCGCGCGCTCGATGCCGCGCAGGGCGGTCAGCGTCGTGCCCGAGCCGCCGCCTACCGCCGACACGTTGGCGAAGCTGAGACGGAACACCTCGGCGATCACCCAGGTGCCGATGGCGAAGTAGCCGCCCGAGAGCCGGAAGGCGACGAAGGACACCGGCACCGCGATGAGCCCGGCCGCCAGCGCGCCGAGCGGGATCGCGACAAAGGGATTGACGCCGGCGAAGTTGCCGAGCATCAGCATCACGTAGCCGCCGAAGCCGAAGAAGGCCTGCTGCCCGATGCTCACCATGCCGCCGTAGCCCGCCAGCAGGTTCCACATCATCGCGAAGATGAAGTAGCAGGCGATCTCGACGAATTCGCGCATCCAGCTCGATTCGCCCCAGAACGGCAGCGTGGCGGCGCCGACCACCCCTGCGGCGGCGGCCCACAGCAGGGCGCGGCTCGCGGCCGTGCCACGCACCACGTCGAATGTCGGAGGCTTCATGACCGGTTCCATTTCTTCGGCCTCAGCCGCGCGTCTTCGGAAAAAGTCCCTGCGGCCGCAGCACCAGCACCGCGAGGAACACCAGATGGCCGAACCAGATGCCCCAGCCCGGATCGAGCCGGAAGCCGATCTGCTGCGCAAGGCCGAGGATCATGGCGCCGGCCAGCGTGCCCCAGAACGAGCCCATGCCGCCGATGATCACGGCCTCGAAGGCGAACAGCAGCAGCAGCGGGCCGTCCGACGGCGACACCGTGGTGCGCATGCCCTGCAGCGCGCCGGCGATCGCGATCAGCACGAAGGCGATGCCGGTGGCCAGCGCATAGACCCGGTTCGCGTTGAGGCCCATCAACTCGGCGATCTCGCGATCGTCGGAGACCGCGCGGAAGGTCCGGCCCAGCGGCGTGCGCGCGAACATCCACTGCATCGCCGCCGTGGCCGCCAGCGCCACCGCCAGGATGACCAGCGGCAGCACGCCGAGCGCCAGCGATTCGCCGAGCCGCAGCGACTCGGTGGCCAGCGGGCCGATCTCGATCGAGCGCGGATCGGCCGAGAACAGCTCCAGCAACAGGTTCTGGATCACGATCGAGAGGCCGAAGGTCACGACCAGCGAAGGCAGCGGATCCTTGCCCAGCGTGCGGTTGAGCACGTGGCGCTGCAGCAGGTAACCGACGCAGAAGGCCATCGGCAGCACCGCCAGCAGCACCCACAGCGGCGCGCTGCCGGTCAGCGAGACGCCGGCGATGGCGGCGAACGCGGCCAGGATGATGAAGTCGCCCTGCGCGACATTGGTCAGGCGCATGACGCCGAACATCAGCGACAGGCCGAGCGCGAACAGCGTGTAGAGGCCGCCGAGCAGCAGGCCCTGGATGACGGTCTCGATCATGGCGCCGCCTCCGCATGCGCCTCGAGCCCGAAGTAGGCCTGCGAGATCTGCTCCCGCGTGAGCTCGCTGGAGCGCCCGGTGAGCGACACGCGCCCTTCCTGCAGGCAGTAGACGCGCTGCGACACCTGCTGCGCCATCCCGACGTCCTGCTCGACGATCACCACCGTCATGCCTTCGGCCGTGATGCGCGGCATGGCGGCGTAGATCTCGCGGATCACGATCGGCGCCAGGCCGAGCGACAGCTCGTCGCACAGCAGCAGCTCGGGGTTGCTCATCAGCGCCCGGCCCAGCGCCACCATCTGCTGCTGGCCGCCCGACAGCGAAGTGGCGGGCTCGCCGCGCTTCCGCGCCAGGATCGGGAACATCTCGTACAGCCGCTTCAGGTCCCAGGGACCGCGGCGGCCGCTCGCCGCACCCATGCGCAGGTTCTCCTCGACGCTGAGACTCGGGAACAGGCGCCGGCCCTCGGGCACCATCGCCAGCCCGCGCCGCACGATCTCGCCGGGCGGCAAGCCGCCGATCGGCTGGCCCTTGAAGCGGATCGCCTCGCGTGGCGCCCGCACCAGCCCGGCCAGGCATTTCAGGAAGGTCGTCTTGCCGGCCCCGTTGGCACCGATGATCGCCAGCAGCTCGCCGGCGTGCAGCTCGAAGTCGATGCCGAACAGCGCCTGGGCATCACCATAGAAAGCCTGGAGGCCTTCGGTCGCAAGCAAGGCTGTCATCCTTCGATCCCCATGTACACCCGCCGCACTTCCGGGTCGTTCATTACCGCGCGCGGCTCGCCTTCCGCCAGCTTCTGCCCGAAGTTGATGACGAACAGCCGGTCGGCCAGCGACAGCAGCGCATGCACCACGTGCTCGATCCAGATCATGGTCACGCCGCGCGCCTTGATCTGCTGCAGCTCCTCGACCAGCTGCCGCGCCTCGGGCTCGGTCAGGCCGCCGGCGATCTCGTCGAGCAACAGCAGCTTCGGCCGGGTCGCCAGCGCACGCGCCAGTTCGAGCCGCTTGCGGTCGAGCAGCGTGAGTCCACCGGCCGGCTGGTTGGCGCGCGCCATCAGCCCGGTCTGCGCCAGCACCTCGTGCGCCGTCTGCCAGGCCTCCTGCTCGCGCTGTTGCGCACCGAAACACGCGGCGGTCACGAGGTTCTCGAACACGCTCATGTGGCCGAAGGGCTGCGGCACCTGGTAGCTGCGCCCGATGCCCGCATGGCAGCGCTGGTGCGGCTTGAGTCCGGTCACGTCGCGCCCTTCGTACTCGACCCGGCCCGCATCCACGCGCACGTCGCCCGAGATCAGGTTGAACAGCGTGGTCTTGCCCGCGCCGTTGGGCCCGAGGATGCCGAGCGTCTCGCCCTCGGCCACCGCGAGCGTGATGTCGTCGGTGACCTTGAGCGCCCCGTAGGACTTGCTGACGGCCTGCAGCGAGAGCAGCGTCATGCTGTTCAGCCCGGCATCGGCCGCAGCGTGCCGCCGACAGGGATGTCCGGCGCCGCCTCGTTGTTGACGATCGTCAGCTCGTACTTGTACTTCTTGCCCTTGCCCCACTGGCCGAGCACCAGCGGCGTCTTGCTGACGTTCCGGAACGGGCCCTGCCCGCCCCACTTGACCGGCCCGACCACGGTGGCCAGCGAGGTCGCCGCCACGGCGTCGCGCACGTCCGAGGCCTTCTGCGACTTGGCGCGGGAGAGCGCATCGGCCGCCACCTCGAACAGGGCGTGCGCAAAGCCGATCGGCTGCGTCCACTGCTTTTTGGCGCCGGTCTCGTAGGCCTCGGCCAGCGCCTTGGCGCTCTGCTTCGTCAGGCTCGAAGTGAACGGATGCGACGGGCTCCACCACACTTCGGTCGACAAGCCATCGCCGAGATCGCCGAGCGCATCGATCGCGCCCGGGAACAGCAGCGCCTTGCCGAGCGTGATGATCTTCGGCCGGAAGCCCTGCTGGCGCGCCTGCGTCAGGAAGGTCTTGGCATCGGGCGGAATCACGACGCCGGTGACGATCTCCACGCCGTCCTTCTTGAAGGCCGCGATCTGGGCACTGAAGTCCTGCGTGCCGTTCTGGAAGCGGCCCGGGTCGACCAGCGTGAAGCCCATCTGCGACAGCGGCTTGGGGAAGCCGAGCTCCTTGTCGCCCCAGGCATTGCCGTCGCCGTCGTTGGGGAACAGCCCGCCGACCTTCTTGTTGGTCGGAATGGACTTCCAGCCGCTCGTGAAGTTGGCGATGACATCCTCCAGCCCCCAGAACAGGTGATAGGTCCAGGCGAAGCCCTTGGCCGGATCGCCCTTGCGGCCGAAGAACCAGGGCTGCCACGGCACCACGCTCGAGATGCAGGGCACTTCGTTGAGCTCGCAGGCATCGCTGACCGGGTTGGCGGTCTCGGGCGTGCCGGCGGTCAGCACCAGCGCGACCTTCTCCTTCAGGATCAGGTCGTTGGCGACCTCGCCGGCGCGGTTCGGATTCGACTGGCTGTCCTTCAGCACGATCTGCACCGCGACCTTCTTGCCGCCGACGCTGATGCCGTCCTTGAAGGCGGTCTTCATCTGGTCGATGACCCACTTGTCGGCCTCGCCGAAGGGCGCCAGCGGCCCGGTCTGCGGCGACACGTAGCCGATCTTCAGCGTGTCGGCCGCGAACACCCGCGGCGCCGCGCCGCTGGCGGCCAGGGCGGCCGCGGCCTGGGTGAACTGCCTGCGATTGAGGGTCATGGTTGTCTCCTTCTTCTGTCTTCTCTTCTTTGCACAAACCGGTGTCGAACGGCGTCCGTCAGCGCGGCGGATCGCCGTCGTACGCGCGTTGCAGAAGCGCACGGATCGCATCGCGCTCGGCGGGGCCGAAGGGCCTCGGATTCCAGTAGGGGTTGCCGACCGCGAGATCGGCCGCGCGGTCGAGGTCGGCCTCGCGCATGCCGATGTCCTTGAGCGCCACCGGCGCGCCGTTGTCGCGGGCCAGCGCCTGCAGCCCCTCGGGCGCGGAAGCCGCACCCAGCGCCTGCGCGATGTCGTTCATCGCACGCGGCGCGGCCTGCGCGTTGAAGGCGATCGCATGCGGCAGCACCACCGTGTGCACCTCGGCGTGCGGCAGGTTGAAGCTGCCGCCCAGCGTGTGGCAGAGCTTGTGGTGCAGCGCCATGCCGACGCTGCCGAGCACGCTGCCGCAAAGCCAGGCGCCGTAGAGCGCATCGGCGCGTGCCTCGATGTCGTCGGGCCGCTTGCGGATCGCCGGCAAGGCACGCGCGATCGCGGCGATGCCCTCGCGCGCCATCAGGTCCATCACCGGGTTGCTGTCCTGCGCATAGAGCCCTTCGGCCGCATGCGCGATCGCATTGATGCCGCTGGTCACGCTCAGGCCCACGGGCAGCGTGCGCGACAGCTCGGGGTCGTAGATCACGGTGCGCGGCAGCACGCGCACATCCTTGCCGGTCTTCTTGAGGCCGCCTTCGGTGAGGCCGTAGATCGGCGTCATCTCGCTGCCGGCATAGGTGGTCGGAATCGCCAGGATCGGCAGGCCCGAGTCGAGCGCGATCGCCTTGCCGAGGCCGGTGGTCGAGCCGCCGCCGATCGCGACCGCGCAGTCGGCGTCGAGCCTGCGCGCCAGCTCGCGGGCTTCGCGCGCGGTCTCGATCGGCACGTGCATCACGGCGCGATCGAAGACACCGGCCGCCTTCGCACCGAGCATCGCGGCCACGCGCTCGGCCTGTCCGCGTTGTTCGGGCGTCGACAGCACCAGGGCACGGCGCGCGCCCAGCGCGTCGATCTCGCGGGCCAGGTGCGCGAGCGAGCCGGCGCCGAACACGACGCGCTGGGCATGGCTGGTGTAGATGAAGTCGTGCATGGCAGTCAGCGCACGAAGTGCGGCGGGATCTGGGCGTCGACGTTGACCCATACGCTCTTGACCTGCGTGTACTCGCGCATCGCGTCGAAGCCCATCTCGCGGCCGTAGCCGCTCTGGCCGACGCCGCCGAAGGGCGAGCCCGGATTCACGCGCTTGTAGCTGTTGATCCAGACCATGCCCGCGTGCAGGTCGCGCGCCACGCGGTGGGCGCGCTGCAGGTCGCGGGTCCACAGGCCGCTGCCGAGGCCGTAGTCGGTGCCGTTGGCGATTTCCATCGCCTCTTCGTCGTCCTTGAAGGTGAGCACGGTCACGAAGGGACCGAACACCTCTTCCTGCGCGATGCGGTCGCGCCAGGATTTCGCCCGCACCACGGTCGGCTGCACATAGCAGCCGCGCGCCAGGTCGCCGCCCGGTGCCGTGCCGCCGGCCAGCAGCTCGCCGCCCTGCTCCTTCGCCACCTCGACGTACTGCAGCACGCGCTCGCGATGCTGGGCACTCGTGAGCGGGCCCATCTCGGTCGCATCGTCGAGCGGGTTGCCGAGCCGGATCGACTGCGCCAGCGGAATGAACTGGTCGAGGAAGGCATCGGCGATCTTCTCGTGCAGCATCAGGCGCGAACCGGCGATGCAGGCCTGGCCCTGGTTGTGGAAGATGGCCCAGGCGCTGCCGTTGATCGCGGCCGGCAGGAAAGCATCTTCGAAGATGATGTTGGGGCCCTTGCCGCCGAGCTCGAGCTGCACCTTCTTGAGGTTGCCGGCGCTGGCCTGCACCACGCGGCGGCCGGTCGCGGTGCTGCCGGTGAAGGCGACCTTGGCGATCTCGGGATGCTCGGCGATGTACTGGCCCACGACATGCCCCAGCCCCGGCACCATGTTGACCACGCCGTCGGGCATGCCCGCCTCGGCCATGAGTTCGACGATCTTGAGCGAGCTCAGCGGCGTGATCTCGGCCGGCTTCATGACGATGCAGTTGCCGGCGGCGAGCGCCGGCGCCATCTTCCAGCTGGTGAACATCAGCGGGAAGTTCCACGGCACGATCTGGCCCACGACGCCGACCGGCTCGCGCAGCGTGTAGTTGAGGAAGCCGGCCTCGACGGGAATGGTCTCGCCCTGGAACTTGTCGGCCATGCCGCCGAAGTAGCGGAAGCAGGCCGCGGTGCGCGGCACGTCGAGCTTGCGCGAATCGCGAATCGGGTGGCCGGTGTCGAGCGATTCGAGGCGCGCGAGATCTTCGCCGTTGGCCTCGATCAGGTCAGCGAGCTTGAGCAGGATGCGCCCGCGATCGGCAGCCGCCATGCGGCTCCAGGCCGGGAAGGCGCGCTTCGCGGCAGCCACCGCGCGGTCGACATCGGCCTTGCCGGCCAGCGCCACGTCGGCGATGGTGGAGTTGTCGTGCGGATTCAGCGTCGCCAGCGTCTCGCCCGATTCCGCCTCGACGAAGCGCCCGTCGATGAAGAGCTGGCGCCGGATGGGCGTCTTCAGGCCGGCGGCCTGCTGGATGTCTGTGAGGGTCATGGACGGGCTCCGTGCCGTTTCGTTGCAATGGTCATTGGGTCTGGCCGGCCAGCCAGGGGTAGCGCGCCGTGTCTTTTCCGGCGTAGTCGGGGTCCAGGTAGATGAAGCAGCGCTGGATCAGCCAGTCGCGGACCTCGAAGACATCGCACCAGCGACCGGCGCCCCATTCGGGCACGCCGGCACGCCAGGGGCCGTCCGCGTGCTCGCCATGGCTCGTGCCTTCGCACGCGAACAGGTCGGAGCCCGAGAAGATCCAGTTGAAGCCCGCGTAGTCGTGGCGGATGGACTTGCCGCGGCTGCCGACCTCGCCGAACAGCTTGCCGATTTGCTCCTTGCCGGTCGCCAGCCCCCACTTGGGGAAGTAGACCTGCGCGTCGTCGGCGAACAGGTCGAGGATCGAGCCGCCGGTGGAGGTGACGCCGCCGTTGTCGTAGGCCTTGAGGTATTCGAGGGCCACCGACTTGCGTTGCTCGTCGGTCATGGTTTGACGGGTGAGGGCCATGGTGAGTCTCCTTCTTTCACTTGAGCGATTGCATGTACTCGATCAGCGCTGCGCGCTTCTTCGGGTCGTCCTGGAAATAGACCATCGTGTTGCCCGGCGCGACCGCCTGGGTATCGGTCAGCCAGCGTTCGAGCAAGGCGCGGTCCCAGGTCTTGCCCTTCATCGCCTCGACGTACTGCTTCGAATACGCAAAGCCGGGACTGCTCGCGGCCTGGCGGCCCAGCAGCCCGAACAGGTTGGGCCCGACGCCGTTCGGCTCCCCCTTGCCGAAGCTGTGGCACTGGGTGCAACTGCTCTTGGCGAGACGCTCGCCGGCCGACTGCGCCTGGGAAGAGGCTGCGCCGACGCACAGCAGCGCCAGCATCAGCAAGGGTGCGAGCGGGCGTTTCACGGCGCGCTCCTTCCCTCGTCGTTCGCCGCATTCGCCGCGCGATACGAGAACGCGATGATCGGCCCCAGCGTCGCGCCGCCCGCCCAGTAGGCGCGACCCGAGGCGGAGGCGACGCAGTTGCCGACGCCATAGAGACCGGGAATCGGCTGGTTCCGGGCATTGAGCACGCGGCCGTGCGTGTCGGTCTTCGGTCCGCCCTTGGTGTCGAGCGTGCCCGATACGACCAGGGCGGCGTAGTACGGACCGGTATCGGCGAGCGGCCACATCGTGGCATTGGCCCTGCCCGGCTCTTCCTTCACGTCGCCGTTGAAGAGCTGTTCGACGACCCGCTCCCCGCGCTTGAAGTCGAGGTCCTTGCCGGTCTTCGCGAATCCGTTGAAGCGCGCGATCGATGCCTCGAGGTTGGGCAGGAAGTCCGCAGACAAGCTCGCGCCACCGGTCACGCCGGTGTATTTGGCAAGGCGCTCGTCGATCGCGCGGGCCAGTTCGGCGAGCGTGGCGCCCTTGATCACATGCCGATCGTCGGTGCCCGGCGGCACGATCAACCGTCCGTACTCGGCGCTGGCCGAATGCTGCTGCGAGCGCTGGTCCCAGACCGCGATGCGGACCAGGTTGGGGTACTCGGCCTTGGCGCCGTCCCACTCGAAGAAAGTCTGCGCGAGTTCGTTGTATTGCAGCTTCTCGTTGACGTTGCGACGGCCGTACTTGTTGACGAACAGCATCGAATCGCCCGCGACCGAGAACATGCCCGACATCGAACCGTCCCTGGCGACCGCCTTCTCGAGCGGAATCGGGCAGCTCCAGGCGTAGTTCATGTTGCGCAGCTGGGCGCCAAGCGCGCCGGCCATCGAAACGAAGTCGCCTTCGTTGCTCGGCGCCGCGCAGCCGCCATAGATCGGGCCATTGAGGAAGTTCTTGCGCAGTTCGACGTTGTGCGTGAAGCCGCCAGTCGCGAAGATCACCGCCTTTTTCGCACGCAGTCGCACGGTCGCACCCAACTCGTCCTCGGCCTCGACGCCGATCACGCGGCCGGCCGGGTTCTGCAGGATCTTGCGCACCCGCATGCCGGTGCGGATCGGTATGCCCTCCTGCCGCGCCTTGGTGGACAGGGTGCGGATGGCGACCAGGCCGCCGTCGGCCATGCTGGGAATCGCCCCCGCCGGCACCAGCACCCGCCCCTTGGGCGCCTTGTCCTCCGGCAGTTCGGCGAAGTAATCCGGAACATCGGCCACATGGCGGTACGGCAGCGCGCCCTTGGCGGCCAGCAGTTCGGCGGCCGGGGAGGCGCTGTCATAGATGGCCTCGCACATGTCGTATTCCCATTGCGTGAGACCGAAACGCGGATGCGCCGGGTCATAGCCCTGCGGGTTCGACAGGCGGGCCACGTACTTGAGGAAGTCGGGCTTCGGATCTGCGATGCCGGCCTTTTTCATCGCTTCGTTGTTGGGCACCCAGTACCAGAACGCCGCCTTCGCGGTCGTGCCGCCGATGCTGCCCGCCTTCTCGAGGATGACGGCGCTGTTGCCCAGCCAGCGCGCGAACAGCGCCGAGGCCAGGCCGCCGCAGCCGCTGCCGCAGACCACGACATCGTAGGTGCCGTCGAAGGCCGGTGCGGCCTCGGCCTGCTGGACCGTCAGGCCGAGGGTCGTGGCCGCGACGGCCGCCGAGCCTGCGCCGGCCTGTTGAATGAAGCGGCGGCGCGAAGCTGCACCGGCACCGGACCGGACGGGGTCTGCCATGAAGATGTCTCCTTGTCGAGGTGCCGCGCGGCCTCGCCGCGCGGCACCGGGATGCGGCTTAGAACTGGACCGGGATCTCGGGGCTCTCGCCCTTCTGGATCTCGTAGACGAGGCTGGGCGAGCCGTTCTCCCAGACCAGCAGCATCGAGCGCTTCGGGCTGAAGCCCTGGTGGCGGCAGTAGGCCGGCATGGCGGCCATGTCGCCGGCCTTCATGATCACGCGCGCCATCGGCCGGCCGGTGTTCTTGTCGCCGCAGTCCCAGTGGATCTCGTCGGTCATCTGGAAGAACCACTCGACACGGTCGTTGCCGTGGATGATCGGCAGGATGTGCTCTTCGGTGGTCGGGCACATGTAGCTGTGCTTGACGACCGAGGTGAAGCTCGGATTCCACGTCACCTGCGAGCGGCTCAGGAAGCCGAACAGATTGAAGGCGTGCACCTCGTTCTCGAAGCCGGGCTCGGGGTGCAGCTCGGGCTGCGCCTGGTCGACATCGACGAAGGCCCGGTTGACCGGCGCGCCGCGGGCATCGCTGCGCAGGTCGAGGTCGCCCTTGAGGCCGACGCAGCGCGTGGCGAGCTCGCGGGCCCGCGTGATCTTGGCGGTGTTGTTGCCCTTCTTGCGGCCGTAGGGCGAGCCGGTTTCCTGCGGCGCCGAGAACGGATCGAAGCTCTCGTTGGTCCAGTCGTCGAGCATGGCCTCGAAGGTGGCGCGGATCTGGGCGGTCGGGAAGTTCTCCAGCAGGTCGATGCCGGCGTCCTTCATGGTGCCGTTGAAGCTGCCGGCATAGAGGTCGACCGACTGGTAGTGGTTGACCGTGCCGACCACGTCGTCGAAATTGACCCAGCCGTAGAAGAAGCCCCAGGCGACGTCGCGCATCAGGGCGCGCAGGTAGTTGCCGACGTCCATCGTGTGGCTCATCGGGCGGCCGTCGCGGGTCTTCCAGGTGATGTGGGCGAAGTACTCGTCGCGGCGGAAGCCGAAGCTGCCGAGAGAGAAATCCTTGTAGCCGAGCGTGGCGTCGGGCTGCGACGCGATCACCTTGGCGAGTTCTGCGGGTGCGTTCATGGTGGTGCTCCTCGTGGCTCAGTGCGTCTGGCAGATGTCTGCCCACTTCTCTACCGACAGGTCGCCCTTGCATGTTTGCAGGACGATCACGCCGGGCGCTCCCGCGGTCCGGAACTGGTAGGCGGTGTTCTTCGGCAGCAGGCCCTGGTGGCCGCGCGAGAGCTTCATCCAGCCCATCTTCGGGCCCTTCGGTTCGCCCTTCACGAGCACCGCGCCGTTCTTCTGCTCATCGGCCACGGTCTGGCTGGCCTCGAGCTTGACCAGGTGGACCTCGACCTCGCCATCCATCACCAGCGCGAATTCGTCATGGGCGCTGGTGTACCAGGGCGAAGTGCCCTCGGCGCGCAGCGTCTCCAGCACGTAGATCTGGTTCTGGCCGAACACCACCTTCTCGTAGGGCTTGCTCCTGCTGGCGATGTCGAAGCAGTTCGACATCGCGTAGTGGCGGACGTCGTCGTCGATCGGCTCGACGTGGCCTTTCTCGAAATGCTTGAGCGACCCGAAGCGGGTCTGGTAGGCAGCGGTCATGGGTTGTCTCCTCAGGTGCCGGACAGTGCAGCGATGGGCTGCGGTGTCTGCACTTTAAGAAACGGCGGGCGGCTCCGGTAGACCTCAAATCCGGGCCGCATTGTTCGGCAAGTCCGGTCAATGCGCAGGGTTTACCCGCAATCGATTCGCTAAGCGTCCGCAATCAGCCCGGCCGGCAGCAAGCCCCGCTCGATCATCGCCGCGTCCCACGGCGGCACTTTCGCGAAAGCCGCCGTGAGGTGCTCGATGAAGAGCCGGAGCTTGAACGCATTGCGCGAGGTTTCCGCATAAACCGCGCTGAGAGAGAAGGACGACAGCTGGTGCTCCGGCAGCACCACCTGCAGTTCGCCGCGCAGGATCGGGTCGCCGGCCACCAGCGTCGGCAGGCAGACGATGCCCGCATGCTCCATGGCGTACTCGCGCAGCAGATGCACGCTGTTGGTCAGCAGGGCGGCGCTCATGTACAGGGTCACCTGCTCGCCGGCGTGGTGGAAGGTCCAGCGGTCCCGCGTCGGGTAGCCCGAATAGAGACCCAGCGTGTGCTTGTGAAGCTCGCGCGGACTCGCCGGCGTGCCGTGCGCGCGCAGGTACTCGGGCGTGGCGCAGAACACCCGTCGGACCGGGAACAGCGGCCGCGACACCAGTTCGGTGGACGCGGCCGGAAAGATCTGCAGTGCGCAATCCACGCCGGCCTTGACCGGGTCGACCACCGCATCGCTGACGATCAGCTCCAGGTGAATGTCGGGAAAGCTGACCTGGAAGGCCCGCAGCAGGGCCGCGAAGTGGCCCAGCACGAAGCCGGTCAACGCATGGACGCGCAAGGTGCCGGTGGGCCCGGCCTTGGCATCGCGCATCTGGTCCATGATGTCGTTGGCCCGGCCGACCAGCTCGGTGCAGTCGCGCAGGAAGGCCTGGCCGACGTCGCTGAGCCGCACCACGCGCGTGCTGCGGTGGAACAGCGGCGCGCCGACGTGGTCCTCGAGCTGCTTCACGCGGCTGGTCACCACCGACTTCGACACCCGCATCTGCCGCGCGGCCTCGGCGAAGCTCTGGGTCTGTGCGACGCGTACGAATGTCTCTATGTTTTCGAGTCGGTCCATGGTCCAGCAATGTAGCGGCACGGCGACGGCGCGGGGCATCGACCCACACGCAGTGGGGAAGCGTGCGGGCCAGGCCGGCGCCGGGCCGCCCCAAGGCGGCCTGCAGCCCCCTCGGGGGCATCGACCCACACGCAGTGGGGAGCGTGGGGGCGATCCAGGCCGGCGCCGGGCCGCCCCAAGGCGGCCTGCAGCCCCCTCGGGGGGCAGCGACCCACACGCAGTGGGGAAGCGTGSGGGCCAGGCCGGCGCCGGGCCGCCCCAAGGCGGCCTGCAGCCCCCTCGGGGGGCAGCGACCCACACGCAGTGGGGAAGCGTGGGGGCCAGTTATGCTCGGCGGATGTTCAATCCCTCCCAAGAGGAAGTACGTCGCTTCTTCTGCGACGTCTTCGCCAAGAGCCGCCGCGGCGAGCCGATGGAAGCGCTTGAGATCATCGCCAGCCGCTGGATCGACGAGCACCCCGAATACCACGCCGACCTGGCCGACGCCGACGCCGCAGTGGCACGCGTCTACGACGGCAAGGACGGGCGCGAGAACCCCTTCCTGCACCTGTCGATGCACCTGTCGATCAGCGAGCAGTGCTCGATCGACCAGCCGCGCGGCATCCGCCAGGCGGTCGAGCTGCTGGCGGCGCGCCGCGACTCGCTGCTCGATGCCCACCACGAGGCCATGGAGTGCCTGGGCCAGATGATGTGGGAGAGCCAGCGCGCAGGCCGTCCGCCCGACGGCGAGGCTTACGTGGCCTGCGTCCAGCGCCGCGCGACAAGGGACTGACCCCCACGCTCCGTCACTTCGTGTACCCGCTGCCCCCCGAGGGGGCCGCAGGCCGCCTTGGGGCGGCCCGGCGCCGGCCTGGCTGAGCCCCCACGCTCCGTCACTTCGTGTACTCGCTGCCCCCCGAGGGGGCCGCAGGCCGCCTTGGGGCGGCCCGGCGCCGGCCTGGCTGAGCCCCACGCTCCGTCACTTCGTGTACTCGCTGCCCCCCGAGGGGGCCGCAGGCCGCCTCGGGGCGGCCCGGCGCCGGCCTGATCACCTCGTGCAGTCGCACCAGAAAGCACGAAGCCCGCTGAAAGCGGGCTTCGTCAGGGGAAGCAAGGCGGTCAGTCGGCGTGATGGAAGCGCGACTCCGGCACCGTCTTCAGTTCGCCGGGCAGCGAGCTGATGTAGGTGGCGAGTTCCTTGATCTCGGGGTTGCTGTACTTCTTGGCCTGGCCGCCCATCACGCCGTTGGAACGGCCGAGCGTCGTGTGGCTCTGGGTCTTGTACGACTTCAGCGCGACATACAGGTAGTCGGCGTATTGGCCCGCGAGCTTCGGCACGGTGCCGTCATTCGGGGTGTTGAAGTTGGCGCCGTGGCACTTGGTGCAGGCGTTGTCCTTGTCGCGCGAGATCAATGCTTGCACAGTGTCGCCGGGCGCGGGGGCGGTGGCCGGCGGTGCGTCGCCTTCCTTCAGGCCGAGCTGGCTGTAGTAGGCGCCGAGATCGGCGATGTCCTGCTCGCTCAGCGAGTCGGCGATGGCGCGCATGGTCGGGTGCTTGCGCTCGCCGCCCTTGTACTGCGTGAGGGCCGAGACGATGTAGCTGGCGCTCTGGCCGGCGATCTTCGGCACCTTGTGGATCTCCGGGAAACTGGCTTGGTAACCAAGGATGCCGTGGCAACCGACGCACATGGCGGTCTTCTTGGCGCCAGCCTCGGCGTTGCCGGTGATCTTCTGGGCCTGGGCCGAGACCGTCACGCAGGCGACAGCGAGGGCAAACATCGTGGTCAACAGCTTGTTCATTTTGCGCGCACAATCTCGTGGAGAAACTTGTTTCAAATCAACATTTGATTATATGGGGGCTCGTCGGAGCCCCCGCGGACGAAGAATCGATGTTGTGTTCTTTCAACCACCCTCCGCTTCAAGCCAATCCATGAAATTCAAGGGTTCAGACAACTACGTTGCCACTCAGGATCTGATGCTCGCGGTCAATGCCGCCATCACGCTCAAGCGCCCGCTGCTGGTCAAGGGCGAGCCCGGCACCGGCAAGACGATGCTGGCCGAGGAAGTGGCCCAGGCCCTCGATCTCCCGCTGTTGCAGTGGCACATCAAGTCGACCACCAAGGCGCAGCAGGGCCTGTACGAATACGACGCCGTGAGCCGCCTGCGCGATTCGCAGCTGGGCGACGAGCGCGTCAAGGACATCCACAACTACATCGTCAGGGGCGTGCTGTGGCAGGCCTTCACGGCCGACCAGCCGGTCGCGCTCCTGATCGACGAGATCGACAAGGCCGACATCGAATTCCCGAACGACCTGCTGCGCGAGATCGACCGCATGGAGTTCTACTGCTACGAGACCCGCGAGCTGATCCGCGCCAAGCACCGGCCGGTGGTGTTCATCACCTCCAACAACGAAAAGGAGCTGCCCGACGCCTTCCTGCGCCGCTGCTTCTTCCACTACATCAAGTTCCCCGACGCCGACACGATGAAGAGCATCGTCGCGGTGCACTTCCCCGGCCTCAAGCAAGAGCTGCTGACGGCCGCCATGAAGACCTTCTACGACGTGCGCAACCTGCCCGGCCTCAAGAAGAAGCCGTCGACTTCCGAGCTGCTCGACTGGCTCAAGCTGCTGGTCGCCGAGGACATCCCGCTGGAGGCGCTGCAGAGCAAGGACGACAAGGTCGCGGTGCCGCCGCTAGTCGGCGCACTGCTCAAGAACGAGCAGGACGTGACCTTGTTCGAGAAGCTCGTGTTCATGCAGCGCAACAACCGATGAACGCTGGGCGGCATCCGACCAAACAGCTGATGCTGCTGGGCGTCGCGCAGGCGGTGCTGTTCATCACCGGCGCGCTGCTCGGCCGCTGGCTCGGCCTGGCGCTGGGGCTCGATGCCTTCGGTCCGGGCGGCTACACCCACAACGCGATCTTCGGCATCCTGCTGATCGGCCTCGGCGGTGGCGCCGGTGCGCAACTCGCGCGCGCCTGGTACGTGCGCAAGTACGGCAACCCCAGGAGTTGAGGATGGCATTCGTCGAGCCTGCCACATTGCGGTCGCGCGGCATCGCGCTGGTGCCGCTGTCTCTGGCCCACGAGGACGGCCTGCGCGCCGCGGCCGCCGACGGCGAGCTCTGGAACCTCCGAGTGACCTCGGTGCCCGAGCCCGAGGACACGCGCAGCTACATCGAGGCGGCACTGAAGATGCGCGAGGACGGCAACCGCTTCGCCTTCGCAGTCACCGACGAAGCCAGCGGCACGGTGCTCGGCAGCACCAGCTTCCACGACATCCTGCCGACCGTGAAGCGCGTCGAGATCGGCTACACCTGGTACGCCAGGCGCTGCCAGCGCACGCACGTCAACACCACCTGCAAGCTGCTGATGCTCACGCACGCCTTCGAAGCCCTGGGCTGCCACGTGGTGGGCTGGCGCACCGACAACTTCAACCACGCCTCGCAGCGCGCGATCGAGCGGCTCGGCGCCCGCAAGGACGGCGTGATCCGCGGCCATGCGCTGCGCCGCGACGGCACCATCCGCGACACCGTGATGTACAGCCTGCGCTCGGGCGAATGGCCCGAGGTTCGGGCCCAGCTCCTCTACCTGCTGGACAAGCCCCGCGCCCTTTCCTCCCAGGAGTGATTCGCCATGCTGATCGACTTCTTCTACACGCTGCGTTCGGCCAAGCTGCCGGTGTCGGTCAAGGAATACCTGACCCTGCTGGAGGCGCTGCAGGCCGACGTGGTCGGCCCCAATTCCGACGGCGCCTACGGCCTCGACGACTTCTACTACCTGTCTCGCACCGCGCTGGTGAAGGACGAGAAGCACTACGACAAGTTCGACCGCGCCTTCGCCGCCTACTTCAAGGGCGTCGAGATGCTGGCCGACTTCACCAAGGAAGTGCCGCTCGACTGGCTGCGCAAGACGCTCGAGCGCGAGTTCACGGCCGAGGAAAAGGCCAAGATCGAGAAGATGGGCTGGGACGAGCTCATGGAGACGCTCAAGAAGCGCTTCGAGGAACAGAAGGAGCGCCACGAGGGCGGCAACAAGTGGATCGGCACCGGCGGCACCTCGCCCTTCGGCCACGGCGGCTACAACCCGCAGGGCGTGCGCATCGGCGGCGCGGGCAAGAACAAGAGCGCGGTCAAGGTGTGGGACCAGCGGGCCTACAAGGACTACGACGACAGCCAGGAACTCGGCACCCGCAACATCAAGATCGCCTTGCGGCGCCTGCGCAAGTTCGCGCGCGAGGGGCATGAAGAAGAACTGGACCTCGACGACACCATCCATTCGACCGCCGCCAACGCCGGCTACCTCGACATCAAGATGCGGCCCGAGCGCCACAACAACGTCAAGGTGCTGCTGCTGATGGACGTCGGCGGCACCATGGACGAGCACATCCAGCGCGTCGAGGAGCTGTTCTCGGCCGTCAAGACCGAGTTCAAGCACCTGGAGTTCTACTACTTCCACAATTGCGTCTACGACTTCATGTGGAAGAACAACCGGCGCCGCTTCTCCGAGAAGTTCGCCACCTGGGACATCATTCGAAAGTACAACAAGGACTACAAGCTGATCTTCGTCGGCGACGCCACGATGAGTCCGTACGAGATCCTGCAGCCGGGCGGCAGCGTCGAATACAACAACGAGGAAGCCGGCGCCGAATGGATGCAGCGCCTGACCCACGCCTTCCCCAAGTTCGCCTGGATCAACCCCGAACCCCAGGGCGTCTGGCAGTACCGCCAGAGCATCGCGGTGATCCAGCAGCTGGTGTCGCACCGGATGTATCCCCTGACGCTGCGCGGGCTCGAAGACGCCATGCGCATGCTGTCCAAGTAAGTAGCATCATTGCCGGGCACGGAAAGCCCCAAAAAATGTGACAAAAGATCGCATCGCTCGGTTACTGCTAACACTTAACGATTCATAATGGCCCTCAATTCTTGGAGGGAGCCATGTCCGCCCTGTTGTCGCATGAGTTCGAGCCGCCGGTTCGCGAACAAGCGTCGTCGCCGGAGTCTCCAGCCCCCCTGCCGGCGTCTTCGGGGGACTTCCTCAGCATCCGGGGTGTGCGCCTGCCGTTGGACGAGCTCGTCAACCCCGCATTTCTCGGCGCGGAGGCGCGTGCGAGCCTTCAGCAGCAATTGCGCGACGCCAAGCCCTATCCGCACGTGGTCGTCGACGGCCTCTTCCATCCGGCGCTGCTGGATCTGGTGGTCGAAGAGTTCGATCTGCTGGAGCAAACGAGCTGGGCCGACGTCCAGAGCAAGTACGAGCGGCTTCGGCGCTCCGGCTTCAACGTCCGGCTCGGCCAGGCCACGCAGCTCTACTTCGACCTGATCAATTCGGGCTGGTTCGGCGACTGGCTGTCATCGATCATCGGGGTCCCCTACCTGCTGCCCGATCCGAGGCTGTTCGGCGGCGGCCTGCACGAGACCAGGACCGGCGCGACCTTCGCGGTACACCGGGACTTCAATCGCCACCCGCACCTGGGGCTGAAGAACGAGATGGTCTTCATCACCTACCTCAACAAGGGGTGGGAGCCCGACTGGGGTTCGGGGCTGGAACTCTGGGACAAGAAGCACTGCGTCGAGACCGTTCAGCCCGAGTTCGGCCGCACCATCCTGCTGCCGCACGGCCCCAACAGCTACCACGGACACCCGCAGCCGCTGCAGGCGCCCGATGGCCGCCCCCGCCGTTCGGTGGCGGCGTACTTCTACACCAGCGAACCGGCCGGCAGGCAGCATGGCGTGGAGGCCCGTACCGTCTTCATGCAGCAGCATCGCATCGACCAGCTCAAGTCGCTGGCCCGCATGATCACCCCGCCGGTGCTCTGGGGACTGGCGCGAAAGATCAAGGGCTAAGCGAGGCGGGACGCCGGGCACGCCCGCGGACGGGCCTGCCCAAGCTGTCAAAATGCCCGCATGCTTTGGGTGGTCCGATCTCATGCGCCGGCGTGGTCGCCGGCGTTTTTGTTTGCAGCCGTTCTCTTTTTGTCAGGCTGCAGTCTGTTGCCCAAGAAGGACGCAGCAGAATCGGACGTGCCCCCCAGCGCCGTGGCCAGCGAGGGCCGCTCGGCCGGCGAGGCCTTCACGGTCGATATCCAGGCGCCCGACAAGGTGCGCGAATACCTCGAACGCCATCTGGAGATCCAGCGTTTTCGCGCAGTCGACGATCTCGGCGCGATCGAGATCTCGCGGCTGATGGTGGCCGCGGAAGCCAACGCGCGCGAGCTGCTCAACACCCTCGGCTACTTCACGCCCACCCTCACGCTCGAGCTCCGGGAAACGCCCGGCGGCAAGGCGCCGCGGGAGGTCCGGATCACGGTCGACCCAGGCCCGGTCACACAGGTGAGCAATGTCCAGATCGACTTCAGCGGGCCGATCGCGGAGGACCCCCGCGCCGAGTCGCAGCGCGACGGCATCCGCACCGGCTGGGCGCTGCGCGCGGGCCAGCCCTTCAGCCAGCAGGCCTGGGAGAACGCCAAGACGGCCGCGCTGCGCACCCTCACGGCCCGGCGCTTCCCGACCGGCAGCCTGCTCACCAGCCAGGCCCAGATCGACGCCGACCGCAGCGAAGCGAAGCTCAGCGCGACCTATGCCTCCGGTCCCGCCTTCCGCTTCGGGCCACTGGTCGTGAACGGCAGCCAGCGCTACCCCGCCGACAACGTGCGCCGGCTGGCGCGCGTGCCCTTCGGCGCCGACTACGACCAGCAGCTGCTGCTCGACGCCCAGCAGCGGCTGGCGAGCAGCGGCTACTTCGACTCGGTGTTCCTGACGCTGGACACCCAGTCCGATCCGCTGGCCGCCCCCGTGATCGCCCAGCTGCGCGAGGCGCCGCTCCAGCGCGTGGTGGTCGGCGTCGGCTTCACCACCGACAGCGGCGCGCGCCTGTCGATCGACCACTCCCACAACGACATGCCGCTGCTCGGCTGGCGCGCCGTGTCGAAACTCTCGCTCGACCGCGACAAGCAATCGCTCGGCACCGAATGGAGCGCGATCCCCGACGACAGCGGCTGGCGCTCCTTCGCCTCGGGCCTGCTGAAGAGCGAAGTCTCGGGCAGCTTCACGGTCGACAGCGGGCGCCTGCGCGGCGGCCGCAGCCAGGGGGGCGATCACATCGACCGAAGCTACTTCCTGCAGTACGACTACGCGCAGAACCACGGCTTCGCCCCGCCGCCTTCGGCCTCGGCGCTGACTGTCAACTGGGGCTGGACCGGCCGCTACTTCGACAACGCGGCGGCTCCCACGCGCGGCCAAGGCGTCGCGCTCGAGCTGGCCGCCGGCTACACCCTGACGGGGGAGCAACTGCCCTTCACGCGCACCTATGTGCGCTGGGTGGGCTTCGTCCCGGCCGGCACCGTGAGCAACGCCGATGGGACGCAGCGCCGCAACGCCCGCATCCAGCTGCGCGCCGAGGCCGGCGCGGTGAGCGCCGCCGACCGCGCCCAGATCCCCGCGACCCTGAATTTCCTCACCGGCGGCGACACCACGGTGCGCGGCTACGCCTACCGGTCGATCGGCGCGGTCGAGCCCGACACCCAGGTGGTCGCCGGCCGCTACCTCGGCGTCGCCAGCATCGAATGGCAGCGCCCTTTCGTCTACAACGGCCAGTTGACCGCCTGGGACAGCACCGTCTTCGTCGACGCCGGCGCGGTGGCCGACCGGCCCGCCGACCTGCAGGCGAAGGTCGGGGTCGGCGTCGGTGCCCGCTGGGCCAGCCCGATCGGGCCGGTGCAGATGGACCTGGCTTACGGCATCGCCGTCCACGCATTCCGCTTCCATCTTCGACTCGGTTTCACCTTCTAGATGACTTCCGAAGACCCGGCCGACACCACGACCGCCGCACCGGCGCGGCGCTCGCGCGGGCGGCGCGCCTTGCGGGCCCTGGCGTGGAGCGTCACCGGCCTGGTCGCGCTGGTGCTCATGCTGGGCGCCGGCGCCTGGTGGTGGCTGGGCTCCGACCAGTCGCTGGCCTTCGCGCTGGCGCGCACGGCGCGCTACCTGCCGGCGGGCCAATCGCTGGAAAGCCGCGACGTCACCGGGTCGCTGCGCGCCGGCGGACGCATCGGCTGGCTGCGCTGGGAAAGCGAGAGCCTGGCGGTCGAGGTGCACGACGCCCGCATCGGCTGGCAGCTGGCGCCGCTGCTTCGGCGCCGGGTGCAGCTCGGCGAAGTGCATGCGGCGCAGGTGCTGATCGAGCCACGCCCGAGCGCGGAAAGCAAGCCGCTCGAACCACTCGCGCAGATCGTGTTGCCGGTGGAGGTGGAACTGCCCTTCAGGATCGACGACCTGCGCTGGGCCGGGCCGCCGGCCCTGCAGGCGACGAAACTGGAAGGCAGCTACCGCTACGGCGACGACCACCACCAGCTCGAGATCGCCGGCGTCGACATCGCCGACGGCCACTATGGCGCCCAGCTGCGCCTGCAGGGGCCGGCCCCGATGGCGATCGGCGCCACCCTGAACGGCCGGGTGCGCGCGCTGCTGGCGCAGGATCGCAGCCTCGACGTGCGCGCCGAGGCCAGCGTGAAGGGCACGCTGGCCGGCGCCGATGCGCGGCTGGCAGTGGCGGCAGAGCTCCATCCGGTGGACGAGGGCGCCGAGAACCCGATGCAGGCGCAGCTGCAGGCGAACCTGGCACCCTGGGCGCCTCAGCCCGTGATCGACGCCAAGGCCGAACTGCAGAACATCGACCTGGCCCGGCTCTGGCCCGAGGCGCCGGCCACGCTGCTGAGCGGCGAAATCGAGGCCGGCCCGGATCCGGCGGCGACCGCCGGCGAGCAACTCTGGCAGGCCAGCGCCCAGGTGCGCAACGCCCAACCGGGCCCCTGGGACGAAGCCCGGCTGCCGGTCGAACAGCTCGATGTCCGCGCCCGCTTCGACGGCAGCACCTGGACCCTGCCTGAAGCCAGCGTGCGCGCCGGCGGCGGCCGCATCGACGCCGAAGGCAGCTGGAGCCCGGCGCCGGCGCCCTGGAAGGTCAACGCCACGGTGCGAAACGTCAAGCCCGGCGCGCTCCACACCCGGCTCGACGGCGCGCCGGTCAGCGGCCGCATCCAGGCCGAGCAGGCCGGCGATGCACTGCAATTCGACGTCGCGCTGCAGGCGCAAGGCGGCGCCGGTGCAAGCGGCGAACTGCAGGGCCTGCGACTGGAGCGTGCGCAAGCCAAGGGCCGGTGGCAGGACCAGGTCCTCGACCTGCGCAGCCTGCGGATCGAGGCCCATGGCGCCAGCATCGACGGCCGGCTGCAGTTGCGGATCGACGACGAGGCCGCCAGCGGCCGGCTGAACCTGATCGTGCCGGGCGCCACGGCGCTGATCGACGGCCGCCTGGCACCGGCCGCGGGCAGCGGCGAGATCCAGGCCCGGGTCGAGGATGCGACGGCACTGCAGCGCTGGATCGAAGGGTTGCCCGAACTCGACGCCGTCTTCGCCGGCAGCACGCTGCAGGGCAACGCGCGGCTCGACGCCAGCTGGAAGGGGGGCTGGCAGGCGGTCCAGCGCCGGCTGCAGAATGCCAACGAACCGGCTCCGCGCGGCGCGGCCGAGCCCACGCTGCAGGCCACGCTGACCGTGCCCAAGCTCGAATGGACACGGCCGCCGTCCGAGCCGGGCCCCTCGAGCGCGATCCAGCTGAACGGCGTCCGCGCCGACCTTTCCGGCAGCCTCGCCCGGGCCACGCTGGACCTGAAGGGCGAAGCCGTCGCGGGCGGCCGCAAGATCGGCCTCGATGCGCATGCCAGCGGCGGCATCGAGCGCCCGAACCAATGGAATGCGGCCCTCGCCAGCCTGCGCGTGCAGGTGCTCGACACGGCGAAGCCCGACGCCGCGCCATGGGTGCTGGCGCTCGGCAGTCCCGTCAGCGCCAAGGTGCGCAGGGTCCCGGGCGACAGTCCGCGCCTCGACATCGAAGCCTCCGCGGCGGCGGCGACGCTCAAGGGTCCGGCAGCCGGCACGGTGAAGATCGACTGGCAGCCGCTGCGCTTCAGCCGCACGGGCACCGGGGCGCGGAGCGCCTTCCGGCTGCAGTCCAAGGGCCGGTTGCAAGACTTGCCGATGGCCTGGGCGGAACTGCTGGGCAACGGCAACACGCTGGCGCAGGTCGGCTTCAGCGGCGACCTGATGTTCAACGGCGAGTGGGACATCGACGCCGGCGACACGTTGCGCGCCAAGGCGCGGCTGGTGCGCGAAAGCGGTGATCTGCGGGTGCAGGCCGGCGAGGCCGCGCTGGTGACGCGCATCAAGAGCCACGGCACCGGCACCGCCAGCGAACGCACCATGGATGCCGCCGCCGGCACCGGCACCAGCACGCCGGCCGGCCTGCGCCGCGCCGAGCTCACGCTCGACGCCGAGGGCGACACCGTGCGCGCCAACCTGGCCTGGGACAGCGAACGGGCCGGCGAGATCCGGGTCGCGGCCAGCACGCGGGTGCAGCAGCGCCAGGGCGGCTGGCAATGGGCCGAAGACGCACCCCTGGCGGGCCGCATCACCGCGCGGATGCCGAACCTGGGCGTCTGGTCGATGCTGGCGCCGCCGGGCTGGCGCATGGCCGGCACGCTGGAGGCCGACGCCACCCTGGCCGGCCACCGTGGCGACCCGCGCTGGAACGGCACCCTGAACGCCGACCAGCTGGCCCTGCGGGCCCTGGTCGAGGGGCTCGACCTGCGCGATGGCCGCTTGCGTGCCACGCTCGCGGGCAACCGGGTCGAGATCACCGAATTCACGCTGAAGGGCGGTGCCGGCGCGCAGACCCGCATCCCGGGCCAGGGCGGCAGCCTCAGTACCGCGGCCAGCGAGGCCGCACGCGACGGCGGCACGCTGTCGGCGCGCGGCGAGCTGGCCTGGGGCGCCGCGCCGGTTGCCGGGGCCGGCAGCGGCATCCGGATGTCGGTCCAGGCCCAGCTGCGCGCGCTGCGGGTGCTGGTGCGTGCCGATCGGCAGGTCACGCTGTCGGGCGACCTGCAAGCCCGGCTCGCCGGCGGACAGTTCACGCTGCGCGGCGACATCAAGACCGACCGCGCGGTCATCATCCTGCCCGACGAGACCGCGCCCGGCCTGGGCAGCGACGTGGTGGTGCGCTCGGCGGCGATCGACCGCGAAGCCGCCGAAGAGGCGAAGCGCCGGGCGGCCGAGAACCAGACCGACGTCGCCCGGGCGGAGACCGCGAAGCCGCCGGACATCGCAGTGAGCTTCGACCTCGGCACCGATTTCGCGGTGCAGGGGCGCGGCATCACGACCCGGCTGGCGGGCAAGCTCGACATCCGCAGCGCCAGCCTGGGCGCCCCGCCGCGCATCACGGGCGAGGTCCGCACCGTCGCCGGGCAGTACCGCGCCTACGGGCAGGCGCTGAACATCGAGACCGGCATCGCACGCTTCAACGGCCCCTTCGACAATCCGCAGCTCGACATCCTGGCGATCCGGCCGAACATCTCGCAGCGCGCCGGCGTCGCCATCACCGGCACCGCGCAGTCGCCGCGCGTGCGCCTCTATTCGGAACCGCAGCTGTCGGACCAGGAAACCCTCACCTGGCTGGTGCTGGGGCGGGCGTCGGCCACCAGCGGCAGCGAGTCGGTGCTGCTGCAGCAGGCCGCGCTGGCGCTGCTCGGCGGCCTCGGCGGCAGCGGCGGGGGTGGGCTGGCGAGCCGCTTCGGCCTCGACGAGATCGGCTTCAAAGGCCCGGGCAGCGGCGGCGACGTGCGTGGCTCCGCGGTCACGGTCGGCAAACGCGTCGCGCGGGATTTCTACATCACCTACGAGCAAGGCCTGGGCGGCACGCTGGGCACCTTCTTCATCTTCTACGACCTGACGCGGCGACTGACGCTGCGGGCGCAGGCGGGGCAGCAGAGCGCGATCGACCTGATCTACACCGTCCAATTCGATTAGATGTTGCTCGCCCCCAGGTTGCCCGGCACTTCGTGTCCGGGCGCCTCAGCCCCCTGCCGGGGGCACCACCAGCGGACGGGCGGCGTCAGATCCGCAGTGTTTCATCGGCGGGCCTGGCGGCGCCGGCCGGCGGAGACGGCGGAGCCGAATGGTAAAGTTCGGGGCGCGCTCGTCCTCGTAGTTCAATGGATAGAACGGGGTCCTCCTAAGACTCAGATACAGGTTCGATTCCTGTCGAGGGCACCAGCAACCGCGGCAATTGACGGTTGCCCCACAAGCGCTCGAGTGCTTCAATGTCGGCTCCTGCTGTGACGAAGGAGACTTCCATGGCCTACGAAGCGCGATATGTCCTTCGACCCAACCCCGGAGCCGATCTCGGCGCCGTCATCGACGCCTTGAAGGTGGGCGCGGCGCTCTGGAAAAAGCATGGCGCGCCCGACCCGCAGCTGTGGAGCGTGGCCGCAGGCGAACTGGGCAACTATGTCCTGACCGTGCAGTTCGAGAACGCGACGGCGTACGCCAAGGTCACGGATCCGTTGTCAGCCGATCCCGAATTCCGCCGCTGGCAAGCGAACAACGTCCAGTCCGGCGCATTCACGTGGGTGCGCAGCAACCTCATGCGCGAACTCCCTCTGCCGTAAAACCATCCGTACCAGGGCAGCGGCCTGCCGGCCCGGGTGGCCGGACACAGCCCTCGTTCGCGCCTTCGCCGCAGGCGCGGGGCCGTGGAATTCAACCGCGTCAGGTCTGAAGGCATGCCCTGAAAGCCATGCACTTGTAGCAAGTATCACACAGTGAGATACTTGCTACATGAATGACTGGCTGGTCCTTGCCGCATCGCTTCCCACGTCGCCCAGCGGCCTGCGGGTTCGCATCTGGCGCTCGCTCAAGGCCACGGGCTGTGGAACCCTGCGGGACGGCGTCTACATCCTGCCCTCGACCGCAGCGTCAGCGAACGACCTGTGGGCCATCGAAAAGGCAATCCAGGACGGCGGTGCCGACGCCCACATGCTGGTCCTCAAGGCCCGCGACGAAGCGCAGGAGAAAACCTTCCTCGCCCTGTTCGACCGCTCCGAGCCATACGCCGACTTTGCGCAAGCGCTGAAGGAGGCCCGACATGCGCTCGAATCCGCTGAAGAACCAGACCTGCGCAAGTCGCTTCGCGGCCTCGACCAACAGCTCCGTGCCATCCAGGCGACGGACTTCTTCCCGGGCAAGAGCGCAGCCGGGGCGACGGCGGGCCTGGAAACGCTCCGGGCGGAGATTGAACGCAAGCTCTCCCCTGGTGAGCCGATGGCCGCATCGGGAACGATCGAAAGACTTTCACGCGAGGCCTTCCGGGGAAGGACGTGGGCCACGCGCAAGCGCCCCTGGGTGGACCGGCTCGCGACGGGCTGGTTGATTCAGCGCTTCGTCGATTCCTCCCCGCGCTTCGTCTGGTTGGCGGACCCGGGCAAGTGCCCGAAAGGCGCTCTTGGCTTCGACTTCGATGGTGCGGCGTTCACGCACGTGGGCGACAAGGTCACCTTCGAGGTCGTGGCGCACACCTTCGGCCTGGCAGACGACCCGGGCATCCGCCGTGTCGGAGAACTCGTGCATTACATCGATGTCGGCGGGATTCCTGTCGACGAGGCGGCCGGCGTCGAAACCATCGTGCGCGGCCTCCAGGCGCTGCACGACAAGGATGATGCGCTGCTCGCTGCTTCGCTTGGCCTGTTCGACACGCTCTACGCCGCCATGAAGGTACGCCAGTGACCACGAACACCCTCATCGCCGCCGCACCCGAGCGGCTGACCTTTGGCGAGGCCTTCGTCTACTGGCTCAAGCTGGGCTTCATCAGCTTCGGCGGGCCGGCCGGGCAGATTGCCATCATGCATGAGGACCTGGTCGAGCGTCGTCGCTGGATATCGGAGAGCCGATTCCTGCATGCGCTGAACTACTGCATGCTGCTGCCCGGCCCCGAGGCCCAGCAACTGGCGACCTACATCGGGTGGCTGACGCACCGCACCTGGGGCGGCATCGTCGCGGGTGCCCTCTTCGTGCTGCCTTCGCTGTTCATCCTCGTCGGCCTGTCGTGGGTCTACATGGCGTACGGCAACGTGCCGGCCATCGCCGGCCTGTTCTACGGCATCAAGCCCGCCGTCACTGCGCTGGTGGTGCATGCGGCCTGGCGCGTGGGCTCCAGGACCTTGAAGAACGCGTGGCTGTGGGGCATCGCCGTGGCGGCCTTCCTCGCCATCTTCGCGCTGCAGTTGCCGTTCCCGCTGATCGTGCTGGCCGCGGGCGTCATCGGCTATGTCGGCGGCCGCTTCGCGCCGGCGAAGTTCACGGCAGGCGGCGGGCACGGCAAGGCGAGCACGTCGCTCGGCCCGGCCCTCATCGACGACCACACGCCGACGCCCGAGCATGCGCTGTTCACCTGGCGCCGCTTCGGCCGCGTGCTGGCGGTGTGCCTCGCGCTCTGGTTCGCCGCCATCGGGACCTTGACGGCGCTCTTCGGGTGGGATGCCGTGCTGACGCAGATGGCGTGGTTCTTCACCAAGGCGGCGCTGTTGACCTTCGGCGGCGCCTATGCGGTGCTGCCCTATGTGTTCCAGGGCGCGGTCGAGCACCACCAGTGGCTGACCGCGCCGCAGATGATCGACGGACTGGCGCTCGGCGAGACGACGCCCGGCCCGCTGATCATGGTGGTGTCCTTCGTCGGCTTCCTCGGCGGCTGGACGAAGGCTGTCTTCGGCCCGGACGCGCTCTTCCTGTCGGGCGCCGTGGCCGCCACCGTGGTGACCTTCTTCACCTTCCTGCCCTCGTTCTTCTTCATCCTGCTCGGTGCACCCTTCATCGAGTCGACGCACGGCAACCTCAAGTTCACGGCGCCGCTGACCGGCATCACGGCCGCCGTGGTGGGCGTCATCGTGAACCTGGCCGTCTTCTTCGCGTACCACGTGCTCTGGCCACGGGGGCCTTCCGGCCCCTTCGAGTGGCCCTCGGCGCTCATCGGCCTCGCGGCGGCCGCTGCCTTGTTCCGATTCAGGGTCGGCGTCATCCCGGTGGTCCTGGCCTGCGGCCTGGCCGGGCTGGCGCTGACCTTTCTGCGGCCCCTGTTGGCATGAGAGGTTCCCCATGGAAAACCGAATCCAGGACTTGCCCTTTGATCCTGCGGCGCTGCGCGGCTTGTCCGAGAAGCTGATGCGCAGCCATCACCAGAACAACTATGGCGGCGCGGTCCAGCGGCTGAACGCCATCCGCTCGGAACTGGCCGCCCTGTCGCCTGCAACCATGCCGGGCTTCCAGCTGAACGGCTTGAAGCGTGAAGAGCTCGTCGCGAACAACGCCATGCTCTTGCATGAGCTGTACTTCGGCAGCCTCGGTGGCGACGGGCAGACCATGACGCCGGCCATGGAACTGGCGCTGCAGGCGAACTTCGGCAGCCTCGCCCGTTGGCGCGAGGAATTCGTCGCCATGGGCAAGGCGTTGGGTGGCGGGTCGGGCTGGGTTCTGCTCGTGTTTCAACCGCGGGACGGGACCCTCGTGAACCAATGGGCTGCGGACCATGCGCACGCGTTGGCCGGCGGCATCCCCCTCCTCGCACTGGACATGTACGAGCACGCGTACCACATGGACTTCGGCGCCGCCGCGGGCAGCTACGTCGATGCGTTCATGGAGAACATCGACTGGGCGAAGGCGTACGCGCGCTATCAGCTCGCCGTCCACGGTGCCAGCGAACCTTTCGGGGCGGCACAGGATGAGATTGCCGGTGCCGTGGTGGTCGACGTGCGCCGCTCCGGCGTCTTCAACGACGCGGCCAGTCGATTGTGCGGCGCCGCCTGGCGCGACCCGGCCGCTGTCGACCGGTGGGCATCCGACCTGCCATCCGACCGAGAGGTGGTCGTCTACTGTGTCTATGGACACGAGGTCGGGCGTGCGACCGCACTGCGCCTGCGTGCGGCGGGTCTGCGCGCGCGCTACCTGCGCGGCGGCATCGACGGCTGGCAGGCTGCAGGTCTGGCGGTGGAACCCAAAGGAGCAGCATCATGAAATGGGTGACTCGTGAGCGGCCCAAGATCGACCGCATTGCATGCCCGTGGCTCATCGCGCGCTTCATCGACGACGCACCTCAGTTCCTTTACGTCCCGGCTGACCAAGTCCTGGCGACGGCCGAGCGGACAGGCGCCGTGCCGTACGACATCCCGGGCGTCGAGATGACGCACGTCGGAGACCTTTGCAGCTTTGACGCGTTCCTCGAGAAATACGACCTGCGGGAGCCTGCCTTGCAGCAGTTGGCGGCCATCGTGCGAGGCGCAGACACCTCTCGGCTCGATTTGACTCCGCAGTCGGCGGGCCTGTATGCGCTATCGCTCGGTCTGTCGCGCAACTTCAGCGACGACCACGAGATGCTCGAGCACGGGATGGTGATGTACGACGCGTTCTATGCGTGGTGCAAAGACTGCCAGGAGGAAGCTCACAACTGGCCACCGAATATGTGATGCCGGACAGGACGTGGCGCGCCTCGATGCATGCCGTTGGCCCGACCGCCCCGAAGAGACAGTCGACTCGGCTCGGCGACAATCGCAGCATGAGCGCGGCACCGGGCCGCCCCAAGCAAGCTCGCACCGCAGTGCGAAGCACGAAGGCACTCCCAATGCGCGCGCAATCCCTGATCGACCAGGCGACGGTTCTGGCCTACCGGCTGGCTGGGTACGCACTCCTGAACTGGGCCGACGACGCCGCCATCCTGGCGTTCATGTTCTGCTGATCCCGCTGCGCCTTTCGAGGGGGAGACCTCGTCCGGGCGCGCCGGACGGGAAGGCTCGCGCGCTGCCGGTTTCCGCGAGGATGTCCCGGTCAGCCAGCGCTGAAAGACGATACTCGATAGCTCACCGCTATCGAGCGCCCCATCAGTTCGGCGTGCCGCCTTGCGGGTTCTGCTTGCGGTTCGGATGCTTCGCAGTGCGGGTCGCTTCCTTCTTCTGGCCGGCGTCGGCGGCCTTGCCGGTGCCGATCGCATCGCTTTCACCGGTCTTCAGCGTGTCGCCGCCGGCCGCCTTCACCTTGCCCTGCGGCTTGGCTTCGACCTTGGCTTCGGCGCGTTCCTGGGGCTTGCTGTTCATGATCGGAGAGCTCTCCGAGGAGGCTCCCTTGGGGGCTTGCGCGTAGGCACCTGCGGCGAAGAGGCCGGCAATCATGATGGCGAGAATTTTGCTCATTGGCGTTCCTTGATGGATGGTTAGGAAAGAATCCGGGAGCCAGCATAAAGGGAGGAGCGCCCTCTGGATATACGCATTTGGTGCAATGAGTCAAGTAACCCGACATTTCAGGCCTGTCAGTGCAAATTCACAACTCTCCCGGTGTCGCCGTCGTCATCGGCCGCTTCCAGCCCTTCCACAACGGCCACCTGTCGCTCGTGAAGCTGGCGCTCGACGCCGCCCCGCGCGTCGTCGTGGTGATCGGCTCGGCCTTCCAGGCACGCTCGCCCAAGCATCCTTTCACCTGGGCGGAGCGCGCCGAGATGGTCCGGCTGGCGTTCCCGGAAGCCGAGCGACAGCGGCTGCACTGCCTGCCGGTGCGCGACTACTTCGACGACGCCCGCTGGATCGCTGACGTGCGCCATGCCGTGGCGCACGCGCCGGGCGGCGCCGAAACGACCGGGTCGCCGACGGTGACGCTGGTCGGCCACCCCAGGGATGCCACCCGCGACTACCTCGAAGCCTTTCCGGACTGGACCCTGCGGCGGGCGGCCAACGTGCCGGTGCGGCGCACCAGCCGGATGCGCGACGCGCTGTTCGCGGCGCCGGCGACGGCGCTGGTCGAGCTGGCCGGCGAACTGCCGCCGGGCAGCATCGATTTCCTGCGCGCATGGCGCACCGGGCCGCTCTTCGAGGCCCTGGCCGAGGAGGCCGAGATGCTGCGCCAGTACGAGGCCTCCTGGGCTTCGGCGCCCTATCCGCCGGTCCTCGTCACGGTCGACTGCGTCGTGAAGTGCGGCCGCCATGTTCTCCTGATCCGCCGCGGCCAGGCCCCCGGCAAGGGATTGTTCGCGGTACCGGGCGGCTTCCTGGAACAGCGCGAGACCACGCAGCAGGCCGCCCTGCGCGAGCTCGAGGAAGAAACGCATCTCGCGCTGCCACCGGCCACGCTGCGCGCCTGCCTGAAGGCCACCGACGTCTTCGACCGCCCCGACCGCAGCGCGCGCGGCCGCACCATCACCCACGGCCACTTCTTCGACCTGGGCGACCTCGAATTGCCGGAACTGCGGGCCGACGACGACGCAGCGGCCGCCGAATGGACCCCGATCGACCAACTTCGCGCGCTGGAAGGCCGGCTCCTGGACGACCACTTCCAGATGCTCGACCACTACCTGGGCCTGCTGCCGGCACCGGCCGGCCTGTAGGCAGTCGCCCACGCGCTTGCATTGCCTTCTCCGGCAGGCGGCGGGCCTGCGCTCGCCTATCGTGCAAGCACACCCAGCGACCGGAGACAAGCAACGATTCCTCCTCCCGGCGCCATCCGGCGCCGTTGCACAGCGCCCTTCGGGGCGCTGCTTTTTTGCCCGCAGGCGCTACTTGAGTTCGCGCCGCAGCGCCTGGATGTCGGCGTGCAGGCTCTTCGCCCAGCCTCGGCGATCGCGACCCAGCGAGGGCTGGGGCTCGCCGAATCGGACGATCGCCAGCAACGGCGGCGCCTTCAGCGTGCTCCACAGCGAACTCAGCAGGTTGTCGTCGTCGACATAGCGCGCGGCATGGCTGGTCTCGCCGGTGGCCGCATCGGCAAAGCGCAGCGCGGCCGGCTGCACCGGCGCGCCGGACGAGATCGCCGCCTGCAACAGGTTGGCATGGAAGGGCAGCAGGCCGTGGCCGTCGCTGGTCGTGCCCTCGGGAAAGACCGCGATCACGTCGCCCGCGCGCAGCGCCTCGGTCATGTGGTGGACGACGCGCACCGCGTCGCGCCGGCGCTCGCGCTCGATGTAGAGGGTGCCGGCGCCGGTGGACAAGGTGCCGATCAACGGCCAGTGGCCCACCCCCGCCTTGGAGACGAAGCGCACATGCCGCGCCGCGTGGATCGTCAGGATGTCCAGCCATGACAGGTGGTTGGACACCACCAGCACCGGCCCCTGCGCGGGCGGCGTGCCGAGCACCGTGAGCCGGATGCCCATCAGGCTCAGCATGCGCTCGGCCCATTGCTGGACGCGCAGCTCGCGCTGCGCCGGCGACAGTTGCGGGAAGCGCCTGCGGATGGTCCACCAGCCCAAAAGCACATGCGCGGTCGCGCGCAGCAGCCTCCAGCCGGCCGACAGGGACTGCATCAGCCGTGCACCACCCGGCCGCCGATGAGCGTGTGGCGGGCCCGTCCGCGCATGGCGTAGCCGCCGAAGGGGGTGTGCTTGCCCTGGCTCTGGAGCGCCTCGGGAGTGACCTGCCATTCGTGCGTCGGGTCGACCACGCAGAGGTCGGCGGCTGCGCCCGCGGCGAGCTGGCCGACGCCCGGAGCGCCCAGCAGCCGGGCGGGCGTGGCCGTCACGATCTCGATCGCGCGCCGCAGGCCGGCGCCGCTCTGTTCGCCCCACTTCAGCGCCAGCGGCAGCAGCAGCTCGAGGCCGGTGGCGCCGGGCTCGCTTTCGGCGAAGGGCAGCGTCTTGGCATCCGCTTCCACCGGCGTGTGGTCGGACACCAGCGCGTCGATGGTGCCGTCGGCCAGGCCGGCCGACAGCGCATCGCGGTCGCGCTGCTGGCGCAGCGGCGGGTTGAGGCGCGCGCGGCTGTCGAAGAAACCGATGTCGGTGTCGGCCAGATGCAGCGAATTGATGCTGACGTCGCAGCTGATCGGCAGGCCCTCGGCCTTGGCCGCGCGCACCTGCGCGACCCCGGCCGCGCTCGACAGGCGGCACAGGTGGACCCGTGCACCGGTGCTTCGCATCAGCTCGACGATGGTGAAGATGGCGATGGTCTCGGCCGCGACCGGCACGCCCGACAGCCCGAGCCGGGTCGCCAGCGGCCCGCTGGCGGCGACGCCGCGGCCGAGGTCGCGCTCCTGCGGCCGCAGCCACACCGTGTAGCCGAAGGTGCTCGCGTACTGCAGCGCACGCTGCAGCACCTGCGTGTTGCCCAGCGGCACCTCGGCCTGGCCGAAGCCGATGCAGCCGGCCTCGGTCAGCTCGGCCATTTCGGTCAGCACCTCGCCGGCCAGCCCGCGCGTCAGCGCGCCGAGCGGGAACAGGCGCGCGCGCTGCAGCTTCTCGGCCCTGAACTTGAGCATTTCGACGAGCCCCGGCTCGTCCAGCACCGGATCGGTGTCGGGCGGGCAGACCAGGCTGGTGACGCCACCGGCCGCGGCCGCGCCCATCTCGCTCTCGAGCATGCCCTCGTGCTCGTAGCCCGGCTCGCGCAGCCGCGCCGCCAGGTCGACCAGGCCGGGCACGACGAGGCAGCCCTGGGCATCGAGCGTGCGCTCGGCCCGGAACTCGGGCGAGACATCGCCGATGGCCTGCACGAGGCCGTCGGCGATCGCGATGTCAGCCTGCCGGTCGAGGCCGGAGGCCGGGTCCAGCACGCGGCCATTGACGATCAGAATATTCATGTTGGTTCTCTACTCAGCGACGGGAAATGGCGGGGGAGCGGCGTAGCGAGCGGCCCGAGGTCGCGTCGAGCAGCGCTCGCGCACGGCGAGCAGCGCAGGCGCGAGATCGGGCCGCGCAGTAGCCGAGCACCCGCCATTTCATGCTTCGTTACCTGCGACGATGCTCATGACCGCCATTCGCACGGCGATGCCGAAAGTGACCTGCGGCAGGATCACGCTCTGGCGGCCGTCGACCACCGCCGAGTCGATCTCGACGCCCCGGTTGATCGGTCCCGGATGCATCACGATCGCATCCGGCTTGGCGAGCTGCAGCTTCTCGGGCGTGAGGCCGAAGGTCTTGAAGAACTCCTGCGACGACGGCAGCAGCGCGCCGCTCATGCGCTCGTTCTGCAGCCGCAGCATGATGACCACGTCGCAGTCCCTGATGCCTTCCTCGAGCGTGTGGCATACGCGCACGCCCATCTGCGCCATGTCGCTCGGCACCAGGGTCTTGGGGCCGACCACGCGGACCTCGGCGCAGCCCAGCGTGGTCAGCCCGTGGATGTCGGAGCGCGCCACGCGCGAATGCAGCACATCGCCGACGATCGCCACCGTGAGGTTGGAGAAGTCCTTCTTGTAGTGGCGGATCGTGTACATGTCGAGCAGCCCCTGCGTCGGATGCGCATGCCGGCCGTCGCCGGCATTCACCACGTGGACGTGCGGCGCCACATGCTGAGCGATCAGGTAGGGCGCGCCCGACTCGCTGTGGCGCACGACGAACAGGTCGGCGGCCATGGCGCTCAGGTTGGCGATGGTGTCGAGCAGCGACTCGCCCTTGGTCGCCGAGGAGCGCGCGATGTCGAGGTTGATGACGTCGGCCGACAGGCGCTTGGCCGCGATCTCGAAGGTGGTGCGGGTGCGGGTCGAGTTCTCGAAGAACAGGTTGAACACGCTCTTGCCGCGCAAGAGCGGCACCTTCTTGACCTCGCGGTCGCTGACGCTGGTGAAGTTGGCCGCGGTGTCGAGGATGTGGGTGACGATGTCCTTCGGCAGGCCCTCGATCGACAGCAGGTGGATCAGCTCGCCGTTCTTGTTGAGCTGGGGGTTTCGTTTGTAGAGCATCAGGCCTCCCGACGGGCCGCCCCAAGGGAGGCCTGCGCCCCCTCGGGGGGCAGCGAATACATGAAGTGATGAGCGTGGGGGCTTTTCATTTCAGGCCTCCCGACGGGCCGCCCCAAGGGAGGCCTGCGCCCCCTCGGGGCTGAGGTCCGCGGCTCCAAACTCGCCTGCGCGAGTTTGGACGGACCGAAGGGCCGGCGCCTCTGGCGCCGACTCGTCCAGCGAATACATGAAGTGATGAGCGTGGGGGTTCATTTGCTTTCCTCCACCTTGAAGGCGAAGGCGCCGCCGTCGCTGCGGGCCAGGGCCAGCAATTGCGTCGCGGGGAGTTCCAGCTTCTGCGCCGCGAAATCGGCCGCCACCGGCAGCTGGCGGCCGCCGCGGTCGATCAGCACCGCCAGCCTCACGCAGGCCGGACGACCGAAGTCGAACAGCTCGTTGAGCACCGCGCGGATGGTGCGGCCGGTGTAGAGCACGTCGTCGAGCAGCAGCACGTCGGCGCCGTTGACGTCGAAGGGCAGCGTGGTCTGCGCGCTGGCGGCCAGGCCGCGGCGGGCGAAGTCGTCGCGGTGCATCGCCGAGGAGATGACGCCGGGCGCGCCGGCCAGGCCCAGGTCCTTCTGCAGCCGCTCGACCAGCCAGGCGCCGCCCGAGGTGATGCCGACCAGGCGGGTGTCGGGGCGCATGAGTGATTTCACGCCGCGCAGCAGCTCGAGATAGAGCGCTTCGGCGTCGGGGATTGCGTTCACGGGAGACTCCTCAGGAACTGTTCAAGGATGATGCAGGCCGAGGCGGCATCGGCGTCGCGGGCGCCGCCGGCCAGCGCCTCGGTGGTGCTGTAGCGCTCGTCGACCTCGTACACCGGCAGGTGGAAGCGCCCGTGGAGCTGCCGCGCGAAACGCTGGGCCGCCCGGGTGTTCTCGTGGGGCGCGCCGTCGGGGTGGCAGGGCACGCCGATCACCAGCGCGTCGGGCTGCCACTCGCGGATCCGGGCCTCGACCTGCGCGAAGCGGGCATCGCCCTCGGCCTTGATGGTGGCCTGCGGGGTGGCCGTGCGCAGCAGCCTGTTGCCGCTGGCGACCCCGGTGCGCTTCTGGCCGAAGTCGAAGGCCAGGAAGCTCTGGAAATGGGCAGGGACGGAAGGGGAAGGCATGCTGCGGTCGGGCATCGCCGGATCGCTCATTGAGTAACCTTCGTGCTTCGCACTGCGGTGCGAGCTTGCTTGGGGCGGCCCGGCGCGGCGCTCATTGCAAGACCTCCGTGCTGGGCACTGCGGTGCGAGCTTGCTTGGGGCGGCCCGGCGCGGCGCTCATGCATGCCCCGCATCGGGCGACAGGGTCCAGGCCTCCAGGCCCAGCAGCGAGAGCGCCTTGTCGTAGCGCTGCTCGACCGGGGTGTCGAAGATCACGGCCGGGTCGGCGCCCACGGTGAGCCAGCTGTTCTCGGCCAGTTCGGATTCGAGCTGGCCCTCGCCCCAGGCCGAGTAACCGAGCGACACCAGCACCTTGCGCGGGCCGGCGCCGGTGGCCAGCGCCTCGAGCACGTCCTTGGAGGTGGTCATCTCGAGGCCGCCCGGGATCGTCATGGTCGATGCGTAGACGGATTCGTTGGGCTTGTCGGCGTCCGCGAACACCGGCTCGTGCAGCACGAAGCCGCGCTCGGTCTGCACCGGGCCGCCCTGGAACACCGGCGCATTGCCCAGTTCGGGGCGCGACAGGTGCAGCTCGATCTTCTCGAACAGCGCGCCGAGATTGATGTCGCTGGGCTTGTTGATCACCAGCCCGAGCGCGCCGCGCTCGCTGTGCTCGCAGAGGTAGACCACGCTGCGGCTGAAGGCCTTGTCTTCGAGCCCCGGCATCGCGATCAGGAAATGATGCGTGAGGTTCATCGGTGCAGAATCAAGTGCCATGCCCCCGATTTTACTGGCCGTCGACAAGATCTATCCCAAGGGAGTGATGTGGTTTAGACGGGATCTTCGCGTGGACGACAACGCGGCGCTCTACCAGGCGCTGCGCGCCTGCCGGCAGGTGGTCTGCGTGTTCGTCTTCGATCGTGCGATCCTCGACCCGCTGCCGCGCGTCGACCGGCGGGTGGAGTTCATCCGAGAGTCCCTGGTCGAGCTGCAGGCGGAGCTCGAGGCCCTGGGCGGCGGGCTGGTCGTGCGCCATGCGGTGGCCGAGGACGAGATCCCGCGGCTGGCGCATTCGCTCGACGCCCAGGCGGTGTTCGCGAACCGCGACGACGAGCCCGACGCCCTGGCCCGCGATGCCAGGGTGCTGGGTTCGCTGGCGAACGCCGGCGTGGCCTTCCACGTCTACAAGGACCAGACCATCTTCGAACGCGACGAGCTGCTGACCCAGTCCGGCCAGCCCTACGGCGTGTTCACGCCCTACAAGCGCGCCTGGCTGGCCAAGGTCGACGCCTTCTATCTCAAGCCGTATCCGGTTCGCAGCCACGCCGAGGCGCTGGCGCCGCCGCCCCACGCGCTGCGCGCGCCGGTGCCGACGCTGGCCGCGCTGGGCTGCGAGAAGACCAACCTGTCCGGACTCGAGATCCCGACCGGCAGCCAGGGCGGCGCCGCGCTGCTGGGCGACTTCCTGCAGCGCATCGACCGCTACGACACGGCGCGCGACTTCCCCTCGGTGCGCGGCCCGAGCTACCTCGGCGTCCATCTGCGCTTCGGCACCGTCTCGATCCGCCAGCTCGCGGGCCTGGCATACCCGCTGTCGCAGCAGGGCAATGGCGGCGCGGCGACCTGGCTCGGCGAGCTGATCTGGCGCGACTTCTATTTCCAGATCCTGGCCCACCACCCGCGCGTGGCCGAAGGCGGCGAATCGCGCAGCTTCCGGCCCGAGTACGACAGGATCCAGTGGCACCACGGCAAGCACGCCGACCAGCTGTTCGACGCCTGGTGCCAGGGCCGCACCGGCTATCCGCTGGTCGACGCGGCCATGGCGCAGATCAACCAGACCGGCTACATGCACAACCGGCTGCGCATGGTGGTCGCGAGCTTTCTCTGCAAGGACCTGGGGCTGGATTGGCGGCGCGGCGAGCGCTATTTCGCCGTGCACCTGAACGACTTCGAGCTGGCCTCGAACAACGGCGGTTGGCAATGGGCAAGCTCGAGCGGCTGCGACGCCCAGCCCTATTTCCGGATCTTCAACCCGGTCACGCAGAGCGAACGCTTCGACCCCGAGGGCAAGTTCATCCGCCGCTACCTGCCGCAGCTCGCGAAGCTGTCGGATGGCGCGATCCATGCACCCTGGACCGCCAAACCGGTCGAACTGCTGGCGGCGGGCGTCGAACTCGGCGTGAACTACCCGAAGCCGGTGGTCGACCATGCCGAGGCACGCGAGCGCACGCTGCAGCGCTATGGGGTGGTGCGACAGGGGGAGCGCGCGGCGGGAACCGGTCGGCTCCGGCCATAGGACAGGTCCCGGGCGAGCCCGCAGCCGCTCGCCGACTTCCATTCCTCGAGTGATTGTCCAGAGCCCGCTCGCTGCGGGCTTTGTGCTTTTGGAGCGCCCGGACTGTGGCCGCCCCACTCCTCGCCATTCACGCAAGCCCCCATCCATCAAGCTGATGGAAACCCTGAGAAGATATTTCAAATATCTTTCTAATATATTAACAATTCACTTCGCCCCCTCACCATTTGCAGGAGCACCGCAATGACCCATCCCCGCTGGCAAGGCATCTTCCCTGCCGTCACCACCAAGTTCCACGCCGACGAGCGCATCGATGCCGAAGGCACCGCGAAGCACATCGACTTCCAGATCCGCAACGGCGTCCACGGCATCGTCACCTGCGGGTCGCTGGGCGAAGCCAGCACCCTGACGCTCGAGGAAAAGCTGGACGTCGCGAGGATCGCGCTGGACGCGAGCGATGGCCGCGTGCCGGTGCTGGCCAACGTCTCCGAGACCAGCACGCGCGAAGCGCTGCGCTACATCGACGGCGCCAACAAGCTCGGCGTGGCCGGTTTCATGGTGATGCCCTCGGTCATCTACGTGGCCGACGCGCGCGAAGCCATGCTGAACGTGCGCACCATGGCCAACGCAGCGCAACAACCGGTGATGGTCTACAACAACCCGATCGCCTACCGGGTCGACCTGTTGCCCGCGCACATGGCCGAACTGGCCGACTGCGAATGGATCGTCGCCATCAAGGAAAGCTGTGGCGACACCCGCCGCATCACCGACCTGCGCAACCTGCTGGGCGACCGCTACCAGTTGTTCCTCGGCGTCGACGACCTGGCCTTCGAAGGCCTGGCGCTGGGCTGCGATGGCCTGCTGGCGGGCGTCGGTTGCACCTTCCCGCGCGAAACCGTGGCGCTCTACGATTTGATGAAGGCGGGCCGCTTTGCCGAAGCGCTCAAGCTGTACCAGTGGATGACGCCGATGCTGCACCTGGACGTCTCGACCAAGCTGGTGCAAAACCTCAAGCTGATCGATCTGCTGGCCGGTGTCGGCACCGAGCACATGCGCCGCCCGCGCCTGCCGCTGGTCGGCGAAGAGCGGGCGTTCATCGAAAAGGTCGTCAGCCAAGCGCTCGCGACACGGCCGCCCGAGTACCGGTCGGTCAGCTGAATCCGTTCCAAGCCGCCCATTCACCGCCTCCCACCCAAGGAAAAAGCATGAAGACCGTCGCACACACGATTCCGCTTCTCGGCCTCGCCGCACTCGCCCTCGCGGGTCCCGCGCAGGCCCAGGAGCAGGTGGTCAAGATCGGCCACAGCGGTCCGCTGTCGGGCCCCAACGCCTATGCGGGCAAGGACAACGAAAACGGCGCGCGTCTCGCCATCGAGGAGCTCAACGCGAAGAAGATCGTGGTCGGCGGCAAGACGCTGAAGTTCGAGCTGCATTCCGAGGACGACCAGTGCGACGCCAAGACGGGCGTCAGCGTCGCTCAGAAGTTCGCGGACGAGGGCGTCAAGTTCGTCATGGGGCCCTACTGTTCAGGCGTGGCCATTCCTGCTTCGCGCGTCTACAGCGACGGGGGTGTGCTGCTGTCCACCGTGGGCACCAACCCCAAGGTGACGCAGGGCGGCTACAAGAATCTCTACCGCATCATCGCGAGCGACAACCAGATCGGCTCCGCCATGGCGGTCTATGCGGCCAAGGTACTCAAGGTGAAGACGGTGGGCGTGATCGACGACCGCACCGCTTTCGGCCAGGGCCTGGCCGAGGAGTTCACCAAGGAGGCGAAGGCGCAGGGCCTCAGCATGGTGCGGCAGGAGTTCACCACCGACAAGGCGGTCGACTTCACCGCCATCCTGACCAACCTGAAGGCCAGGCAGCCCGAAGCGATCTTCTTCGGCGGCTATGCACCGCAGGGCGCACCCATGGCGCGCCAGATGAAACAGCTCGGCATCGCCGCGAAGCTGCTCGGCGGCGACACGCTGTGCAGTCCGGAAATGGGCAAGCTGGGCGGCGATGCGGTCAACGACACCGTCTTCTGCGCCCAGGGCGGTTCGATCCTCGAGAAGGCGGTGAGCGGCCCGGCCTTCAAGGCGAAGTTCAAGAAGCGCTTCAATGTCGATGCCGACGCCTATGCGGCCTCGTACTACGACCAGCTCATGTTCATCGGCGAATCCATGCAGAAGGCCAACTCCGTCGACCCCGACAAGGTGGGCGCGGAGCTTTACAAGGCGACCTACAAGGGCGTGGCTGCCAGCTACAGCTACGACGACAAGGGCAACCTGAAGCAGGCGCCCATCACGGTGTTCACCTTCAGGAACGCCGCGCCGGTGCCGCTCGACAGCTACTGAGGACCACGGCCATGCAACGCATCCAGGTCATCGACTCACACACGGGCGGCGAGCCCACGCGGCTGGTCATCGGCGGGTTTCCCGCTCTCGGCAGCGGCACCATGGCCGAACGCCGCGCGCTGCTGGCCGGCGCGCACGACGCGTGGCGCCGCGCCACGGTGCTGGAGCCGCGCGGCAGCGACGTCGTGGTCGGCGCGCTGCTGTGCGAGCCCGTGGCATCCGATGCCGCGGCGGGCGTGATCTTCTTCAACAACGCGGGCTATCTCGGCATGTGCGGGCACGGCCTCATCGGCCTGGTCGCGAGCCTGGCGCACATGGGCCGCATCGGCGCCGGCAGCCACCGCATCGAGACGCCGGTGGGCACGGTGACGGCGACGCTGCACGACGACGGCCAGGTCAGCGTGCGCAACGTCGCCGCCTACCGGCACCTGCATCAGGTCGCGGTGGCCGTGCCGGGCCATGGCACGGTGCACGGTGACGTGGCCTGGGGCGGCAACTGGTTCTTCCTGGCGAGCGATCATGGGCAGCGCGTGGCGAGCGACAACCTGGCCGCGCTCACCACCTACGCGTCGGCGCTGCGTCATGCACTGGCGACGCAGGGCATCCAGGGCGCCGATGGCGCGGAGATCGACCACATCGAGCTGTTCGCCGACGACGACCAGGGCGCAGACAGCCGCAACTTCGTGCTCTGTCCCGGCCTGGCCTATGACCGCTCGCCGTGCGGCACGGGCACGAGCGCCAAGGTCGCCTGCCTCGCAGCCGACGGCAAGCTCGCACCCGGCAAAGTCTGGCGCCAGGCCAGCGTGATCGGCAGCCGCTTCGAGGCCAGCTACGAACTGGCCGATGGGCGGGTCGTTCCGACCATTCGCGGCCGCGCCCACATCAGCGCCGAAGCCACGCTCCTGATCGAGGATGACGACCTCTTCGGTTGGGGCATTCAACTCTGAAGACGCGCAGATGAAAGCCGACGACGTTCTTGTCATTGGCGCCGGCATCGTGGGCGCGGCCTGTGCCCATGCACTGGCTCAGGCCGGCCTTCAGGTGAGAGTGGTCGATGCCGGCCTGGGCGGAGCGACCGGCGCCGGCATGGGCCACCTGGTGCTGATGGACGACAACCCGGCCGAACTCGCACTCTGCCGGCACTCGCTCGCGTTGTGGCATGCGCTGGCGCCGCGGATGGGCAGCGACTGCGCGTTCACGCGCTGCGGCACGCTCTGGCTGGCCGCCAACGACGACGAAATGGCGGCAGCCGAGGACAAGCGCACGCGCCTTGCCGATCACGGCGTCGGCTGCCGCATGCTGGGGGCCGACGCGCTGGCCGCGGCCGAGCCCGCGCTGCGTTCCGGTCTGGCGGGCGCACTCGAGGTGCCCGGCGACAGCATCGTCTATGCGCCCAACGCAGCGCGCTGGCTGCTCGCGCACACCGACGGCCGCGTCGAGGTCGAACGCGCCGAGGTGGTGGCGATCGAAGAGGACGGCGTCCGGCTCGCCGACGGCAGCCGCCGCCATGCGCCCCACATCCTGCTGGCCAACGGCATCCAGGCCACCACGCTGTGCCCGGAACTGCCGATCAGGCCCAAGAAGGGCCACCTGTTGATCACCGACCGCTACCCCAGCACCGTGCACCACCAGCTGGTCGAACTGGGCTACGTCACAAGCGCCCACCACAGCGAGGGGCCTTCGGTCGCGTTCAACCTGCAACCCCGACCCACCGGCCAGTTGCTGTTGGGCTCCTCGCGCCAGTTCGACACCACAGACCCTGCCGTGGAAGCGGCCATGCTGGCGCAGATGCTGCAGCGCGCACTGGGCTACATGCCGGGCCTGGCGGAACTCAACGCGATCCGCGCCTGGACCGGGCTGCGCGCCGCCACGCCCGACGGACTGCCGCTGCTGGGCCGGCATCCCCGGCATGACAGGCTCTGGCTGGCCGTCGGCCATGAAGGACTGGGCGTCACCACGGCCACCGGCAGCGCCGATCTGCTGGCCGCTCTCATGACCGGAGGCGCGCCGGCTTTCGACCCCGCGCCCTACGCCCCGACGCGCTTCCTGGAGGCCGCATGACGACGACGGCGCCAGCCATGCTGGCCCTGCACATCGATGGCTGGCCGGTGTCCGTACCCGCGGGCAGTTCGGTCGCGTCGGCACTGCGCATCGCCGACGCCTGCGGCCTGGGAACCGCGCGCCATTCGGTGCGGGGCGAGGCTCGTGCGCCTTTCTGCGGCATGGGCATCTGCCAGGAATGCCGGGTCGACATCGATGGCCGGCGACGCCTGGCCTGCCAGACCGCTTGTGCCGAGGGCATGCGGGTGGAGACGCTGCGATGAAACCCACCCCCGTTGCTGGCTCACTTCGTGTAGCCGCCTCCCCCTCAAGGGGGCAACACCAGCGGCCCGGCGGAGCCGGTTCCGCGGTGTTCCTGGCCTCTGGCTGCGCCGGTTTCATGCGTCGCGGGTCACGCGATCGCATGGTGGAAAATTGATGAGCGCGCTGACCGAGCACTGCGACGTGCTGATCATCGGCGCAGGGCCGGCTGGCATGGCCGCGGCCGTGGCCGCAGCGCCCAGCGGCGCCCGCATCGTGGTGGTCGACGACAACCCGGCGCCGGGCGGCCAGATCTGGCGCGACGGACCCGGCGCGCACCGGCCTGCGGCAGGCGTGAAATGGCGCGACGCGGTCTCCCGTTGCACCCACGTGCGAATCTGCAGCGGGACGCGCATCGTCGCCGCGACCGCGCCGAACGAACTGTTGCTGGAGGATGCGCAACGCGGCTGGCGGCTGCGATGGAAGAAGCTCATCCTGTGCACCGGCGCCCGCGAATTGCTGCTGCCGTTTCCGGGCTGGACGCTCCCCGGCGTGACCGGTGCGGGCGCGCTGCAGGCCCTCATCAAGTCCGGCTTGCCCGTGGCGGGCGAGCGCATCGTGGTGGCCGGCAGCGGCCCGCTGCTGCTGGCCGCCGCAGCCGCCGCCCGCCAGGCCGGCGCGCAGGTCGTGCGCATTGCCGAACAAGCCGGCTTCGCAGCGGTCGCCGGGTTCGCGCTGCGGCTGGCCGGCTGGCCGGGCAAAGCCGTGCAGGCCTTGCCCCTGGTCGACCGGCAATACCGAACCGACGCGCAGGTCGTCGCGGCCCTGGGCAGCGGCCGGGTCCGCGCAGCGCGCATCCAGCGCGGCGGCCGCCAGACGGACATGGCCTGCGAACGCATCGCCTGCGGCTTCGGTCTGGTGCCGAACACGGAGCTCGGCCGGGCGTTGGGCTGCGCCCTGGCGCCGGTCGCGGGCGGCATGCAGGCGCTGGCAGTCGATGGCATGCAGCAGTGCTCGGTCGCCGACATCTACGCGGCGGGCGAGTGCACCGGCATCGGCGGCAGCGAGCGCGCGCTGGTGCAGGGCTCGATCGCCGGTCACGCGGCTGTCGGCCATGTCGCCGCGGCGCAAGCCTGCGGGCCCGAACGCGCGCGCTGGAACGCCTTCGCCGCGCAGTTGCAGCGCAGCTTTGCGCTGTCCCCCGTACTCAAGCGCTTGCCGACTCCCGACACGCTCGTTTGCCGCTGCGAAGACGTGCCGCTTGCGGCACTGGCGCCCTGCGCCGGCTGGACCGAAGCCAAGGTGCACAGTCGCTGCGGCATGGGCGCATGCCAGGGCCGTGTCTGCGGTGCGGCGGCGCAGTTTCTCTTCGGCTGGACAGCGCCCGAACCGCGCCCCCCGTTCTCGCCGGCCCGCATTGCGACGCTGGCGGGCATGTCGAATCCCGACGCCGAGGGATAGACGGACAATTCCCCGCAAACTCCCACAGCACGCCGCCTCCGACCATGCCCCTCGCCTTGAAATCGTCCCAAGCGACCGCACCCAAGCGGCGCGCGGCGGATTTGGCCTATGACGCCATCGAGACGCTGATCTCGACACTGCAACTCGAGCCCGGCAGCCCGGTGGTCGAAGCCGACATCGCCGACTCCACCGGTCTCGGCCGCACCCCGGTGCGCGAAGCGCTGCTGCGCATGATCTCGATCGGCCTCATCGTGCAGCAGCCCCGACGCGGACTGCTGGTCTCCCAGATCGTTCTGGCGGACCATCTCGACGTGGTCCAGACACGCAGGGTGCTCGAAAACCTGATCGCCGCCTGCTCGGCGCGCCGCGCCACCGTCGTCCAGCGCAAGGAAATCGTGCGCTGCGCCGAGCGAATGGTGAAAGCGGCCGCGCGCGGCAACCTCGACGACTACATGCTGGCCGACCAGGAACTCGACCAAGCCAATCATCGGGCGAGCCACAACGACTCCGCGGTGAAGGCCGTCGTGCCGTTGATCGTCCAGTGCCGGCGCTTCTGGTATGCCTACCAGCATGAAGGCGACATCACCGAAGGCGCGAACGCGCACATGGAGCTTGCCCAGGGGATTGCGACCTGCGACGAAGCGGCGGCGGTCGCCGGCGCCAATCGGCTGATGGACTACCTGGAGCGATTCGCGCGTCGGGTGATCGACAAGTAGCGCGCCGATTTCCTCGGCTTGACGATGCTCCAGCCCGGAGCAAGCGCATCGATGCCATGTTGGCCGAGCACGGCACGACGCCCGGGGCGCAGGCTGCCCGGCGTGCAGGTCTTGTGACCGGCCTTGCTCAGGCCGCCAGCACCGCCGGCAGTTCGACCCCGGTGTAGCTGCGCACCAGCCGCAGCAGTTCGTCTTCCGAGTAGGGCTTGCCGAGGTAGTGGTTCACGCCCAGCGCCCGCGCGTGGTCGTGGTGCTTCTCGGCGATGCGCGAGGTGATCATGATGATCGGCAGGTCGGCCAGCGACCGGTCGGCGCGGATGTTGCGCGCCAGATCGAAGCCGTCCATGCGCGGCATCTCGATGTCCGACAGGACGACCGCCGGCCGCTCCTGCTGCAGCCGCTCGAGCGCCTGCAGGCCGTCGGCCGCCAGCGCCACGCGGTAGCCTTCGCGCTGCAGCAGGCGCTGCGTGACGCGCCGCACCGTGATCGAGTCGTCCACCACCAGCACCAGCGGCACCTGCGGCACCAGCGGCGGCAGCGCGGCCACGGGCTCGGCACCGCGCACCGCCGGCTGGCGGCGGGCGGCGGCCTGGAATTCGCGCGCCTTCTCGCCATGCACCGCGGCCAGCGCCACGGGGTTGTAGATCAGCGCCACCGCGCCCGAGGCCAGCACCGAGATGGCGGCCATGCCCGGCAGCCGCGACAGCTGCGGGCCCAGGTTCTTGACCACCACTTCCTGGTTGCCCAGGACTTCGTCCACGTGCAGGGCGACGCGCTGCGCCGCGCTTCGCACGATGACGATGGTGTTGGCCTTGGCCGGTGCCCGCTCGCTGCGGGCCGAGGACCGCAGCAGCGCCCCGGCCCAGTAGAAGGGCACCTGCTCGCCGCCGAAGGGATAGCGCTGGTCGAGGTAGGCGGACTCGAGGTCCGAGGCACTCGCGCGCAGCACCAGCTCGACCAGATTGGAAGGCACGCCGATCGTGGTGCCGCCGGCGCGCAGCATGACCACGTGCGTCACCGCGGTGGTCAGCGGCAGCACCAGCTTGAAGACCGTGCCCTGGCCAGGCTGGCTGTGGGTCTCGATGCGGCCGCCGAGCGCGGCGACTTCGGCCCGCACCACGTCCATGCCGATCCCGCGGCCGGCCAGCTCGGACACCTGTTCGGCGGTCGAGAACCCCGGCTGGAAGATCAGTTCGGCGGCTTCCGCCGGGCTCAGCTGCTGGCCTTCGGCCACCAGGCCGAGCGTCCGGGCGCGCGCCACGATCCGCTCATGGTTCAGGCCGGCGCCGTCGTCGCGGAAACTCACCGAGACGTCGTTGCCTTCATGGTGCAGCTCGATGACGATCAGGCCGCTGGCGTCCTTGCCGGCCCGTTCGCGCACCGCCGCATCCTCGATGCCGTGCGCCACGCAGTTGCGCAGCAGGTGCTCGAAGGCGGGCGTCATGCGGTCCAGCACACCGCGATCCATCTCGATCGAGCCGCCGGTGATGTCCAGCCGCACCTGCTTGCCGGTGTCCTTGGAAGCCTGGCGCACCACGCGGTAGAGCCGCTCGGAAATGCCCTCGAACTCCACCATGCGCGTACGCAGCAGCCCGCGCTGCAATTCGCGTGTCTGGCGCGCCTGGGCGCTGAGGTCGTCCTCGGTCGCCTGCACCGTCTTCTGCAGCGTGCGCTGCACGGTCGCCACGTCGTTGACCGACTCGGCCATCATGCGGGTCAGTTCCTGCACCCGCGTGAAGCGGTCGAACTCGAGCGGGTCGAAGCCCTGCTGCGAGTCCTTGGCCTGGGCCAGCCGCGACTGCATCTGGCTCTCGGCCTGGACTTCGATGTCGCGCAGCTGCTGACGCAGGCGGTCGAGGTTGCCGGTCAGGTCGCTGAGCGAACTGCGCAGCTGGCCGATCTCGGCTTCGAGCCGCGACCGCGTGATGATGACCTCGCCGGCCTGCGCCACCAGCCGATCGAGCAGGTGGGTGCGGATGCGCACCGCCTGGCTCGAAACGGCGCGCAGCGGCGTCAGCGCCGATGGCGACGGCACGGCCACCGTGCCGCGCGCGGCGACCGGTCCGGCCTCGGCCACGGCCGCTTCCGGCGGCACGGCTTTCGCGACTTCGGCGGGCAGCGCTTGCTCGATCCTGGGCGCGACCGGCAAGGGCGGCGCAGCGACGGCACGCTGCACCAGCTCGGTCTGGATCGCGTCGTCGGCGGCGCGCAGCGCATCGAAGGTCGCCTGCAGCGTGTCGAAGCGTGTCAGCAGCTGCTCGATCGACGCCCGGTCGGCGCCCATGGCGCCGAGCGATTCGATCTCCGATTCCATGCGGTGCGCGCGCTCGCCCAGGCGCATCGCGCCGGCCAGCCGGGCACTGCCCTTGAGCGTGTGCAGGGTCCGCAGCATGGACGCGCGCGGCGCGGGATTCTCGGGATGCTGCGCCCATTCGCGCAATGCGGCACCGAGCGCCGGCAGCAACTCGGCCGCCTCTTCCTCGAAGATCGGGAACAGATCGACGTCGACCGCGTCGGCAACGTCGATGGCATCCTCGCCGTCGTCGAGCGCCACGTCGGCCATGGCGTCGCGCACCAGGTGCGGATAGGGCGGACGGGCCTCGGCCGCTTCAGCCGGCAGCATCGAGGCCGCGACCTCGCGCAGCGCCCGCAGCGTGCCTTCGACCGGATCCTTGAGGACACCGGCCGCGAACTGGTGCAGCAAGCGGCGCAGCTCCTCGGCGGCGCCGACCAGCACCGCGCCCTGCTGGGGCGTTCCGCGGCCCTGCATCTGCAGGTGCTGCAGCGCGGCCTCGAGCAGGCGCGCCATGCCCGACAGGCTGTGGAATCCGACCGTCGCCGAACTGCCGGCCAGCGAATGCGCCAGCCCGATCGTCGAGTCGGACACCCGCTGGTGCGATTCGAGCGCCCATTCGCCGACCTCGGTGGCCAGTTGGCGCGACCACTCGTCGGCTTCGTTGAGATAGACGTTGTAGAGCGCGATGCCGATGCGCAGCGGCCCGATGACCTTGACCTGCTCCTCGGCGCTCGGCAGGGCCGGGCGTTCGGGCTCGAACTCGAGCGGCGGCACGGCGGCCGGTGGCTCGATCGCAGCCACCACGGACGCGGCGACAGGTTCTGGTTCTGGTTCTGGTTCTGCGTCCGCTACCGGTTCGGGCTCGGTTTCCGGCCGAAGCTCTTCTTCGGCCGCTTCCGCGACCGGCGCCAGCGCCAACCCTTCGATCACCGGTTCGACCTCGACCTCGACATGCGCGGCCTGCGGTGCCTCGGCCGGGGCTTCGGGTTCCAGCCGCAACGAGAAGTCCAGGGCCGGCTCGGCTTCCCGCGGCGCTTCCGGTTCCGGCACCGCCGCCGGTTCAGACTGCACTTGCGGCGCGTAGGCCGCGGGCTCGAGCGAGGTGTGCGCGGTCTCGAGGAAATCGACCTCCTCGAGCGCGCCCAGGTCCACCGGCGCTTCTTCCGGCGCCGGGCTGCCGTCGAAATCGAGAAAGTCGGTCGAGACGAAGTCGTCCGGCACGCGCACTGCCTCCAGCGCCTCGCGAGAGGGCTCCCTCAGGATCGCTCCGGCGTCGGGCGCTTCGGCGGACGGCGTTGCCGTTGCCGGCTCCTCGGCCGGCGGCAGGTCGAGCGCGATCGGACCGAGTTCCAGATCGGGAAGCGGCGGCAGCACCGCGGGCGCCGCGGCCGGCGGCGGCGCCTCCGCCAGCGTTTCGGCGGCGATGTGGCGAGCCGCCGCCACCAGCGTGTCGGCATCGGCCACGCGCGGCGCGGCCATCAGCGGCTCGCCGGTGCGCAGCGCCTCGGCCATGTTGCGCAATGGCGCCGAATGCCAGCCGTGCGGCTGCTTGGCGGCGATCGCTTCCACCCATTTCGCGAAATCCGTCAGCGCACTGCGGGTGCCGGCGACCAGTTCCGGCGTGGCCGGCCGCTGGTCGGCCAGCCAGGTGTTGAGCACCTGCTCGAAGGACCAGGCGGCTTCGCCGAAATCCATCAGCCCGACCATGCGCGAGCTGCCCTTGAGCGTGTGGAAGGCGCGGCGCAGCACCGTCAGTTCGCCGTCGTCGTCCGGACGGGACGACAGCGCCGACACCGCGGCCAGGCCGTTGTGCAGCACTTCGCGCGCCTCGTCCAGGAAAATGTTCTGGAGGTCGTCCTCCTCGAGCTCGGTGACCTCGGTGTCGGGCAGCAGCCCTTCGAGCGGCGCCGGGCCGGTGATCTTCGCGGTCCAGTTGGCGGTCGCGCGGCTGAATTCCTCGAGCGGCGACGGCGCCGGCTTGCTGCGGCTGCCCGGGGCCGCGAGCGCCGCCAGCTTGGCGGCGATCTGCGCATCCACCTCTTCGACGCTCAGCACGGTCTCGGTGACGGCGACCGGCCCCGAGGCCGAGGCGAAGGACACCGGCGCCGCGGCGGCTTCCGGCGCGCCGGCCTCGGCGCCCTGGCGTCCCATCAGGGGCTTGAGCTCGCCGAGTTCGGCATCGAACACGAACAGCCGCTTGGCCAGCGCCGGCTGGTAGCTCAGCATGTCGATCAGGAAGCCCAGCGCGCCCAGGTTGTTGCCGAGCGAATCGAAGGCGCGGATCTCGTCGGCCGGGGATTCCTCGGCCAGCAGTTGGTCGACGTTTTCGCGCATGCGCTGGACGGTCTGCGCGGCCTGGTCGAGGCCGAGCACCGAGAACACGCCGCGCATCTGCAGCAGTTGGGTCGGCACGGTGCGCAGCAGGCCCTTTTCTGCCGGCCGGCGGAAGAACTGGTCGAGCGACTTCTCGAGCTCGCTCAGGTGGCTGCGCAGCTCGCCGACCACGGTGCCCATCGTCTGGCGGTCGCTGACGCGGCGGTAGAGCTCCTCCATCCAGGGCTCGAGCGGCTCCGAACGGCCACCTTCTCGGGCCCGCTCGATGCGGCCCGCAAGCTGAACGGTGCGGGCGGTGAGCTGGCGGTCGTGCGGATCGAGGTCCTCGAAGGCCGCCTCGAGATACAGCACCGAGGTCGCGACTTCCATCGCCAGTTCGGTCGCCGGCGGCTGGCCCGAACGCAGCGAGGCCTCGACGGCGTTGTTGAGCGCCTGCACCATCGGTGCGCTCGGCGGGTGCAGTTTCTGCAGCGATTCACCCAGCTGGACGAAGGTGTCGGCGACCTGCCGCGTGCGGCCCACGTCGCCGCCCGAGAGCGCAGACCACATTTCCTTGGCCGACTCGATGCGCTTGCGCGCCTGCGCCAGCACCACCGGGTCGAAGCGGCCGAATTGCTCGATCGTGTAGTCGACGGTCTGTTCGTTGGCAACCCCCCAGGCGTTGCGCACGGCGCGCAGCGTGGCGGCCTCGTCGCGCGGGCCCGGCACGGCCTGCGCACAGAAGAACAGCAGGTCCTGGCCCAGCCGGTCGGACACGGTGTTGTCGCCGCGCGCCAGGGTGGCGTACTGCAGCAGCACGCGCGAGGCAGCGCGCTTGACGTGCGCGTCGGCCGGAACCAGCGCCAGCGCCAGCGCTTCGAAGAAGCCGGCCGCCAGGGTCCAGAAACTCGCGACGCGCGGAATCGACGCACCACGCCCGAGCCCGAGGCACAGGGCCTGCAGCCGGCGGGCCGCATGGTCGTCACCGCTCTTGACGACCTTGAGCACTTCGCGGTCGAGCTTGGAGCGGACGGCCGGGTCATAGACCAGCGCGGTCTGGGTCGGCGCCGGCTTGATCTCGACCCAGCGCCAGGTCATGCTCCAGAGGTCGGCCGGGTGCACCCGCTCGTTGCCGACCAGTTCGAGCACCTCGCGGTACTGCGGGAACAGCGCCACCGAGGAGACCACCTTGCCGGCGATCATCGCGTTCAGGAAGTCGGCGACCGCGAAGCCGGCGCGATCGATCTTCTGGACCGCGGCCTCGGTGCAGCGCAAGGGCTCCGTGGCGAAGCTCTGGACCGCGAACTCCATCGCGCCCAGCACCAGGGCCGGCGCCGTATGGCCCACCATCTGCAGCGCGCCGACCGCCTGGTGCAGGTGCAGGCGCGCCTGGCGCAGCGGCGCGGTGTCGAGCTCGGAACCCGGCAACGCGGTGGCGGCTTCGCGGGCGAAGCGGTGCAGCGTCTTGCCGACACCGTCCAGCGTCTTCTGGATTTCTCCCAATACCCAGGCCAGTGGCCCAAGATCCTCGGTGGCCGGCGCGTTGCCGGCTGTGTGGGCGGTGGCGGGGCTTTGGATCGACACGTTGGGCGCTCGGCGTTCAGGCAATCTTGAAACGAGACACGGACTGGCGCAACTCTTCGGCCATGTGCGAGAGCTCGCGCACCTGCTGCGCGGTGGTTCGCGTGCCCTCGCCGGTCTGCTCGGTCACGGCGAAGATGTGCTGGATGTTGGCCGCCACCACGTTGGCCGAATCGGCTTCGCGGGAGGCGGATTGCGAGATCTGCTCGATCAGCTCGGCGAGGCGGCGCGACACGCGGTCGATCTCCGACAGCGCGGTGCCGGCGTTGTCGGACAGCTTCGCCCCTTCGACCACACCCTGCGTGGAGCGCTCCATGGCGCCCACCGCATCCTGGGTGTCGGTCTGAATCGCCTTCACCAGCGCCGAGATCTGGCGGGTCGCGTCGGCGGAACGTTCGGCCAGCCGCTGCACTTCCTCCGCCACCACCGAGAAACCGCGACCGGCTTCACCGGCCGAGGCGGCCTGGATGGCGGCGTTGAGCGCCAGCACGTTGGTCTGTTCGGTAATGTCCGAGATCAGCTCGGTGATTTCGCCGATCTCCTGCGAGGATTCGCCGAGGCGCTTGATGCGCTTGGAGGTTTCCTGGATCTGGTCGCGGATCGAGTTCATGCCGCCGATCGCGTTCTGCACCGCCTGCAGGCCCGACGAGGCGGCTTGCAGCGACTGCCGCGCCACCGTGGCCGATTCCTGCGCCTGCGAGGACACGCCGTTGATGCGCTCGGCCATGGTCAGCACCGACTGGCCGGTTTCGCGGATCTCGCGCAGCTGTTCGGTCGAGGCCGCCAGCAGCTCGGTCGAGGTGCTTTCCACCTGCGAGGTGGTCTGCGCCACGCGGGTCGCCGTGTTCTGCACGTTGCCGACCAGCAGGCGAAGTTCTTCCACCGTGTAGTTCACCGAGTCGGCGATCGCGCCGGTGATGTCCTCGGTCACCGTGGCTTCCTGCGTCAGGTCGCCTTCGGCCACCGTCTGCAATTCGTTCATCAGCCGAAGAATGGCGGCCTGGTTGGCGGCGTTGACGCGGCTCGCGTCCTCGCTCACGCGCTCGGCCTCGACCCGGTCGCGCTCCGCCGCGGCGGCACGTTCGCGGCCTTCGCGCACCTGCACGAAGCCGATCGCGCCGGCCAGCGCCAGGGCGGCCAGCGACAGCACGAACAGCATCACCACCGTGCCGGCGCCGAGACCGGTGCGGGCCGAGAGCTTTTCCTGCAGGTCGCCGAGCGCGGTGCGCAGCGGTTCGCTGTCGGCCAGGATCGCGGCCTGCGCTTCGCGCGCGGCGACCAGGCCCTGCAGGTTGCCCAGGATGGCGCCGGCCTGCGTGCGGGTCGATTCGTAGGTCTTCAGGATCGCTTCGAGCTGCTGACGCGTCTGCGCGTCGCGCGTGCCCGGCAGGCGCTGCTGCGGGCTGCCGTCGAGCAGGCCGCGGGTGATTTCCTGGAAGCTGTTCAGGTCCTTGCCGAGCAGGAACACGGCGTCGGGGCTCACGCCTTCGACCGTCAGGAACTCGTTGGCCGACTTGCCGATGCGCTGGGTCAGCATCACGAGCTGGCCGGCGGCCGATATCTCCGGAATGGTCGCGCTCTGCTGCATCTTGAGCGAGGCCACGGTCTCGGCCATCTCGAGCAGGTCCGACGACTGGCGGTTGATGTCGCGCAGCGCGGTGCCGACCTGCGTCAGGATCTTCTGCTGCGCCAGCACGGCCTTGGCGCTCTTGTCGGCGCGGTCGACCAGCGGTGCGATCTTGCCGAGCTCGGAGTCGTACTGGCTGCCGACGCGCTCCAGCTTGAGCGCATCGTCGCCGTTCGACAGGCCCTGCACGCGGCGGGTCAGGTCGTCGGCGCTGTCGCGCACTTCGGCGAAGGCGGCGACGTTGCCGACCAGCGCCTGCGACACCGACTTGGCAAGGCGCTGCGACTGCATCAGCGACTGGCCGGTGGCCGCCACCTGCTGGGCCAGGCGTTCGGCGCGCAGGATGGCGGAGCCGGCGACCAGCAGCAGCAGCAGCACCACGCCCGCGAGGGCCAGCGCGAGAATCCGCTGCTGGCGCGCCGGGCTGGCGCGTTGCGACCGCCTCGAACGCGCGACCGGCGGCGGCACCACGCCCGCGTCGCCCTCCGGCGGCACGGCTTCCGCGCTCTGCACCGCGACGTCGGCGGCCTGCGCCACCGGCGCAGCCTCGGGCTCGGCCATGGCGTCGCGCCGCAGGGGCTCGACCCTGTCCTCGCCCGTCTGCACGGTTTCGATGCTGTCCAGCGACAGGGTGGCTGCGCTGTCGCCACCCACGGCCACGCTGTTGCCGCCCTGGGGCAGGAATTTCTTGAACTTGTCGGCGATCGAGCTCACGGTCGGTCCTTCAGGTTGTAAACGGTGCTCGGCTGGCCTTCAGGCGCCGATGCTCAGGAACTGGGGATGCTGCGAAAGCGCCTGGAGGTTGATTTCCTGCCAGTGGCCGCCTGCGGCGTCGGTGTACGAATGTCCGAGCCAGGGCGGGGATTCGTCCCGCGGCGCCTCGGAGGCGACGAAGGCGTCGACGCCGCGCAGGCCGACCAGGCGGTCGATCAGCAGGGCGCAGTTGACTTCCAGCATCTCGTTGAGCGCAACCAGCCGGGACTGGGCGCGGGTCGCTTCGTTCAACACCGGCGCCACGGCGGCACCGGCGGCACCGGCGGCGAAGCCCGCCAGCTGCACGACGCCGTAGAGCCCGCCGCGCAGGTTGGCCACGCCGAGGAACCAGGGCTCGGTGTAGGGCACGGACTGCGGCGCCACCCAGGGAAAGATCTCGCCGGCGTGTCCGAGCGGAAACAGGTACTTCGATTCGCCCGCCTCCACCGCGAGCCACGAGGCAGAGACATCCGAGGTGCGCGCGGCCTGCAGGCGGCTGGCGAGCCGGGACTGGAAAGCGCGGAGAGCGTCGCGGTTGGCCATGGGCGAACGGATCGATCGATCAGGCCAGGGCGCTGATCTTGGCCATCAGCTCGGCGGCGTTCACCGGCTTGACGATGTAATCGCGCGCGCCCTGGCGCATGCCCCAGACGCGATCGGTTTCCTGGTTCTTGCTGGTGCACAGGATGATCGGCACCGCCGCGTACTGCGGGTTGCGGGCGATGGCGCGCGTGAGCTGAAAGCCGTTCTGGCCCGGCATCACGACGTCCATCAGGATCAGGTCGGGCTGCTCTTCCTCGAGCCGGCGCATGGCGTCGTCCGCGTTCTCGGCCGTCTTGACCGAGAAGCCGTTCTTCTGGAGCAGGTCGGTCAGGAACACCAGTTCCGTCTTCGAATCGTCGACCACGAGCACTTTGCGAATCGCCATTACTGGGCTTCCTGAACGAGACCGAACTGCTGCACGGCATGCAGCAGCTGGTCCTTGGTGAAGGGTTTGGTGAGGTAGTCCTGCGAGCCGACCATGCGACCGCGCGCCTTGTCGAAGACGCCATCCTTGGAGGACAGCATGACGACAGGGACGTTGGAGAAGGTGGCGTTGCGCTTGATGATGGCGCAGGTCTGATAGCCGTCGAGCCGCGGCATCAGGATGTCGCAGAAGATCAGGTGCGGTTTGTGGTCGTTGACCTTCGACAAGGCGTCGAAGCCGTCTTCGGCCAGCAGGACTTCGTGGCCGCCCTGCTTGAGGAAGATCTCGGCGCTGCGCCGAATGGTGTTGCTGTCGTCGATGACGAGCACCTTGTAGCCAGATCCATTCGCGCTCATTTCGCACCGCTCCTTGTGACACTTGTCGACCGCTGTACCCATCAGAGGCACAGGAAGCGCGGCCCTATGCCATGCTTCAGATCTCAACCATCTCGAAATCTTCCTTGCGTGCCCCGCATTCCGGGCAGGTCCAGTTCATCGGAACATCCGCCCATGCCGTGCCGGCCGCAATACCATCTTCCGGCACACCGACCGATTCGTCATAGATCCACCCGCAAATCAGGCACATCCAGGTTTTCGTATTCATCGCAGCTTAAGGTCCCTGTTCATCAAATGCAACGATCGTATCCAAACGTATCAGCAAATCACGTGACAAGCGTCTCAGATATGCCACCATCCAGTGAGCCCTGATTTGAGTATGAAAACTTACCTACTACCACCAGAGCACGATCGCAAAACCAGTGATCTTAGCGACCCCTCGGACGAGGAAGAAGTCGCGGAAGGCGATTTGAATCCGCCCTGCGTGCTGGTCTTCAATGCCAGCGACCCGAGCGGGGCCGGCGGCCTGGGCGGCGACGCCCTGGCCATGGCCTCGGTCGGCGCCCACATGCTGGCGGTGGTCACCGGCGCGTATGCACGCGACACGGCCGAGATCTTCGATCACTTCGCCTTCGACGAGGAGGCGGTGGCCGAGCAGGCGCGCTCGATCCTCGAGGACGTCGAGGTGCAACTGATCAAGGTCGGCTTCGTCGGCTCGCCCGAGAACCTCAGCACTGTGGCCGAGACCGCGACCGACTACCCCGAGGTGCCGGTCGTCGCCTACATGCCGAACCTCTCGTGGTGGGAGGACGCCGAGATCGAGGCCTACCTCGACGCCTTCCGCGAACTGGTGCTGCCGCAGACCACGGTGCTGGTCGGCAACCACAGCACGCTGTGGCGCTGGCTGCTGCCCGATTGGACCGGCGAGCGGCCGCCCACCGCGCGCGACATCGCGATGGCCGCGGGCGAGGTCGGCGTGCCCTACACGCTGGTCACCGGACTGATGCTGCCCGACCAGTTCATCGACAACGTGCTGGCCTCGCCGCAGGCGGTGCTCGCGAGCGAGAAGTACGAGCGGCTCGACGCCGTGTTCGCAGGGGCCGGCGACACCTTGTCGGCCGCGCTCGCGGCGCTGCTCGCGAGCGGCACCGACCTCGTCGCTGCCACCAGCGAGGCGCTGAGCTACATGGACCGCTGCCTCGACGCCGGCTTCCGTCCCGGCATGGGCCATGTGCTGCCCGACCGCCTGTTCTGGGCCCAGCCGGAGGAGGACGAGGGCGAGGACAATGACGACCTCGCGTCGCCGACCGACTTCGCCCTTCCCCCGCACGACACCAGGCATTAGCTCGCCCCCAGGTCGGGCTCACTGCGTGTAGCCCTCCCACCCCCTGCCGGGGGCAACACCAGCGGCCCGGCAAAGCCGGTTCCGCGGTGACAATGTTGCTCGCCCCCAGGTTGGGCTCACTGCGTGTAGCCCGCCCACCCCCTGCCGGGGGCAACACCAGCGGCCCGGCGGAGCCGGTTCCGCGGTGTTTCACGAAGGGCGGCCGGACTGCGCCGGCCGCGCAGGATCGAACGCACATGAACAATGAACGCAAACGCCATGAACGCCACTGACCAGAACGAAATCCTCTTCGAGCGCGCCCGCGCCGTCATCCCCGGGGGCGTGAATTCGCCGGTGCGGGCCTTCAAGGCGGTCGGCGGCACGCCGCGCTTCGTGAAGCGCGCACAGGGCGCCTATTTCTGGGACGCCGACGACAAGCGCTACATCGACTACATCGGTTCCTGGGGCCCGATGATCCTCGGCCATGGCCATCCGGCGGTGGTCGAGGCGGTGCAGCGCGCCGTCACCGAGGGCTTCTCCTTCGGCGCCCCGACCGAGCGCGAGATCGAGCTGGCCGAAGCCATCCTCGCGCTGGTGCCGTCGATGGAGATGGTGCGGCTCGTGAGCTCGGGAACCGAGGCCGCGATGAGCGCGCTGCGCCTGGCCCGCGGCGCCACCGGCCGCAAGTACATCATCAAGTTCGAAGGCTGCTACCACGGCCACGCCGACGCCCTGCTGGTCAAGGCCGGTTCGGGCCTCGCGACCTTCGGCAATCCGACCTCGGCCGGCGTGCCGCCCGAGGTGGTGCAGCACACGCTGGTGCTCGAGTACAACAACCTCGCGCAGCTCGAGGAAGCCTTCACGCTGCACGGCCACGAGATCGCCTGCCTGATGATCGAGGCGATCGCCGGCAACATGAACTTCGTGCGCGCCAGCGCGGCCTTCGCGAAGCGCTGCCGCGAGCTGTGCACGCAGTACGGCGCGCTGCTGGTGTTCGACGAGGTGATGACCGGCTTCCGCGTCGGGCTGCGCGGCGCCCAGGGCGTGCTCGGCGTCACGCCCGACCTCACGGTGCTCGGCAAGGTGATCGGCGGCGGCATGCCGCTGGCGGCTTTCGGCGGCCCGCGCGCGATCATGGAACAGCTGGCGCCGATGGGGCCGGTCTACCAGGCCGGCACGCTCTCGGGCAATCCGGTGGCGACCGCCTGCGGGCTCGCCACCCTGAAGGAGATCGCCAGGCCCGGTTTCTACGAAGCGCTGGCTGCGAAGACCCGCTCGCTGGTCGACGGCCTGAAGGCGGCAGCAGCCGCCGAAGGCGTGCCCTTCAGCGCCGACAGCGAGGGCGGCATGTTCGGTTTCTTCCTGCTCGACGCGCTGCCGCAGAACTACACGGCCGTGATGAAGAGCGACGGCGCGAAGTTCAACGCGCTGTTCCACGGCCTGCTGGAGCGCGGCGTCTACATCGCGCCGGCGCTCTACGAGGCCGGCTTCGTGAGCGCCGCGCACAGCGAGGACGACATCGCCGCCACCGTCGAGGCGGCACGCCAGGTCTTCCAGACGCTGTAGGCGCCGTGAAGCTGCGATCGCTCCTGGCAGGCGCGAGCCTGCTGCTGCCAGGCCTGGCGCTCGCGCAGGTCGATATCAGCCAGGTCTGGGTCAACCCGGGCTTCTACTCGCTGCACTTCGATCGCGACAAGGGACTGGAAGACGCCAACCCGGGCATCGGCATCGAGTGGCCGATCGACCAGACCTACTCGATCACGGCCGGCGCGTTTCGCAACAGCGACCGCGACCTCTCGCACTACATCGGCTTGTACGTGATGCCCTTCGAGTTCCACGGCGTGAAGCTGGGCGCCGTGGTGGGCGGCTTCGACGGCTACCAGATGACCAACAACGGCGGCTGGTTCGCGGCACTGATCCCGACCGCGGCGATCGAGGGCAAGCACTGGGGACTGAACATCGCGATCATCCCCAGCATCAAGGACCGCCTCTACGGCGCCATCAGTTTCCAGCTGAAGTACCGCTTTTCCGACGGCAGCGATTAATGCCGGAAGTGGCGGACGCCGGATAGAACCATGACGACGCCGCGCTCGTCGGCGGCGTCGATCACTTCCTGGTCGCGCATCGAGCCGCCCGGCTGGATGACCGAGGTGGCGCCGGCATCGACCACCACGTCGAGGCCGTCGCGGAACGGGAAGAAGGCGTCGCTCGCGACCGCGGTGCCGGCCAGCGACAGGTTCGCGTGCTGGGCCTTGATGCTGGCGATGCGCGCCGAGTCGAGCCGGCTCATCTGACCGGCGCCGACGCCCATGGTCATGCTGTCGGCACAGAACACGATCGCATTGCTCTTGACGAACTTGGCGACCTTCCAGGCGAACAGCAGGTCCTGCAGCTGCTGCGGCGTCGGCTGCTTCCTGCTGACGACCTTGAGCTCGTCGATGGCCAGCTCGCGGTTGTCGGCGGTCTGCATCAGCAGGCCCGAGCCGATGCGCTTGACGTCGACCGCGTTGCGGCCGTTGTCCCAGTCGGTCTTGCCGCCCGGCGGCAGCGCGATCTCGAGGATGCGCACGTTGACCTTGCTCTTGAAAACCTCGAGCGCCTCGGCCGAGTAGCCCGGCGCCATCAGCACCTCGACGAACTGCTTGCTGACTGCTTCGGCCGCGGCCCGGTCCATCGGCCGGTTGAAGGCGATGATGCCGCCGAAGGCCGAGGTCGGATCGGTCTTGAAGGCCTTGCTGTAGGCCTCGAGCGGGTCCTTGCCGACGGCGACGCCGCAGGGGTTGGCATGCTTCACGATCACGCAGGCCGGCGTGTCGAAGCTCTTCACGCATTCCCACGCGGCATCGGCATCGGCGATGTTGTTGTAGCTGAGCTCCTTGCCCTGCAACTGCCTGGCAGTGACCAGCGAGCCCGGCGCCGGATACAGGTCGCGGTAGAACGCGGCCTGCTGGTGCGGGTTCTCGCCGTAGCGCAGGTCCTGCAGCTTGACGAAGCGGCCGTTGCTCTGCGCCGGGAACAGCGCATGCGTGCCGTCCTCCTGGATGCCCGAGAGATAGTCGCTGATCGCGCCGTCGTACTGGCTGATGCGGTTGAAGGCGGCCACCGAGAAAGCGAACTTGGTCTTGTCGCTGAGCTTGCCCTCGGCCTTGAGTTCGGCCAGCGCCTGCGGATACTGCGAGGCATCGGTCAGCACGCCGACATCCTTCCAGTTCTTGGCCGCGCTGCGAACCATCGCCGGGCCGCCGATGTCGATGTTCTCGATCGCATCCTCGAGCGTGCAGCCGGGCTTGGCGACCGTGGCTTCGAAGGGATAGAGGTTGACCACCAGCAGGTCGATGGTGTCGATGCCGTGTTCCTTCAAGGCCGCCATGTGCGCCGGCATGTCGCGCCGCGCCAGCAGGCCGCCGTGCACCTTCGGATGCAGGGTCTTGACGCGGCCGTCGAGCATTTCGGGGAAGCCGGTGTGGTCGGCGACTTCGGTCACCGGCAGGCCGGCATCCGCCAGCAGCTTGGCAGTGCCGCCGGTGGACAGCAGCTGGATGCCGAGCGCGTGCAGCGCCTGGGCGAATTCGAGGATGCCGGTCTTGTCGGATACGGAGATCAGTGCGTTCATCAGGGGTTACTTCAACAGTTTGTGTTCGACCAGCTTCTTGCGCAGGGTGTTTCGGTTGAGGCCGAGCCATTGCGCGGCCTTGGATTGGTTGCCCTCGGCGCGCGTCATGACGACGTCGAGCAGGGGCTTCTCGACGACGCGCACCAGCATCTCGTACATGCCGTCGGGTTCGGTGCCGCGGAGGTCGCGGAAATAGCTGTCCAGGCTGCTGCGTACGCAGTCTTCGATATGTTTCTTGCTCATGATCTTCTTGTTTTCTCCTCTTGCTCTGCCTTCTCTCGTGTTCTCTCCGGCATCACGCAAGCGCGTCGGCCGATGGCTCGTCCAGGGTTTCGAGCGCATCCGCCGAGGCCGGCGGGATGCGGTCCATGCGTCCCGCGAGCGTGTCGAAAAAGCCGGCCACCGCGCGCAGTTGCGCGTCGCAGTCCTCGATCAGGTTCATCTCGCTGCGGAACGCCTCGCCGCCCGGCAGCGCCCGCACGTACCAGCCGATGTGCTTGCGTGCCGTGCGCACGCCGCTGTAGTCGCCGTACAGCGCATAGTGCTGCTGCAGGTGGTCGAGCATCAGGCGCCGCACCTCGGCCACCAGCGGCGGCGCCAGGTGCGTGCCGGTGGCGAGGAAATGCGCGATCTCGCGGAAGATCCATGGCCGGCCCTGTGCCGCGCGGCCGACCATCACAGCGTCGGCGCCGGTCGCGGCAAGCACGTCGCGCGCCTTCTCGGGCGACACGATGTCGCCATTGGCGACCACCGGGATCCGCACCGCGGCCTTGACCGCCGCGATGGTGTCGTATTCGGCCTGGCCCTTGTAACCCTGCTCGCGCGTGCGGCCATGCACCGTAAGCATCTGCACGCCGGCGGCCTCGAAGCGCCGCGCCAGCGTCACCGCGTTGCGCCGGTCCTCGCTCCAGCCGGTGCGCATCTTGAGCGTGACCGGCACCCGGTGCGGCAGCGCGGCGCGCACCACGGCCTCGACGATCTCGAGGGCCAGCGGCTCGTCGCGCATCAACGCCGACCCAGCCCACTTGTTGCAGACTTTCTTGGCAGGGCAACCCATGTTGATGTCGATGATCTGCGCACCGCGCTCGATGTTGTATTGCGCTGCCTCAAACATCATCGCCGCGTCGGTACCGGCGATCTGCACCGAAATGGGGCCCGGCTCGCCTTCGTGGTTGGCGCGGCGCGAGGTCTTCAGCGTGCCCCACAATTCCTTGCGCGACGTGACCATCTCGCTGACCGCATAGCCGGCGCCGAGTTCGCGGCACAGCATCCGGAACGGCCGGTCCGTGACGCCCGCCATCGGGGCGACGAACAGGCTGTTTTCCAGCGCGATGTGGCCGATCTGCAGGGTCATGGAGGAAGGTGGCGAGCGCTGGGCTGCTGAAAAATGAGGCACGATTGTAGCGGCGTGCCGCCCCTTCGGCTGAAACGATTTGCACCCTTCGCGCCTCCTCGACGGCCGTACCGAGGGTTCTCGCCTACGGCAGAAGCGATCGGTAGCTTTCTATACTCCGCGCACACATGCAAGCCTGGCTCGACTCCTTCCTTGCGCTCCTGGCGCTTCCGCAGTACGGGCTCAGCACGGTGTTCATCGCCGCTTTCGTGTCGGCGACGCTGCTGCCGGTCGGGTCGGAGCCGGTGCTGTTCGGCCTGCTCAAGCTGAACCCCGACATGTTCTGGTCGGCCGTCGTCGTGGCCACGATCGGCAACACCCTGGGCGGCGTGGTCGACTGGTGGATGGGCTACGGCGCCCACAAGGTGGCCGACAAGTACTCGCACTCCAAGCACCACCTGCGCGTGCTGGGCTGGCTCGAGCGGCTCGGGCCCAAGGCCTGCCTGCTGGCCTGGCTGCCGGTCGTCGGCGATCCGCTCTGCGCAGTCGCCGGCTGGCTCAAGCTGCCGTTCTGGCCCTGCGTGCTCTACATGGCGATCGGCAAGTTCGCGCGCTACGTGACGATGACGGTGGCGCTGCTGTACATCTGGCCCAACACTTGAGCGGGCCTCAACTCAGCAGGCCGTAGGGGCCGCCGCGCTCCAGCGCCCGCTGGTAGGCCGGCCGCGCATGGATGCGCTCGAGCCAGGCCATCAGCTTCGGCCGCGCGGCGTCGAGCCCGCCGCGGGCCCGCGCGGCTTCGACCGGAAAACTCATCTGGATGTCGGCGCCGCTGAACGCTTCGCCGGCGAACCATTCGTTCTTGCCGAGTTCGCCTTCCATGAAATCGAGGTGCGTCTTCAGGTTCGGCAGGATGAAGGCGGCCTTGGCTTTCTGCGCGATGCCCCGCGCGATCGGCCTGGCGAAGAAAGGCATCTTCGCGTTTTCGACCCGGTCGAACATCAGCTTGAGCAGCAGCGGCGGCATGGCGGAGCCTTCCGCGTAGTGCAGCCAGTAGCGATAGCGCAGAGCCTCGGGTGTTCCGGCCGCGGGCGCCAGCCGGCCGTCGCCGTAGCGCTCGACCAGGGTCTCGATGATGGCGCCCGATTCGGCCAGCGTCAGGCCCTCGTCGGTGGTCACCACCGGCGACTTGCCGAGCGGATGCACCTTCTTGAGCTCGGGCGGCGCGAGCATGGTCTGGGCGTCGCGCTGGTAGTGCACGACCTCGTAGGGCAGTTCGAGTTCCTCGAGCAGCCAGAGCACGCGCTGCGAGCGCGAGTTGTTGAGGTGATGGACCTTGATCATGGGGCCGCTCAGGAGCTGAACAGGAAGTTCATGACGTCACCGTCCTTGACGACGTAGTCCTTGCCCTCGGCACGCATCTTGCCCGCGTCCTTGGCGCCCTGCTCGCCCTTGAAGGCGATGAAGTCGTTGAAGGCGATGGTCTGGGCGCGGATGTAGCCCTTCTCGAAATCGGTGTGGATCACGCCGGCCGCCTGCGGGCCGGTGTCGCCGATGTGGATCGTCCAGGCGCGCACTTCCTTGACGCCGGCCGTGAAGTAGGTCTGCAGACCCAGCAGCGTGTAGGCGGCGCGGATCAGGCGGTTCAGGCCCGGCTCCTCCTGGCCGATCTCGGCCAGGAACATGGCGCGGTCCTCGTCGTCCATGTCGGCCAGCTCGGCCTCGATCTTGGCGCAGATGGCGACCACCGGCGCGTTCTGCGCCGCCGCGTATTCGCGCAGGCGATCGAGGAAGGGATTGTTCTCGAAGCCGTCTTCGGCCACATTGCCGACGAACATCGCGGGCTTGGCGGTGATCAGCGAGAACTGCTTGACCAGCGGCCTGTCTTCCTTGCTGAACTCGATCGCGCGCACCGGCTTGTTCTGGTTCAGCGCCGCCTGGCATTTCTCGAGCAGGGCCACCAGCTTGATGGCCTCCTTGTCGCCCGAGCGGGCGGTCTTGGTGTGGCGGTGCAGCGCCTTCTCGACCGTCGACAGGTCGGCCAGGCAGAGCTCGGTCTGGATCACCTCGATGTCGGAGATCGGGTCGACCTTGCCGGCCACGTGGATCACGTTGTCGTCCTCGAAGCAGCGCACCACGTTGACGATCGCGTCGGTCTCGCGGATGTGGGCCAGGAACTGGTTGCCCAGGCCTTCGCCCTGGCTGGCACCGGCCACCAGGCCCGCGATGTCGACGAACTCGACGATCGCCGGCACCACGCGCTCGGGCTGGACGATCTCGCTCAATGCGGCGATCCGGGGATCGGGCACCTCGACCACGCCCACGTTCGGCTCGATGGTGCAGAACGGATAGTTCTCGGCCGCGATGCCGGCCTTGGTCAGGGCGTTGAAAAGGGTGGATTTACCGACGTTGGGCAGGCCGACGATGCCGCATTGCAAACTCATTGGGAGTGTCCTCAGGTCAACCGGGCATTTTAGGCGAGCACGGCCCGCGGCCGGTCCGGCAGGCCTTTGGCCGGTCGGCCGCCGCAGCGCAAGACTCAGGGTTAAACCCGATTAGCAATCGTTTGCGCAAACGTTTTCGTCACCTAATATCAGCGCGGGCCGGAAGATCGGTCATCGATTCACAACCCCAGGAGACAAACACCATGAAGTTCACCCGCCGCACCCTGCAAAGCGCCGCCGTCCTCTCGCTGTTGGGCGCCATCGCCGCATCGCCCGCCTTCGCGCAGGACAAGCCCAAGGTCGCGCTGGTCATGAAATCGCTGGCCAACGAGTTCTTCCTGACGATGGAAGACGGCGCCAAGGCGCACCAGAAGGCCCATGCCTCGGACTACACGCTGATGGCCAACGGCATCAAGGACGAGACCGACACCGCCGCGCAGATCAAGATGGTCGAGCAGATGGCGGCGCAGAAGGTCAACGCGCTGGTGATCGCGCCGGCCGATTCGAAGGCGCTGGTGCCGGCGGTCAAGGCGGCCATCGACAAGGGCATCCTGGTCGTCAACATCGACAACCAGCTGGACGCCGCAGCACTGAAGGAAAAGAACATCCAGGTGCCCTTCGTGGGCCCCGACAACCGCGCCGGCGCCAAGCTGGTCGGCGACTACCTCGCCAAGAGCCTGAAGGCCGGCGACAAGGTGGGCATCATCGAAGGCGTGTCGACCACCTTCAACGCACAGCAGCGCACGCTGGGCTACCAGGACGCGATGAAGGCCGCGGGCGTGACCGTGGTCGGCGTGCAGTCGGGCCAGTGGGAGATCGACAAGGGCAACACGGTGGCGGCCGGCATGCTGCGCGAGCATCCCGACCTCAAGGCGCTGCTGGCCGGCAACGACAGCATGGCCCTGGGCGCGGTGGCGGCGGTCAAGGCCGCCGGCAAGACCGGCAAGGTGCTGGTCGTGGGCTACGACAACATCGGCGCCATCAAGCCGATGCTGGCCGACGGCCGGGTGCTGGCCACGGCCGACCAGTTCGCCGCCAAGCAGGCGGTGTTCGGCATCGAGACCGCCCTCAAGGCGCTGGCCGACAAGCAGCCTCAATCGGCCATGCCGGCCGTGATCAAGACCGACGTGGTGCTGGTCACCAAGGACTCGAAGTAGGCCAGGCATCTTCGGATTCGCCGCCATGACCGAAGCCACGCCCGCCGGCCGGCCCGCGCTGCTGGCGCTGCACGACATCGGCAAGGACTACGCCGCGCCGGTGCTCGAGGGCGTGAGCCTGGCACTGGGGGCCGGCGAAGTGCTGGCGCTCACCGGCGAGAACGGCGCGGGCAAGAGCACGCTGTCGAAGATCGTCTGCGGGCTGGTCTCGCCCACGCGCGGCCACATGCGGCTCGGCGGCGAGGCGTTCGCGCCCGGCTCGCGGCGCGCGGCCGAAGCGCAGGGCGTGCGCATGGTGATTCAGGAACTGGGCCTGGTGCCGACGCTGTCGGTGGCCGAGAACCTGCTGCTCGATCGCCTGCCGCAGCGCCTGGGCTGGCTGCGCCGGGCGCCGCTGCACGAGGCCGCGCGGCTGCAGCTGGCCAAGATCGGCATGGCGCACATCGACCCCGCGACGCCGGTGTCGCGGCTGGGCATCGGCCAGCAGCAGATGGTGGAGATCGCGCGCAACCTGCAGGACGACACGCGCGTGCTGATCCTCGACGAGCCGACGGCGATGCTCACGCCGCGCGAGACCTCGCACCTGTTCGAGCAGATCGAGCGGTTGAAGGCGCGCGGCGTGGGCATCGTCTACGTCTCTCACCGGCTCGAGGAACTGCAGCGCATCGCCGACCGGGTGGCGGTGCTGCGCGACGGCCGGCTGGTCGACGTGCGCCCGATGGCCGGCGTGCGCGAATCCGAGCTGGTCGAACGCATGGTCGGCCGCGCGGTGCACGAGCACGAAGGCCGGCCACGGCGGGTCGGCGGCGCGGTGCTGATGAGCGCCCGCGGCATCGGGCGTGCCCAGGTGGTGCGCGACGTCGATCTCGATTTGCGCGCCGGCGAGATCATGGGCATCGCCGGCCTGGTCGGCTCGGGCCGGACCGAGCTGGTGCGCCTGCTGTTCGGCGCCGACCGCGCGGACCGGGGCGCGATCACGCTCCACTGGCCCGGCGCGCGTTCGCCCGATGCCGGCAGCGGTCGCTGGCGTTCGCCGATGCAAGCCATTCGCGCCGGCATCGGACTGGTCAGCGAGGACCGCAAGTCGCAGGGCCTCTTGATGCCGCAGTCGATCCGCGTCAACGCCACGCTGAGCGACCTGGGCGCGCTGTCGAGCGGCGGCTGGCTGCACAACGCGCGCGAGCGCGGCATTGCGCGCCGGCTGGTGCAGACGCTGCGCATTCGCTCGCGCAGCGAAGAACAGGTCGTTGCCACGCTGAGCGGCGGCAACCAGCAGAAGGTGGTGTTCGCGCGCTGGCTGCATCGCGACTGCAAGGTTCTGCTGCTCGACGAGCCGACACGCGGCGTCGACGTGGGTGCGCGCGCCGACCTGTATGCCGAGCTCGACCGCATGACCGACGCCGGCCGCGCGCTGCTGATGGTGTCGAGCGACCTGCGCGAACTGATGGCCATGTGCGACCGCATCGGCGTGATGCATGCGGGGCGGCTGGTGGCGGTGTTCGAGCGCGGCGGCTGGGACCAGCAATCGCTGCTGGCCGCGGCTTTCGGCGATGCGGGCTCCGAGGCCGGCCGCCACGCCGCCCCTTCCATTTCCTCTTCTCTCTCATGACCACGAACACCACCGTCCCTCCGAGCGTGCCCTCCGGGTCCGCCGCCGGCTCGCTGCGCGGACAGCTCGGCACCTACATCGGCCTGGCCGTGGTGCTGGCCGGCATGATCGCTCTGTTCGGCAGCCTGAGCGAATACTTCCTCACGGTGGAGACCTTCGTCACCATCGCCAACGAGATCCCCGCGCTGGCGGTGATGGCGGTGGGCATGACCTTCGTGCTGATCATCGCGGGCATCGATCTGTCGGTGGGCTCGGTGCTCGCGCTCAGCGCGGCAGTCGCGGCCGCCGCGATCCTCGAATGGAAGCTGCCGGTGCCGGCTGCCGCGGCGCTCGGCCTCGCCACCGGCCTGGCCTGCGGAGCCATCACCGGCGCGGTGTCGGTGGCCTGGCGGCTGCCGAGCTTCATCGTCTCGCTCGGCATGCTCGAGGCGGTGCGCGGCGGCGCCTACCTGGTCACCGGCTCGCGCACGCAGTACGTCGGCGACGCCATCTCGGGCCTCGCGGCGCCGTGGATCGGCGGCATCTCGGCGGCCTTCGTGCTGGCGGTGCTGCTGGTGATCGTGGGCCAGGTCGTACTCACGCGCACAGTGTTCGGCCGCTACGTGGTGGGCATCGGCACCAACGAGGAAGCCATGCGCCTGGCGGGCATCGATCCGCGGCCGATCCGGATCATCGTCTTCGCGCTGACCGGGCTGATGGCCGGCCTCGCGGGTCTGATGCAGTCGGCCCGACTCGAAGCGGCCGACCCGAATGCGGGCGTCGGCATCGAGCTGCAGGTGATCGCGGCGGTGGTCATCGGCGGTACCAGCCTGATGGGCGGACGCGGCTCGGTGGTCAACACCTTCTTCGGCGTGCTGATCATCGCGGTGCTCGAGGCCGGCCTGGCGCAGGTCGGCGCGAGCGAGCCGAGCAAGCGCATCATCACCGGCGCCGTGATCGTCGCCGCAGTCATCATCGACACACTGCGCCAGCGCCGCGCGGAACGCCGTCAAGCTTGAAATGAAGCACCCCCGAAGCGCCTGCGGCGCCTCCCCCTCAAGGGGGCGATACCAGCGGCCCGGCAAAGCCGGTTCCGCGGTATCCCTGGTCTCGGACTGTGCCGGTCTCATGCATCGCGGGTCGCGCCAAGCGCGGTGGAGCAACTAAAGAAAGGGAACGAAACGCATGGCCACGATCAAGGATGTCGCGTTGCACGCCGGGGTCTCGGTGACCACCGTCTCGCACGTGGTCAACGACACCCGCCACGTGAGCGCCAAGGGGCGCGAGCGCGTAGAGCTCGCGATCCGCGAACTCGGCTACGTGCCGAGCGCGGTCGCGCGCAGCCTGAAGAGCAACACCACCTCGACCCTCGGCATGCTGATTCCGAACAGCTCGAACCCCTACTTCGCCGAGATCGTGCGGGTCGTCGAAGACCGCTGCTTCGGCGCCGGCTACACGCTGGTGCTGTGCAACACCGACGACGAGTCGCATCGCCAGAGCGTCTACCTGAAGGTGCTGGCCGAGCGCCGCATCGATGGACTGATCGTGGTGTCGACCGGCGACGACGACTCGCTCGTGACGCAGCTGCGCGGCCTGCGGATCCCCACCGTGCTGGTCGACCGCGAGATCGCCGACCCGAGCTGCGACCTGGTCGAGACCGCGCACATGCAGGGCGGCCTGCTTGCGGTTCGGCACCTGCTGTCGCTGGGCCACAAGCGCATCGCCTGCATCGGTGGACCGGCCGGCGTGATGCCGAGCGAGCAACGCATCGAAGGCTGGCGCATGGCGCTCGCCGAAGCCGGCGCCACGCCCGACATCGCGAAGGCCGACACCCTGCTCTGGCGCGGCGGCTTCACCAGCCAGGGCGGCTACGAGGCGATGCATGCCATTCTGCGCACCGAGAGCGCGCCGTCGGCGGTGTTCGTCTGCAACGACCTGATGGCCATCGGCGCGCTGCGCGCCGCGCACGAGAGCGGCGTGCGGGTGCCCGACGAACTCTCGGTGGTGGGCTTCGACGACATCGAGCTCTCCGCCTACACCAGCCCGCCGCTGACCACCGTGGCACAGCCCAAGGAGCGCATCGGCGCGCTGGCGGTCGACATGCTGCTCGAGCGCGTGGGCGGCCGCCGCCGCGATGCCCGCAAGGTGGTGCTGCAGCCCGAGTTGCGCGTGCGCGCGTCGACCGCGCCGCGTGCAGTCCACGAGAAACCCACGCGGCCGAGCGACGCACCCTCCTCTTCAATTCCGACATCCAGGTCCCGCACCCCGTGAGCTCCTCGCCATCTTCCAACCATCCGCCGCCACTGATCGTGGTGCTCGGCAGTCTCAACATGGACTTGGTACTGCGCGTTCCGCACGCGCCGGCCGCGGGCGAAACCCTACCCGGTCGTTCGATCGCCACGATTCCCGGCGGCAAGGGCGCCAACCAGGCGGTGAGTTGCGCGCGAGAAGGCGCACGCGTGCGCATGATCGGCTGCGTCGGCGCCGACGCGCATGGCCAGGCGCTGCGCGATGCGCTGCAGCGCGACGGCATCGACACCGCCGCGCTGCGCACCGATCCATCGGAGCCGACGGGCACGGCGCTGGTCATGGTCGAGGACAGCGGCCAGAACCGCATCGTGTTGATCGCGGGTGCCAATGGGCGGGTCGAGATCGACGCGGCGGCGCTGCGCCAGCAATTGCAGGGCGCAGACTTTCTCGTGGCGCAGTTCGAGACGCCGATGGCGCAGGTCGAGCACGCCATCGCGGTGGCGCACGAGACGGGCTGCAAGGTGCTGCTGAATCCGTCGCCGGTCGAGGCCATCCCCGAGCCGATGTGGCAGCGGATCGACACGCTGGTGGTCAACGAGATCGAGGCGCAGACGCTGAGCGGCTTGCCCGTCGCCCGTCCGCACGAAGCCGCTGCGGCGGGCCAAGCGCTGCGGGCGCGCGGGCCGGTGCGCGTGGTCGTCACCCTCGACGCGCTGGGCGCCGTGTCGGTCGACGCCGATGGCGCGCGCCACCATCCGGCGCCCAAGGTGCAGGCGGTCGACACCACGGCGGCGGGCGACACCTTTCTCGGCGCGCTGGCCGTCGCGCTGGGCGAAGGCCGGTCGTTCGACGAGGCCGTGCGCCTCGGCATCCGGGCCGCCGCGCTGTGCATCACGCAGCCCGGTGCCCAGCCTTCCATTCCGCAGCGCGACGCCGTGCTGCGGAGTCCGCTGCCACCCGACTGGATTGCGCTGTGAAACGCTCGCCCCTGCTGCACGCCGAACTCTCCCAGGTCATCGCCTCCCTCGGCCACGGAGACATGCTGGTCATCGGCGACGCCGGCCTGCCGATTCCCGAGGGTCCGCGTCGCATCGACCTGGCGCTGACCCCCGGCGTGCCGCGGCTGGCCGACGTGCTCAAGGCGGTGTTGTCCGAGATGCAGGTGGAGCGCGCGTGGCTGGCGCGGGAAGCCGTCGCGCAGCTGCCGGCCGGCACCTTGCCCGACTGGTGCGCGGGTCAGCTGGACGTCGTGCCGGAGACCCTCACGCACGAGGAGCTGAAGCGACTGAGCGCCCAAGCGAAGGCGATCGTCCGCACCGGCGAATGCACGCCCTACGCGAACATCGTGCTATGCGCCGGCGTGATCTTCTAGAGCCCGGCGCCGGGCGCCTTCACTCGAACCGGTAGTTCGCCCGCACTTCCTGCCCGCGCCTGAGCTGGTGTTCCACGCCCTGCAGCACGATCGCGTTCATGCCGAAAGTGATCGCGCCGCCGACCCGCGCATCCGAACGGTAGGTGCGCAGCATGTCGCCCACCTCCGGACTGCTGACCGCGGTCTTCGGGTCGATGTCGGGAATCGGGCAGCGCGAGCAGGGCTTGACGGGGCGCAGCAGCACCTCGCCCTCGGCCGTGGCGATGTGCATCGTCTCGACCCGGTCCTCGTCGTGCGCTTCCACGCCCGCCAGCACGAGGTTGGGCCTGAAGCGCTCGATGCCGACCGCCGGGTGGCCGGCCGCGACCAGCTTCGCGTTCAGCTCGGCCAGCGAGCCCTCGCTCGCCACCAGCAGCGGGAAGCCGTCGGCGAACTGGTTCGGCGCCTCGACGCCCTCGGTCCATTTCAGGCCCGACAGGCGCTGCTGCTCCGGGTCGAACCTCGCCATGCGCAATGGCCGCGGGTGGCCGGGCTCCGACAGGAAGTCGCTGAACCACTGGGCGGCGAGGTCGCCCATGTCGTAGGCCGCCACCTCGTCCTGCCAGACCTTGACCCGCGTCGGCTGCTCGACCCGGTCGAAGGCGATGTGCAGCGCCAGCATGCCCGGCGCACGCAACACCATTTCGGACTGCTTCAGCTGCGGCCGGATCAGCGCCATGCGCGGCAGCTCGCGCTGGGTAACGAACTCGCCCGCCGCATCCACCACCATCCAGGCGCGGTCGAACTCCAGGCCGGTCTCGATCAGCAGGGCCTCGTCGAGCTCGACGCCGGCGCAGGACTTGACCGGGTAGACGAACAGGCGGGCGATGGTGGCTTGGAGGTCGAAATCGGCAACATTCACGGGTTGGATCCTTTTTCAAGAAGCGCGATTGTCCCGCACCCCGCCGCCGGCCGAGCCTGCTCCTACAATCCGGCGATGGCTCTCCCTCCTGAGGTTTGCATTCGCGGCGCGGGCATCGTCGGCCGCACGCTGGCGCTGCTGCTGGCCCGAGAACGCGTGCGCGTGGCGCTGGTGGCGCCGGCCGCGCAGCCGGCCGGCCAGGACGTCCGCGCCTACGCGCTCAACGCCGCCTCGAAGACCCTGCTCGAATCGCTTCGCGCCTGGCCCGATGCCGCGCACGCCACGCCGGTGCGCGAGATGCTGGTGCATGGCGACGAAGGCGGCCGGGTGCAGTTTTCGGCCGCGCGCCAGAAGGTCGATGCGCTGGCCTGGATCGTCGATGTGCCCGCGCTCGAGCAGCAGCTCGGCGATGCGGTGCGCTTCCAGCCCCGGATCGACGTCGTGACCGCGCCGGTGCCGGCAGCGCTGACGGTGGTCTGCGAAGGCCGCATCAGCGCCACCCGCGACGCACTCGGTGTCGGCTATGAAGTCACCCGCTATGCGCAGCACGCCATCGCGGCCCGGCTCGAGGCCGAGCAGGCGCACGACGGCATTGCGCGTCAATGGTTCAACGACAAGGGCGAAGTGCTGGCGTTGCTGCCACTGGGCGACACCGATCGATCGCTGGCGCTCGTCTGGTCGGTCGACCAGTTCCGGGCGCCGGCCCTGCTGGCGCAGTCGGCCGACGAATTCAGCACCGCACTGCGCGAAGCCAGCCACGATGCGCTCGGCGCCTTCAAGCTCACCAGCGGGCGTTCGGGCTGGCCGCTGCAACGCGCCATCGCCGACCGCTGGACCGGCAGCTTCGACGACGGCACGGCCTGGGCATTGGCCGGCGACGCCGCCCACACGGTCCATCCCCTGGCCGGCCAGGGCCTCAACCTCGGCCTGGCCGACGTCGCGGCATTGGCCGAGGTCATCCGGACCCGCGACTACTGGCGCAGCGTGGGCGACGCCCGGCTGTTGCGGCGCTATGAGCGCGCGCGCCGCACTGACGTGCTGTCGATGAGCCTGGCCACCGACGGCCTGCAGCAACTCTTCGCCCACAGCGCGGACCCCCTGCCGGCGCTGCGCAACTGGGGCATGCGCGGTTTCGACCGCACGCGGCTCGTCAAGAACTGGATCGCACGCCAGGCCATGGGCCTGCAGTGAATTCCCGGAACACACCATGAAGCACCCTGCCCGCCCCCTCTTCGCCGCCCTGGCCATCCTGATGTTCGCAACGGCGCTGACGGCGACGGCCGGCGAGGCGGAGATCCGCAAGAACCTCGCCGCAAAGATCCCTCAGTTCGCCAACATCGACGAGATCACGAAGGCGCCGATCCCCGGCCTCTATGAAGTGCGGGTCAACGGCTTCGAGATCTTCTACACCGACGAGCAGGGCAACTACCTGCTGCAGGGCAACCTGATCGACGTCAAGGAACGCCGCAACCTGACCGAGGAGCGGATCGAGAAGCTCAGCCAGGTGGCCTTCGACAAGCTGCCGGCCAAGGACGCGATCAAGATCGTGCGCGGCAACGGCAAGCGCCGGCTGGCGGTGTTCGCCGACCCCAACTGCGGTTATTGCAAGCAGTTCGAGCGCGATCTGACCAAGGTCGACAACATCACGATCCAGCTCTTCCTCTATCCGGTGCTGGGACCCGATTCGGTGGTCAAGGCGCGCAACATCTGGTGCGCCAAGGACAAGGCCAGGTCGTGGGACGACTGGATGCAGCGCGGCGTCGCCCCCGCAGCCGCCGAGTGCGACACCGCGGCGCTCACGCGCAACCGCGAATTCGGCCAGAAGTACAACATCACCGGCACGCCGACGCTGATCTTCAGCGACGGCACGCGCACACCGGGCGCGATCCCGGCTGCGCAGGTCGAGAAGCAACTCGCCGCGCTCAATTGATGGCCACGCCGGCCATCCACTGCCGTGTCGAGTGCGCGGACCGCAAGGCGCACCTGTTCGCGATCACGCTGACCGTCGCCGAACCGGCCGTGCTGCAGCGCGTGACGCTCGCCGCCTGGATCCCGGGCAGCTATCTGCTGCGCGAGTTCTCGAAAAACCTCCAGCAGCTGCGGGCCCAGCAGGGACGACGAAAGCTGGCGGTGCGCCAGCTCGACAAGGCCGGCTGGGAGGTCGACTGCACGCCGGCCAAGCCGCTGGTGCTGCGCTACGAGATCTGCGCCTACGACAACTCGGTGCGCACCGCCTGGCTGGACGCCGACCGCGGCTTCTTCAACGGCACCAGCGTGTGCCTGCAGGTCGAAGGCCAGGCCGACACGCCGCACCTGCTCGAGGTGGTGGCACCGCCGGCGGTCGCGGACGGCGCGCGCTGGTCCTGCGCCACCGCGCTGCAGCCCTCGCGCGTCGACCGCCATGGCTTCGGCAGCTACCTCGCGTCCCACTACGACGAACTGGCCGACAGCCCGGTCGAGATGGGGCCGTTCTGGAGCGCCGAGTTCGAGGCCTGCGGCGTCCCGCACCGCTTCGTGGTCGCGGGCGCGCCGGCCTCCTTCGACGGCGAGCGGCTGATCGCCGACACCCGCGCCATCTGCGAGGCGCAGATGCGCTTCTGGCACGGCGACAAGGTCGGCAAGCGCGGCGGGCCGAAGCCGCCGCACGACCGCTATGTGTTCATGCTCAACGCGGTCGACGACGGCTACGGCGGGCTCGAGCACCGCCATTCGACGGCGCTGATCTGCACCCGGCGCGACCTGCCGCAGCGCGAGGCCCGCAAGCAGCCCGAGGGCTATACGACGCTGCTGGGCCTGGTCAGCCACGAGTACTTCCACACCTGGAACGTGAAGCGGCTGCGTCCGGTCGAGTTCGCGCGCTACGACTACGGGCGCGAGAACTACACCGGGCTGCTGTGGTTCTTCGAGGGCTTCACCAGCTACTACGACGACCTGCTGCTGCGTCGTGCCGGCCGCGTCGACGACGCCACCTACCTGCGCCTCGTCAACAAGACCATCAACCAGGTGCTGCAGACGCCGGGCCGGCAGCTGCAGTCGGTGGCCCAGGCCAGCTTCGACGCCTGGATCAAGTACTACCGCCAGGACGAGCAGACGCCCAATGCCACGGTCAGCTACTACACCAAGGGCGCACTGGTCGCGATGTGCCTCGACCTCACGCTGCGTTCCGAAGGCAAGGGCACGCTCGACGACGTGATGCGCCTGCTCTGGCAGCAGACCGGCGGGGGGCCGATCGCCGAAGCCGACATCGCCGACGCGCTCGAGACGGTCGGCGGCCGATCGTTCGCGCAGGAGATCGCAAGCTGGGTCCACTCGACCGACGAACTGCCCTTGTCGGACCTGCTGCGCGCCCACGGCGTGGCGGCACTCGACGATCCGGCGCAGCGCGCGCAGGAACTGGGCGTGCGCGTCGCCGAAACGAGCGGCAGCGTGCAGATCAAGGTGGTGCTGCGCGGCGGCGCCGCCGAGCAGGCGGGCTTCTCGGCCAACGACGAGTGGCTCGGCATCGAGCTGCCGGCGGCCAGGGGCCGGCCGGCGCAGGGCTGGCGCCTGACGCGGCTCGACGACCTCGCGCTCTATCTCGGGCCGCTGCGCAAGGCCACCGCCCTGGTCGCCCGCGACCGCCGCCTGCTGCGACTGCCGCTCACGCTGCCCGCGGGCGTCACGACCTGGCGCCTGTTCGCACAGGATCCCGCGAAGCTGGCCGCCTGGCTGCATCCGCAGTAGCCGGCGCATCCCCCATTGTTCGTTTCAAGGAGACACGCATGAGCTACGAGAACATCGAAGTGCGCATCGAGGCCGAGAAGGTCGGCATCATCACGCTGAACCGACCGAAGGCGCTGAACGCGCTCAACGACGCGCTGATGACCGAACTGGGCCAGGCGCTCAAGGCCTTCGACGCCGACCCGGCCATCGGCTGCATTATCCTGACCGGCAGCGAGCGCGCCTTCGCCGCCGGCGCCGACATCGCGGCGATGGCCAAGTACAGCTTCCTTGACGCCTACAAGGGCGACTACATCACGCGCAACTGGGAGACCATCCGCCAGATCCGCAAGCCGGTGATCGCCGCGGTGAGCGGCTTCGCGCTGGGCGGCGGCTGCGAGCTGGCGATGATGTGCGACTTCATCATCGCGGCCGACAACGCGAAGTTCGGCCAGCCCGAGATCAAGATCGGCGTCATCCCGGGCGCCGGCGGGACGCAGCGGCTGCCGCGCGCGGTCGGCAAGTCCAAGGCCATGGACATGGCGCTGACGGCCCGCATGATGGACGCCACCGAGGCCGAGCGCGCCGGGCTGGTGAGCCGCATCGTGCCTTACGACAAACTGGCCGAGGAGGCACTGGGCGCCGCACTGACCATCGCGAGCTTCTCGCAGATCGCCGTGATGGCGGCCAAGGAATCGGTCAACCGGGCCTTCGAGAGCGGGCTGTCGGACGGCGTGATGTTCGAGCGCCGGCTGTTCCATGCGCTGTTCGCGACCGCCGACCAGAAGGAAGGCATGGACGCCTTCCTGGCCAAGCGCACGCCCGACTTCAAGCACCAGTAGGCGCTAGGGATTGCGCGGCCGCTCCGGCGGCAGGGCCGCTTCGGGGGGCTGCACCGCCGCCTGCAGGGCCTGGCGCAATGCCGCCAGCGCCTGCGCCGACGGCACGCCCGTGGCGGGCGGCATCCGGCCTTCGCGCCAACGCACCTGCGCGCCGGCGATCTCGAACACCGCCAGCGACTCGGCGCCGCGCTCCAGCGTCACGCGCCACTCGGGCACGCCGCCGAGCGGCCGGGGTCCGACCGCCGACAGCGCGGCGGAGCCCAGCAGGGCGTTGAGTTCGCGCGCCTCGGCCCGGGACAGGCTGCGGCTCTCGCCGCCGCGGCGGCTGACCGTGAGGCGGGTCCAGGTCGACAGCGCCTCGAAAGTGGGGGGCTCCGTTTCGTCGGTGCGCACCGTCGGCACGGCCTTGGGGGCCGGGACCGGAGGCGGTGCAGGCGGGACGATGTCCATGACGAAGGGCAGCGGCGGCGGCGGCGGCAGCGGCGCTGGTGGCGGCGACGATGGCGCCGGCGGGAAAACGGATTGCGCTGGCGGGACTGGCGCCGCTGCTGGCTTCGCCGGCGGAGCAGACGGCGCGGATGACGCAGGCACGGGCTCGCTCTGCGATATCCGGGCCTCGAGCTTGTGACCGGGCGCCGATGCGCGCCACCAGAGCACGCCGATCAGCAATGCCCCGAGGGTGGCCGCCAAGACCGCTTTCCAGCGCCATCGCGGGCGCGCCGCGCGCTCCAGCTCGGCCGAATCGGTGTCCGGGTCGGTCGCGCCGATGGCGTCGTGCGCTTGCCTCCGGATCGCCTTGCCCAGCCGCCAGTCCGGCAGCGCGCCCTGGTCGGGCGCATGCGCCAGCGCACGCCGCAGAGGGGCGTCAGGCAGATCGTCGGCGGCGTGCATGCGCAGCCCCGGCACCGACAGATAGCGTTCCATGCAGCCGTGCAGCTTCTTCAGGCCGGCGCGCAGGCGGTTGCGGACCGTCTCGGCGTCGGTGCCGACGGCGGCCGCCATCGCCTCGACCGTGAAGCCTTCCTCGTGGTGCAGCAGGAAGGCCGCGCGCTGCGCGTCCGGCAGTTCGTCGAGGCAGGCCAGCAATCGCCGGCCGGCCGCCTGCCAGAACGCCAGTTCCTCCGCCGACGGATGCGCGGCATCGCGGGCCGCAGCGCCATCGCGCAGCAAGCCGCGGCTGAAGAGCCGCGCGGCTTCGAGACCGTCGCCATCCTCGTCGTGCGCATAGAACGCGACCTGCCGGCCGCTGATCGCCAGCCGGTCCATCGCCAGGTCGTGGGCCGTCGTGAAGGCCCGGATGCGCCAGCTGGCGCCCTGGGGCGAGACGCTGTCGCGCGCCGAGACGATGCGCATCCAGGTCGCCGTGAACACCTCGTCCACCTCGGCCGCCAGCCGCATGCCCAGCAGGCGGCGCACGAAGCGGAACAACGCGCTTTCGTGCCGCGCATAGAGCGCGTCGAAGGCCTGGGTGTCGCCGGCGGCATAGGCCAGCATCAGTTGGTCGTCCGGCAGGGCGTCGAGGCGATCGGGGTTCGCGGCGGACGAAGGCATCGGCAGATTTTCGGGGACGCGGCTGAAGTCGCCGCCAGAACAGCTATAATCCTGGGCTCGGCTCTTTAGCTCAGTCGGTTAGAGCGATGGAATCATAATCCACAGGTCCGCGGTTCGAGTCCGTGAAGAGCCACCATACACTCCGAGGCAAAGCCGGTAAGCGTCTACTCACATAGCGCTGCCGGCTTTTTTCATGTAGCTGCGTGCCGTCCAGTAGACAAGGTCCTTGCGTCGTGACCGTCGGACTCGTCAAGAGGACCCGCGACCGATTGCTGCACGCTACCCCCTGATGATGCCCCTGCGCCGGCCAACAGGCCTCGCCGTGGCGCGCGATCGGACGAAGATGCCTGCCCCGCACCCACGTTGGTCCGCAGCGCTTGCCGCAACGCTGGAGCAAAGCGCCGGCAAGCCCTGGCCAACCCCCTCAAGGCGCCGGGACCGCGGTTCGATTCGCGGGGACGATCTGCGGCTGGTATGCAAAGACTTCGCGGCTTCGAACGTCGACGTTGACTTTCAGCCAGTTCGCGTCGTTCGTGCCGTTTGCCTGGTTATCGCCAAACGTCTCGACTCGCGTGAAGTTCTCGAGCCTTCGCCCGGAAGCATCCAGCAGCGGCTTGTCGACTCTGTGGTAGTGCGAGTCGCCGTGCACGTATGCCACCGGCTTTCGAAATGCAATGGTTTCCTCGCGCAACGCGAGCAGGTATTCCTGGAACCCGTCCGGCTGACCATCGGTTTCGGCGAGCGTCTTTGCGTCGCGCAAGGGCGCCCGTGTTCCGTCGGTCGCGTCCCAACCCGGATTGGCCTGGGCAATGATCATGATCGCCGCCGATTGCCGCGCTGCCGCGAAGCGAAAAGACTCCCTCAGCCACGCGATGTTGGCCTGATTGCGCGCGGCCCATTCCGTTGGATCCGGCGCTGTGTCGCAAAGGTTGTTGCAGGAGCCCTGAACATTCAGCGTGACATAGGTGACGCCGCCAAAAGTCCATCGGCGGTTCTCGACGCATGCGGTCGGGCCGTTCACGCCGAGGCACAGCGGCGCCCCGGTTTGCACTTCCTGGCGAAGGCGCCGCTGACCCAATGAATACGGCGTTCCGAAGAACACCTGTCGCTCGTGATCGAGCCGTTCTCGCGAAGAGAACCCGCCGTTCGACGGACGATCGCAATCGGTCCAATCGTTGTCGCCGGGGGTCAACATGGCAGGCGCCTTCAGCGCGTTGAAGTAGCCCAGCGCCTGAACATACATGGCATCGCTGCATGTCGTCGGCGTGACCGAACCGGGCGTCCCGTTGCCGGCCTTCAGATCTCCGTCATGGACGGTGAACGAGAGATCTTGCCTGTTCATGTCGGCAATGAGATTGGGAACCCCGGTGAGGGCCTGCACATCTGAATAGGGCAGGTCGCCCCAAAGGCCTACGGCGTATGTCGTCCTTCCTCCGCCATCCTGGTCGTCGTTGCCTTCCTGGTCGGCCGACGCAATGAGCGGCAGCGACGACAGGGTCATCGCGAAGATCACGGTCAAGAGGTTCCTGCGAATTCCCATGAAGGGCTCCTTTTGCACTGGCGGGTTGGGGTTGAACTCGACAGTGGACGCCCGGAATGTGGCAGTTTGGTGACCGCGCTCCACGGCCCTCCGGGCTTCATTGCGCAGAGTCCTCAGGGTTTGTCTGCCGCACCGACAGTCCGCATCGGCCACTCATGCTCTCGGCCTTCTGCTTTTCGGCGCGGGGCTCGCTGCCGTCAATTGGCGTGCTTCTCGAGGCGGGGGCGCCGGCTTGCCCTTCCGAGACAGGACCTTCTTGGTGGCCACCCCACTTTTCAGGCGAACGTCACGCAGCCTTCACGAAGATTGCGGAGCATTCGAGTGGTAACGAACAGGACCGCAAGAGAAGACATGGCCAAAGACTACGCCCAGATGGAAGATTCCAACCGCAGCCTCAATCCCAGCATTCACGAGGTGTCGGATCGCACACGCCGCATCTTCGTGAGCGGCGGCTTCGCTGCGACGGTGGCAGGCCTTCTAGGACCGATGGCCGTTGGCTCTTTGACCGGTTGCGCCATCGCCCCCAGAGGCAGCGGCGGCGCCAACGCGGCGTCGCTGGGTCGCGGGATCTCCTTCAAGAGCATCCCCATGGCAGCCATTGACAGCGTGGCGGTGCCTGAAGGCTACAGCGCCCAGGTGCTGTACCGCTGGGGCGATCCGGTGGGGGTGGCCGGCCAGATGCCGGCCTTCAGGCTCGACGCCTCCAACAGCGCAGCCGACCAGGCGCTGCAGGCCGGCATGCATCACGACGGCATGGCCTTCTTCCCTCTCGACAACTCGTCCGGGCATGGCCTGCTCGTGGTGAATCACGAATACGTGGACGATGGCCTGTTGCACCCAGACGGGATGAAGACCTGGACCGCAGACAAGGTGCGCAAGTCCATGGCCGCGCACGGCGTCTCGGTGATCGAGATCCAGCGCGAAGGCAATGCCTGGACGCAGGTAGTCCCCTCGAAGTTTGCACGCCGCGTCACCGCCTTGACGCCGATGATCGTGACCGGCCCGGCCGCCGGCCATGCGATGCTGAAGACCGCCGCCGACCCCAGCGGCACGCGCGTGCTGGGCACCTTCAACAACTGTTCCAACGGCCACACGCCCTGGGGCACCTACCTGACCTGCGAAGAGAACTTCGCCGACTACTTCGAAGGCGTCGACAACCCCGATTCGCACCAGCGCCGCTGGGGTATGCGCAAGGGCAACGGTCAGAAGTACCGCTGGCACGAGCATGAGGAGCGCTTCGAGGTCGCCAAGCACCCCAACGAAGCCAACCGTTTCGGCTGGGTCGTTGAAATCGATCCGCAGGATCCCTCTTCGACCCCCGTCAAACGCAGCGCACTCGGCCGCGCCGCGCATGAAGGCGCGGCCACCGCGCTCACGGCCGACGGCCGGGCAGTGATCTACATGGGCGGGATTCGCGCTTCGAGTACATCTACAAGTTCGTCAGCCGCGACCGCGTCAAGCCTGGCGGGTTTGCGGCCAACCGTGAATTGCTGGACTACGGCACGCTGTACGTCGCGCGCTTTGACGTCGATGGCACCGGCGAATGGATGCCGCTCACGCAGGGCGCCGGTCCGCTCACCGCCGACAAGGGCTTTGCGAGCCAGGGCGACGTACTCATCAAGGCACGCCAGGCCAGCGATGCGCTGGGTGCCACCAAGATGGATCGGCCTGAGTGGACGACCGTCGACCCGATCTCCAAAGAGGTCTACTGCTCGCTGACCAACAACACCAACCGGGGCGCCGCAGGCCAGGCTTTCATGGACGCTGCCAATCCACGCTCCAACAACACCATGGGTCAGATCATTCGCTGGAAGGAAAGCGGTGATCTGGACGCTACGAAGTTCGCTTGGAACCACCTGTTGCTGGCCGGAGACCCGAAGCAAGGCCGTTGGGAAGCGCGAGGCAACATCAAGGGCGACACCTTCGGCAGTCCCGACGGCCTGACAGTGGACGCGCGCGGCGTGCTGTGGATCCAGACCGACGTGTCGACTTCCACATTGGGCAAGGGCGAATACAGCAACCTGCCGAACAACCAGATGTTGGCCTGCGACCCGACCAAGGGCGAGATTCGCCGCTTTCTGGTCGGGCCGGCGGGTTGCGAGATCACCGGATTGACGGCCACGCCGGACCTGCGCAGCCTGTTCATCAACATCCAGCATCCGGGTGAACCCGCCAATGAGCGCAGCGACCCCGACCGCCCGCTGGCGGTGTCGAAGTGGCCCGATGGCGCCGGCCGGCCTCGTTCGGCGACGGTGGTCATCACCAGAAACGATGGCGGCGTGATCGGGACCTGATGCGCGCGACTGCAGGGGTCTTGCCGACGCTGGCCGGCCGGGGCTGGGACGAAGGACCCGGTTGGGTCCAAGCGGCTGAGCTTCAAACCGATAGCAGGCTTTCTTTTTTCACCGCCTCGGCCTGCGCCAGGATTTCCTCCAGGATCCCGGGCAACTCGTACATCGCCCGGTTGCGCACCCGGCGCGTCGCCGCCTGGTAGCGGCCCAGCTGCCCGGTCAGGGCGTCGACCGCCTGCGCCACCCCGGCAAAGCTGCCGCACACCAACCCGACGCCCTGCTCGCGCACCCACTGGGCGTTGTAGCGTTCCTGCGGCAGGGTCCAGCGGTTGCGCACCACGATCACGGGCAACTGCATCTGCACCGCCTCGCTCAGGCTGCCCGGCCCGGGCTTGCCGATGAAGAAGTCGGCCAGCTGCATGTAGCGCGCGATGTCGGGCGTGAACTCCAGCACCAGCCGCGGCGCGCGCGCCGGCAATGCGCGCAGGGTCCGGGCCAGCGCCGCGTTGTGGCCGCAGGCGAGGATCAGCGGGGTCTCGGGCAGGCGCTTCGCGATTCCGAGCATCGCCTTCGAGCCCTGGCCGCCGAACAGGACGATGCCGGTCGGCCGCCCCGCCTCCAAACCCAGCCGCGAGCGCTCCGCGGCGCGGTCGATCGGAGGCGGTTCATGGAAGGCCGAGCGCATCAGCATGCCGGAACTGGCATGGATCCGATCGTCCGCATAGCCGGCCGATCGGGCCTGCTGCACCGCCTTCGGCGAGCCGCACACCAGGTGCTGGTCCAGGCCCTCCTCGATCCAGAAATGCGGCGGGTGGTCGGCCAGGTCGGTCAGCACGGTCACGTAGGGAACGCCCGGCAAGGTCGAAGCCAGCGACTCGCACAGCGCACGATTGAAGTTCGGAATCAGCGACACGACCATGTCGGGCTCGGTCGCCAGCCAGTGCTGCTGCAAGGGCCGCAGCAGCGCGGCGTGGCTCCATCGGATCATGCCCTGGAGCAGCTTGAGTTCCTGCGCCAGGCCCAGCGTCCAGCCGCGCGCGAGCCGCTTGTTGTAGACATCCTCGGGGTCCATCCCGGTCAGCTTGCGAAAGCTGTCCTTCGGGTCCAGCACCTCGCGCAGGTTGACCCGCCGCACGGTCCACGGCAGGCCGGCGCGCCAGATCGCCGCTTCCAGCGCCAGCGCGGAGGCGCGGTGCCCGCCGCCGGCATTGAAGTAGACGAGGTCGACGGTCCGCGCGCCGGCCGTCCCGGTCATGCGTGCACCGGCACACGCCGCGCGGCCGCCGTTGCGGCGCCGGACCGAGCCGGCATCTGGCCGGCCCAGTGCAGGATCTCGAGCGAGCCGTCGGCATGCTCGGCCAGCGCCGTCAGGCTCTCGACCCAGTCGCCGTCGTTGGCATAGAGGATGCCATCGATATCGCGCAGCTCCGCATGGTGGATGTGCCCGCAGACCACGCCCTGCACGCCCCGCCGGCGGGCTTCGCGTGCCACCGCCGTCTCGAAGTCGCCGACATAGCTGAGCGCGCGCTTGACCTTCAGCTTGAGGTACTTCGACAACGACCAGTAGGGCAGGCCCATGCGCGCCCGCAGCGAGTTGAGGTGCCGGTTCAGCTTCAGCGTGAACTCGTACAGCGAGTCGCCGACATGGGCCAGCCACTTGGCGCACTGGATCACGCCGTCGAACAGGTCGCCGTGCATGACCCACAGCTTGCGGCCGTCGGCGGTCTCGTGGATCCACTCTTCGGCGACATCGATGCCGCCGAAGTTGTGCTGCAGGTACTTGCGCGCGAACTCGTCGTGGTTGCCCGGGATGAAGATCACGCGCGTGCCCTTGCGGGCCTTGCGCAGCAGCTTCTGGATCACGTCGTTGTGCGCCTGCGGCCAGTACCAGTGGCGGCGCAGCTGCCAGCCGTCGATGATGTCGCCGACCAGGAACAGGGTCTGGCATTCCGTGTGCTTCAGGAAATCGAGCAGTGCCCGTGCCTGGCAGCCTGGCGTGCCCAGGTGCAGGTCGGAGATCCAGAGGGTGCGGTAGATCTGCGCAGGCCGGGTGACTTCGTCGTCGGTCACGCCGCTGGCCGCACCGGTCGTGTCGCGCCATGCGCGGAGGAAAGCGTCGTCGCGTTGCATGGACGGGCACGATCGCAGTCCTGCATGACGCGCCTGCGGCACCCCGGTGACGCCCCGGTGACAGGGGAAGCCTGGGGGTGTTTCGACGGTCGCCCAGCCGAGAATCCCGTTCATGCGACCTGGCCAGATCATCGTCCTCGCCACCCCCGTCTTCTTCCTGCTGATCGGCATCGAGTTCTGGGTCGGCCGGCTGCGCGCACGGCGCGGCAGCGGCCACGACACCTACCGCCTGCCCGACACGCTCAACAGCATCGGCCTGGGCATGCTGAGCCAGATCAGCGCCGCCCTCACCGGGCTGCTGCGCATCGGCATCTACACCGCCTGCTGGTCGGCCTTCGCGCTGTTCCCCGACCTGGACTTCTGGACCCGCTGGTACGGCTGGCTCCTGGCGCTGGTCTTCTACGACTTCTGCTACTACTGGCTGCACCGCTTCGGCCACGAGAGCGCGCTGCTGTGGGCGGCGCACGTGGTGCACCACCAGAGCCAGCACTACAACCTCTCGACCGCGCTGCGCCAGACCTCCAGCGGCGTGCTGTTCGGCTGGATCTTCTACCTGCCGATGGCGATCGCCGGCGTGCCGCCCCTGGTCTTCGGCGTGGTAGCGCTGGCCGACCTGCTCTACCAGTTCTGGGTCCACACCGAGCAGGTCGGCAAGCTCGGGTGGTTCGACCGCTGGTTCTGCTCGCCCTCCAACCACCGCGTGCACCATGCGGTCAACGACCGCTACATCGACCGCAGCTACGGCGGCGTGCTGATCGTCTGGGACCGCCTGTTCGGCACCTTCAAGGAAGAAGACGAGCGCTGCGTCTACGGCACCCGCAGCCCGCTGCAGAGCTGGGACCCGGTGTGGGCCAATGCCGAGGTCTATGCGTCGCTCGCGCGCGACAGCTGGCGCACCCGGCGCTGGAGCGACAAGCTGCGGCTTTGGTTCAAGCCGCCGGGCTGGCAGCCGGCCGACCTGTCGGCCAGCGATCCGAAGCCGGCCTTCGACATCCAGCAAGTGCAGCGCTACGAGCCACCGGCCTCGGGCCGCGTGCAGGCCTTCGCGGCGCTGCAGTTCGTCCTGCTGCTGGGCGGCGCCACCGCCTTCCTGTGGTTTTCGGACACGCTCGCCTTCGTCACCTCGCTGGTCTGGCTCGGTGCGCTGACCGCCGGGCTCTGGGCCACCGGCGCGGTGCTGCAGGGCCGGCTGCCGGTGATCGGCGTGCTGTTCGTCGATGCCGCCGCCCTGGCGACCGCGAGCGGCGCGCTCGGGCTCTCCGGCCTGCACTTCGTCGCCAAGCCGCTGGCGCTCTCGATCCTGATCGCCTTCGCATCGATGCGCGCGCGCACCGACGCCATGCCGGGCCGCTTCGCCCTGGTGCTGCTCGCCGGCCTGGCGGCATCGCTGGGCGGCGACGTGCTCCTGATGTGGCCGCAGCGTTTCGTTCCGGGACTGGTGGCCTTCCTCCTCGCGCACCTGGCCTATATCGCGCTGTTCGCCAACGGCGTGGGCCTTTTTCCGCGCCGGCGCGCGCTGGCCGCCACGCTGGCGGTCGGCGTCCTGATGTATGGCTTCCTGTGGTGGGGCGGGCTGCCCGCCGGCCTGCGGATCCCGGTCGGGATCTATGTCGTGGTGATTGCCTGCATGGCGGCCCAGGCGCTCGGTCGCGCGGCGGTGCTGGGCGACGCGGCGGCCCGGCAGGTCGCGCTCGGCGCCTGCCTCTTCATGGTCAGCGATGCGCTGCTGGCGACCCACCGCTTCGTCCAGCCGCTGCCGGTGGCGTCGCTGTGGGTGCTGGCGAGCTACTACGCGGCGCAGTGGCTGATCGCGGCGAAGGTGCGTGCACGCTGAGGGCAACGCGGCTCAACTGCCGAACATGTCCCCATCCCGCTGCGGCGGCGCCACTCCGAGGTGCCGGTACGCCGCCAGCGTCGCGATCCGCCCGCGCGGCGTGCGCTGCAGGTAGCCCTGCTGGATCAGGTAGGGCTCGATCACGTCCTCGATCGTGCCCGACTCCTCGCCGATGCTGGCGGCAATGTTGTCGAGGCCGACCGGTCCACCGTCGAAGCGGTGGATCACGGCCTCGAGCAGCTTGCGGTCCATCAGGTCGAAGCCTTGAGGATCGACGTCGAGCATCGCCAGTGCCTTGTGCGCGACATCGATCGTGATGCGGCCGTCGCTCTTGACCTGCGCGTAGTCGCGCACGCGGCGCAGCAGCCGGTTGGCGATCCGGGGCGTGCCGCGCGAACGCTTCGCGATCTCAAGGCCGCCCTCGTCGTCCATCGGCACGCCGAGCAGGCCGGCGCTGCGCCGCACGATGCGCGCGAGTTCTTCCGCCGTATAGAACTCCAGCCGCGCCACGATGCCGAAGCGGTCGCGCAGCGGATTGGTCAGCATGCCGGCGCGGGTGGTGGCGCCGACCAGCGTGAACGGCTGCAGGTCGAGCTTGATGCTGCGCGCGGCCGGGCCCTCGCCGATCATGATGTCGATCTGGTAGTCCTCCAGCGCCGGGTAGAGGATCTCCTCGACCACCGGCGACAGCCGATGGATCTCGTCGATGAAGAGCACGTCGTTGCGCTCGAGGTTGGTCAGCAGCGCCGCCAGGTCCTTCGGCTTCTCGAGCACCGGGCCCGAGGTCTGGCGCAGGTTGACGCCGAGCTCGGCCGCGATGATGTGCGACAGCGTGGTCTTGCCGAGGCCGGGCGGGCCGAACAGCAGCACGTGGTCGAGCGCCTCGGCGCGATGGCGGGCCGCGCCGATGAAGATCTCCAGCTGCTCGCGCACCTTGGCCTGGCCGACGTACTCGTCGAGCAGCTTGGGCCGCAGCGCACGCTCGATCGCCTCCTCGTTGGGCGAAGCGGGTGCGGCCGACACCACGCGTTGCGGGGCCGGGGCGAAGTCGTCGGTCTGGATGGTCATGGGGCGAATCGGAAGAGGACGCAGTTTAGAGCTTGCCGCAGCCCCGCTGCGGCAGAATGCGCCAGCGAAAGGAGGCCGATCCGCCCATGAACGACAACGACCGTGCGCTCTGTGCCGCCACCGCGGGCCTGCTGCGCGCCAGCGGCGCGATCGCGGTCTGGGGACTGGCGCTCGCATTGATCGCGGGCCTGGTGCTGGCATTGACCGGCCGCTCGCTGCCGGCGGTGTCATGGGCGAGCTTCGCGGCGATCGCGCTGGCCGGGCTGCCCGAGCGCTACCTGACGCTGCGGCTGCGGCTGGACATGGCCCTGTTCGATGGCCTGGCGCACGGCGCCATCGCCACGCTGCCGGTGCTCGACGGCACGCTCGACAAGCTGGGCCTTCGACGCGGCGCCGATGTCCCGCGCCCGCTGGCCGATCGCGTCACGGCCGCGCGGCTGGCCATGCAGCGCCACGGCCTCGTGGTGGTGCTCCAGACCGTGCTGTTCGCGCTGGCCCTCGCGCTGCAGGATTCGCGCTGAAGGGGGGGAATTGCCCCCACGCTCCTCACTGCGTGTGTCGCTGCCCCCCGAGGGGGCCGCAGGCCGCCTTGGGGCGGCCCGGCGCCGGCCTGATCGCCCCCACGCTCCTCACTGCGTGTGTCGCTGCCCCCCGAGGGGGCCGCAGGCCGCCTTGGGGCGGCCCGGCGCCGGCCTGAGCCGCCTACTTGGCCAGTGCCCGCAGCGCCAGCTTGATCCCCTCGCCCACCGCCACGTCCTTCGGCAGGGCCTTGAGCGAGGCCGCGGCCTCCTTGTCGCTGTAGCCCAGCGCGACCAGCGCCTGCAGGATGTCGGCCTGGGCGTCGGTGGCGGCATGCGCGGGCACCGCGATGTCGGCGCCCAGCTTGCCCTTCAACTCCAGCAGCAGCCGCTCGGCGGTCTTCTTGCCGATGCCCGGGATCTTCACCAGCCGGCCGGCCTCCTGCAGCGTGATCGCCTGCGCGAGTTCGCCCACGCTCAAGCCGCTCAGCACGCCCAGCGCGGTGCGCGGCCCGACGCCGGAGATCTTGATCAGCAGCCGGAATGCGGCGCGCTCCTGCGCGGTGGCGAAGCCATAAAGAATCTGCGCATCCTCGCGCACCACGAAGTGCGTCAGCAGAGACACCCGCTCGCCGGCCGCCGGCAGGTTGTAGAAGGTGCTCATCGGCACATCGACCTCGTAGCCGACCCCGTTGCAGTCCACCACCACCTGCGGCGGATTGCGTTCGGCCAGGATGCCGGTGAGTTTGCCTATCATGGGTGCCCTTCTCGCTTTTATGAAAATGAATTCCGCGTGATTCTGCGACACACCTTCGCTCCGCCCAACAACACGCGGCTGGGCCACCTCTGCGGCCCGCTCGACGCCAACCTGCGGCGCATCGAGGAGGCGCTCGACGTCAAGATCGCGCACCGCCACGAGCAATTCAAGATCGACGGGCCCAAGGTCAAGGCCGAGCGCGCCATGGAAGTGCTGCAGGCGCTCTACGAGATCGCCCAGCGCGTGATCGATCCGGCGGTGGTCCAGCTGACCCTGGCCAGCGACGGCTCGATGGCCGAGGCCGAGGATGGCGCCATCATGCTGGCCACGCGGCGCACCGACCTGCGCGCGCGCACGCCCAACCAGAGCGTCTACCTGGACAACATCGCCAACCACGACATCACGCTCGGCATCGGACCGGCGGGCACCGGCAAGACCTACCTGGCGGTGGCCTGCGCGGTCGACGCGCTCGAGCGCAGCGCGGTGCAGCGCATCGTGCTGACCCGTCCCGCGGTCGAGGCCGGCGAGCGGCTCGGCTTCCTGCCCGGCGACCTGACGCAGAAGGTCGACCCCTACCTGCGGCCCCTGTACGACGCGCTGTACGACCTGATGGGCTTCGATCGCGTACAGAAGGCCTTCGAACGCAATGCGCTCGAGATCGCGCCGCTGGCCTTCATGCGCGGCCGCACCCTCAACAACGCCTTCGTGATCCTCGACGAGGCGCAGAACACGACGGTCGAGCAGATGAAGATGTTCCTGACCCGCATCGGTTTCGGCGCCAAGGCGGTGGTGACCGGCGACGTCAGCCAGATCGATCTGCCGAAGTCCCAGCCCAGCGGGCTGATCGACGCCGAGCGCGTGCTCAAGCGCGTCAACGGCATCGCCGTCACGCGTTTCACGAGTGCCGACGTGGTGCGCCATCCGCTGGTCGCGCGCATCGTCGATGCGTACGACAACGCGCGCAAGCGCACGGCGAGCCGCTGACATGGCGCTCGCAGACCTGTCGCTGTCCTTGCAGTTCGCCCGCTTCAAGGGCGTCGAGCGCCATCGTGCCGCCTTGCCGCGGCACAGCGTCGTGCGCTGGATCCGGCACGCGCTCGATGCCGACGGCGAGATCACCGTGCGCATCGTCGATGCCGACGAGGGCCAGCAGCTCAACCGCGAGTTTCGCGGCAAGGACTACGCGACCAACGTGCTGACCTTCGACTACGCGCAGTCCCCGATCGTGATGGCCGACCTGGTGCTGTGCGCGCCGGTCGTCGCCCGGGAGGCGAAGGAACAGCGCAAGACGCTGGCCGCGCACTACGCCCATCTGCTGGTCCACGGCACGCTGCATGCGCAGGGCTGGGACCACGAGACCGGCGAGGAAGACGCCGAGGCGATGGAAGCCCGCGAGATCGAGATCCTGGCCGGTCTCGGCATCCGCAACCCCTACTGATACCTTGCGGGACAGACCAACAAACTGCGCAGCAGTTCTTGCTCTGTCCCCAACTGATCAAATCTGCAGCGGGATCGTCACCGGCCCGTCGTTCACCAGGTACACCTGCATGTCGGCGCCGAACTCGCCGGTCGCCACCACCGGATGCGCTTCGCGCGCCCGGGCCACGAAGTACGCATAGAGCCGCCGCCCTTCGTCGGGCGGCGCCGCTTGCGTGAAGCTCGGCCGGTTGCCGCCGCTCACATCGGCCGCCAGCGTGAACTGGCTCACCACCAGCAGCCCGCCGCCGACGTCCTGCAGGCTGCGGTTCATCTTGCCGGCATCGTCGGCGAAGATACGCAGCTTCAGGATCTTCGCCAGCAACCGGTCGGCCAGCGCGTCGGCATCGCCGCGCTCGGCGCACAGCAGCACCAGCAGCCCCGCGTCGATCGCACCCACGGTGTGCCCGGCGATATCGACCCGCGCGCTGCGCACGCGCTGCAGCAGCGCCTTCATTCGGCCTCGTCCTTCCGGGTGGCCCGCGCTTCCATGCCCAGCGGCAGCAACTGGATGGTCACGCGCAGGCCGGGCAAGGCATCCATCAGCGCCTGCTCGAGGCCATCGCGCAGGCCCGCGGCGCGCTGCAGCGACCAGCCGCCCGGCACGTGCATGTGGAGATCGGCGAAGCGCCGCTGGCCGGCACGGCGCGTGACGACGTCATCGAAGCGCAGCTGCGCGCCTTCCGGCACCTCGGCCGCAAAGCGCTCCAGCGTGGCCTGCAGCTGTGCCAGCGATTCAGGCTCGAGCGCCTCGTCCATCAGCCCCTGCGAGGCGCGCCACACCAGCTTCACGCCCTCGCGCACGATGTTCAGCGCCACGCCGATGGCCAGCACCGGGTCGAGCCAGAGCCAGTCCGTCAAGCTGACCGCCACGATCCCGACCACCACCGCGGCCGAGGTCCAGACGTCGGTGACCAGATGGCGCGCATCGGATTCGAGCGCGATCGAGCGGTGCGTGCGCGCAGCCCGGAACATCGTGAAGGCCAGCGCCCCGTTGAAGGCCGAACTCAGGATCGACAGCCCCAGCCCCCAGCCGAGCTGCTCCAGCGGCTGCGGCGAGAGCAGGCGCAGCACCGCCACCCAGATGATCGCGATCGCGGCGCCGATGATCAGGATGCCCTCGAAGCCGGACGAGAAATACTCCGCCTTGTGATGGCCGTAGGGATGGTCATCGTCGGCCGGGCGCGCCGCGACCGTGACCATCGCCAGCGCGAAGGTGGCGCTGGCAAGGTTGACGAACGACTCCATGGCGTCCGAGATGAGCCCCATGGAGTTGGTGACGTAGCCTGCCGCACCCTTGAGAAGGATCGTGACCACGGCGACCCCGATCGACGCCCGGAGCAGTTGGGCAGGACTCAGCGCGGCGAATTTCAAGGGATGAAAGGTAACTAAAAAGGTAACTGAAGCGCAAAGTGCGAACAATGGCGCAGACGCGGCGCTGCCGAATTATCGCGGTCCACCTGCCCTCGCATACCATCGACCGCAAGGTCCCCAATCGTTGCGGAAGCGTGCTCGTGAACAAGAAATCAACCCTGGTCCTGTGCGGCCTCGCCCTTGCCGCCTCCGGTGCGGCGGCCCAGACAAGTGCAGGCAGCGCCCCTTCGGCCGAAGCGCCAAGGCCCACGGCAAGCGAGGAACGCGCCGGCATCGTGAAATCCGTGCGCGGTGACGTCCAGCTGCTCGGTAGCGATGGCAGGCCGCGGGCCGCGAGTGCCGGCGACGCCGTGGCGCCCATCGACCGCCTCCAGACCGGTGCCGAGTCGGGCGCCAGCGTGGTGCTGCGCGACGGCACGACGCTGGTGGTCGGTCCGTCGTCGCGGGTCGACCTCAAGCAGTTCCATTTCGACTCGACCACGCAGGACGGGAGCATGCTGGTCTCGCTGCTGCGCGGGACCCTGCGGATGGTCACCGGACTCATTGGCAGGACCCACCCCGATGCCGTGCGTGTCGAGACGCAAACCGCGGTGATCGGCATCCGCGGCACCGATTTCATCGTCGAGGCAGATCCGCAGCCGTGACAGTTCGCCGTCTTCTCCTTCTGCTGGTCGTTGTTTCTTCCGCGCTGCTTGCGGCCTGCGCCTCACCCGGTACCCGCGTGGTGCTGCTGCCCCAGGCCGACGGCAAGCCGTCCGCCGTGGTGGTGCGCACGGAGGCGGGCGAAGAGACGCTGTCTCAGCCCTACGAACGCGCGACAGCCCAGCGAGGCGCCCACGGAGCGCCGGCGATCGACAAGGTCGATCCCGAGGGCCTGAAGCGCGACTACAAGGCGCTCTTCGACCTGATGCCGCCGCCGGCGCAACGCTACACCGTGTATTTCGAAGCCGGCGGCATCGTGCTCACCGCGGCGTCGCAGGTCGCCATGAACGAAGCACTGGCCACCGCCCTGGCGCGCAGCGGCGGCGAGATCGTGGTCACGGGCCATAGCGACACGGTCGGCACGCTCACGCGCAACGACACCCTGTCGCTCACCCGCGCACTGGAAATCAGGCAGCTCTTCCTCGCGCGCGACTTCCCGCCGAACCGCATCGAAGCCGTGGGCCGCGGCGAACGCGAGCTCGCGGTGCGCACGGCCGATGAAGTCGACGAGCCGCGCAACCGCAGGGTGACCATCGAAGTCAGGTAGTTGCTCGCCCCCAGGTCGGGCTCACTTCGTGTAGCCCTCCCACCCCCTACCGGGGGCAACACCAGCGGACTGGCAAAGCCAGATCCGCGGTGTTTCACCAACGGGGCCGGGCTGCGCCGGCCCCTGTCCGGTCGGTCAGGTCAGGGTGACTTTGGCGAATTTGCGCTTGCCGACCTGGACGACGTAGGTGCCGGCAGGTAGCTTGAGCGCCTTGTCGCTGATCACCGTCGAGTCGACGCGGACCCCGCCGCCGTCGATCAGGCGGTTGCCCTCGGAGGTCGATGGGGCAAGACCGGCCTGCTTGAGCAACTGGGCGATGCCCAGGGGGGCGCCGGCCAGCGCGACTTCCGGGATCTCGTCGGGGACGCCGCCCTTGCTGCGGTGGATGAAATCCTGCTCGGCCGCCTCGGCCGCCGCGGCGCTGTGGAAGCGCGCCGTGATCTCCTTGGCCAGCGCGACCTTGGCATCCTTCGGATTGCGCCCCGCATCGACCTCGGCCCGGAGCGCCGCGATCTCGGCCAGCGACTTGAAGCTCAGCAGCGTGTACCAGCGCCACATGAGGGTGTCGGAGATCGACAGCACCTTGGCGAACATGGTGTTCGGATCCTCGCTGATGCCGATGTAGTTGTTCTTGCTCTTCGACATCTTCTCGACGCCATCGAGCCCCTCCAGCAGTGGCATAGTGAGTATGCACTGCGGTTCCTGGCCATATTCCTGCTGGAGATGCCGCCCGACGAGCAGATTGAACTTCTGGTCGGTGCCGCCAAGTTCGAGGTCGGACTTGAGCGCCACCGAGTCGTAGCCCTGCATCAGCGGATAGAGGAACTCGTGCACCGAGATCGACTGCCCGGCCTTGAAGCGCTTGCTGAAGTCGTCGCGTTCCATCATCCGCGCCACCGTGTACTTGGCGGCCAGCTGGATCATTCCGCGGGCGCCGAGCGGATCGCTCCACTCGGAGTTGTAACGGATCTCGGTCTTCGACGGGTCGAGTACGAGGCTCGCCTGTTTGTAGTAGGTTTGCGCGTTGGCCTCGATCTGCTCGCGGGTCAGCGGCGGCCGGGTGCTGTTGCGCCCCGACGGGTCGCCGATGGTGGTCGTGAAGTCGCCGATCAGGAAGATCACCGTATGGCCCAGGTCCTGCAGCTGGCGCATCTTGTTGAGCACCACCGTGTGGCCGATGTGGATGTCCGGCGCGGTCGGGTCCAGGCCCAGCTTGATGCGCAGCGGCGCCCCGGTGGCCTCGGAGCGCTGGAGCTTGCGCACCCACTCGTCCTGCGGGAGCAGCTCGTCAGTTCCACGGAGTGAAATTTCGAGGGCCTGTCCTACAACTTCAGACAGACTTGTGGATGTAACAAAACCGGGGTTCATTGGGCTTTTTGGCTAAATTTTGTATGGCCGAAGCTATACTCAGCCCGACTTTTCCAAGCGCCGGATTCTAAGCGGCGCTGCGACCGCACCGTCCTGCCGCCCGTCCGACACGGCCCTCGCAGTACGGATTTGCTGAACCTGAGCTGGATTTCGAAGTTTGATCAACGGCATTCTTGCCGCCGAGGAGCTGATTGCTTCGCGCGTGGCTCACACATTCCGGACCTATCCCAAGCAGATCACGGCTGCGATCGCCGCCGTGCTGCTGTTCGCCGGCGGTGGTGCCTTCGCCGTCGCCTCCCTCGGGCCCGATGCGGCCGAGCTTCCCGTCAAGCAGGTCTTCGAGGCCGTCGCCCCTTCCACCTCCTTCGCCGACCAGCTCGAAGCGTTGGACGCCCACAGCTTCACCCTGTTCCGGACCGAATTCACGCGCTCGAGCGACACCGCCGAGGCCCTGCTGCAGCGCCTCGGCCTGTCCGATCCGGCCGCGGCCGCCTTCGTGCGCGGCAATGCCGAGGCCCGGGCCGCGCTGCTGAGCCGTCCCGGCCGCACCGTGACCGCCGAAGCGACCCAGGAAAACGCACTGAAGAAGCTCAGCGCCCGCTGGATTCCCGATGGCGACGGCGGCTTCAAGCGCCTGGTGGTCGAAAAGACGCCCACCGGCTTCCGCGCCCGCACCGAAACCGACGCCTTGACGCCGGGCACCCGGCTCGCCAGCGGCATCGTGCGCACATCGCTGTTCGCCGCCACCGACGACGCTCGCATCCCCGACCCGGTGGCCAGCCAGCTGGCCGACATCTTCTCGGGCGACGTCGACTTCCGCGCCCTGCGCAAGGGCGACCGCTTCGCGGTGGTCTACGAGACGCAGGATGCCGACGGCCAGACCCTGCGCACCGGCCGCGTGCTGTCGGCCGAGTTCGAGAGCAATGGCAAGCTCTACCAGGCGCTGTGGTTCCAGCAGCCCGGCCAGAAGGGCGGCTATTACCGCCCCAACGGCGACAGCCTGCGTCGCGCCTACCTGAGCTCGCCGGTCGAGTTCTCGCGCGTGACCAGCGGCTTCGCGATGCGCATGCACCCGATCCTGAACAGCTGGCGCCAGCACCACGGCATCGATTTCGCGGCCCCGACCGGCACGCCGGTGCGCGCGGTCGGCGACGGCACGGTCGAGTTCGCCGGCACGCAGAACGGCTACGGCAACATCGTGGTCCTGAAGCACCGCAACAACCAGGAAACCGCCTACGCCCACCTGAGCCGGGTCGACGTCAGGGCCGGCCAGAGCATCAGCCAGAGCCAGACGCTCGGCGCCGTCGGTTCGACCGGCTGGGCCACAGGCCCGCACCTGCATTTCGAGTTCCGGGTCAATGGCGAGTACCACGACCCGGCCACGATCGCCCAGCAGGACGGCGGCGTTCCGATCACCGCGGCCTCCCGCCCGGCCTTCGAGCGCCTCGCGCTCGCCACCCGAAACGAGCTGTCGGCCGCCTTCTCGGTGGTCCAGGCCAGCGCCGACTGACGAACGGCCGACAGGCCCCGCTCCCAACACCCCGAACCCATGGCTGAACTGTTCATCGGCCTGATGTCGGGCACCTCGCTGGACGGCGTCGATGGCGTGCTGGCGGATTTCTCGAACGGCGGCATCGCCGTGCAGGGTTACGCGGCCGCCCCCTTCCCGATGAGCCTGCGCGCCGAGCTGATGGCGCTCAACACCGCGGGCAGCAACGAACTGCATCGGGCCGCGCTGGCCGGCAACGGACTGGCCCGCGTGTACGCCCGGGTGGCGCAGCAGTTGCTGGACGACGCCGGACTGGCGCCCGATGCCATCGCCGCCATCGGCGCCCATGGCCAGACCGTCCGGCACCGGCCCGGCGAATTCGACGAGGTCGGCTACACCCTGCAGATCAACAACCCCTCGCTGCTCGCCGAACTGACCGGCATCCGGGTGGTCGCCGACTTTCGCAGCCGCGACCTGGCCGCGGGTGGCCAGGGCGCTCCGCTGGTGCCGGCCTTCCACCGGGCCCTGTTCGCCCGCGACGACCGGGCGGTGGCGGTCCTGAACATCGGCGGCATCTCCAACCTGAGCATCCTGCCGGCCGGCACCGGCACCGTGCTGGGCTTCGACTGCGGGCCGGGCAACGCCCTCATCGATCACTGGAGCCAGACGCACAACGGCCAGCCCTTCGACGCCGCAGGCCAGTGGGCCGCGGGTGGCCGGGTGCTCCCCGACCTGCTTTCGCGCATGCTCGCGGAGGCCTATTTCGCCAAGGCGCCGCCGAAGAGCACGGGCCGCGACCTGTTTCATCCGAACTGGCTGGCCGCCCACCTCGGCACGTCGACAGCAAGCCCGGTCGACGTCCAGGCCACCCTGACCGAACTGACCGCCCGCACCTGCGCGATGGACCTGCTACGCCATGGCGCCGACAGCCAGACGCTGATCGTCTGCGGCGGCGGCGCCCTCAATCTGCATCTGCTGGCGCGCTTGCGCGCGCTGTTGCCGGCCATCGAAGTGGTGTCCTCGGCGGAGCGCGGCCTGCCGCCGCAGGAGGTCGAGGCGGCGGCCTTCGCCTGGCTGGCGCGCGCCACGCTGAATGGCGAAGCCGGCAATCTCGCCAGCGTCACGGGCGCCCGCGGCGCCCGCGTGCTCGGCGCCATCTACCCCTGAATTTGGCTCGCCCCCAGGTTGCCCGCACTTCGTGTCGGGCGCCCACCCCCTACCGGGGGCAACACCGGCGGCCCGGCGGAGCCGGTTCCGCGGTGTTTCACCGGCGGGCCTGGCTGCGCCGGCCGAAGTCCCAGGGTTTGTCGGCTGCGCGCGGGCAATCGATCAGAGGGCGGGCAGCAAAAAGCCGCCCGGAGGCGGCTTCGTGGAGGCACGCGCCTGAAGGACGTCAGGCCGAGAAGCTCGAACCGCAGCCGCAGGTGCTGGTCGCGTTCGGGTTCTTGATCACGAACTGGGCGCCCTGGAGGTCTTCCTTGTAATCGATCTCGGCGCCGACCAGGTACTGGTAGCTCATGGCGTCGATCAGCAGCGAGACACCGTTCTTGGTCATGGTGGTGTCGTCTTCGTTGGTGATCTCGTCGAAGGTGAAGCCGTACTGGAAGCCGGAGCAGCCGCCACCCTGCACGAACACGCGCAGCTTGAGATCGGGGTTGCCCTCTTCGGCGATCAGGTCGGCGACCTTGGCGGCCGCGCTGTCGGTGAAGACGATCGGCTCGGGCATCATGGCCGGGGTCTGGAGGGTTTCTGCAACGGCGCTCATTGTGAGGGGACTCCTGTGGGGCCGAACAATGCGGCCGATCGACGAATGCTACTTCAATCAACAAAAAACCGCCCGAGGGCGGTTTCTTGACATTGCGAGCGGTAAGCCCAAAGCGCTTTAGCGCTTCGAGAACTGCTTGCGGCGGCGTGCGGAATGCAGACCGACCTTCTTGCGCTCGACTTCACGCGCATCGCGCGTCACGAAGCCGGCCTGGCTCAGCACCGGCTTGAGCGTCGCGTCGTAGTCGATCAGGGCACGGGTGATGCCGTGGCGCGCCGCGCCGGCCTGACCCGATTCACCGCCGCCAGCGACGTTGATCATGATGTCGAAAGCTTCGACGTTGTTCGTCAAAAACAGCGGCTGCTTGGCGATCATGATGGAGGTTTCCCGGCCGAAATAAGCCTGGATGTCCTTGCCATTGACCGTGATCTTGCCGGTGCCCTTTTTCATGAACACGCGGGCGACGCTCGATTTGCGACGGCCGGTGCCATTGTTCCATTCACCAATCATTCTCAAGGCTCCTTACAGTTCCAGCACTTTGGGCTGTTGGGCGGTATGCGGGTGCTCTGCACCACCGTACACCTTGAGTTTCTTGATCATCGCATAGCCGAGCGGGCCCTTGGGCAGCATGCCCTTGACGGCTTTTTCCAGGGCACGGCCCGGGAACTTGGCTTGCATGTCGCGGAAGTTGGTGGCACTGATGCCGCCCGGGTAGCCCGAGTGACGGTAGTACACCTTGTCGATCGGCTTGGCGCCGGTGACACGCAGCTGGGCTGCGTTGATGATGACGATGAAGTCACCGGTATCGACGTGAGGCGTGTAAATGGCCTTGTGTTTGCCGCGCAAACGGAGAGCAACTTCGCTGGCTACTCGTCCGAGGACCTTGTCGGTCGCGTCAATCACAAACCACTCGTGCGTCACGTCAGCGGGCTTGGCGCTGAACGTTTTGGTCATGAGTTTCTCTTTCGAGGGTTTGGCGGGCCCCACGTGAGCCCGCGAACGTCTGGCCCTTTTCCACGGTCGGCGTTCCTCTGGCGGGAATCTCTTAGGTGGTGGTCTGACCCCCGCCGAAGCGGGCATCGTTCTTCGCCGCGGGGCCACAAAAGCGCTGCGAAGCCCTCCATTATACGAAGAAAGGCGCCTGCGCCGCAATCCGGCGCCCTTTTCGGGGCGAGGGGCCGTTACCATCGGGGGCATGTTCAGCTACCGCCACGCCTTCCACGCCGGCAACCACGCCGACGTGCTCAAGCACACGGTGCTGATTGCCACGCTCGAGCACCTGCTCGAGAAAGACACCGCCCTCACCGTGGTCGACACCCATGCCGGCGCCGGCCTCTACCGGCTCGACGGCGACTACGCCGGCACCAGCGGCGAGGCGGCAGAGGGCATCCTGCGCCTGCTGGCGCCCCCGAAGGCAGCCCCGGCGGCCGCGCCGGGAGGCGGCAGCCCCCCCAAATCCGCCGCCACGGCACCCGAGGCGCCACTGGCCGACGCCCTCGCCCGCTACCTCCAGGTGGTCGGCGACTTCAACCCCAAGGGCGGCGCCAAGATCTATCCGGGCTCGCCCTTCATCGTGCACCACCTGCTGCGCGAGCACGACAAGCTCAAGCTGTTCGAGCTGCATCCGACCGACGCCCGGACCCTCGACGCCAACATCGCCCAGCTCGAGGCCGGCCGCCAGATCGCGGTGCTGCGCGACGACGGCTTCGGCAGTGCCACCAAGTTCCTGCCGCCGCCCTCGCGCCGCGCGCTGGTGCTATGCGACCCGAGCTACGAGATCAAGAGCGACTACGCCCGGGTGCTGGACTTCGTGGCCGAGGCGCTCAAGCGCTTTGCCACCGGCACCTACGCCGTCTGGTACCCGATCATCCCGCGGCCGGAGGCGCACGACCTGCCGCGCCGGCTCAAGACGATGGCGACCAAGGCCGGCAAGTCGTGGCTGCACGCCACGCTGACGGTCAAGTCGAGCAAGATCACGACCGATGCCACGGGCGCCACGCACCGGCCGGGGCTGCCGGCCAGCGGCATGTTCCTGATCAACCCGCCCTACACGCTCAAACCGCTGCTGGCGGCCGCCCTGCCGCAGATGGCCTTGCGCCTGGCGCAGGACCGCAACGCCACTTTCTCGCTCGACAGCGGAGGCTAGCGGCGCTTGCGCGGCGTGACCTTCGGGGTGGGCTTCTGCGCCGCCTCCGGCGCTGCCTGAGGCGGGGTCTCGGCCGGGCCCGCCTCGCTTCCGCCGCAGCGATCGGTCTCGTTGTCGACGACCGATAGCGCCACCGTCTTGATCCCCATGCCGAGCATGCCGATCGCTTCGGCCGCGGCCCGGCTCAGGTCGATCACGCGGCCCGAGGAATAGGGCCCGCGGTCGTTGATGCGCACCAGCACCTCGCGGCCGTTGACCAGGCTGCGCACGCAGACGCGGGTGTTGAAGGCCAGCGTCTTGTGGGCCGCCGTGAGGGCCGTCATGTCGAAGCGCTCGCCGCTCGCGGTCTTGCGCTGATGGAACTGGATGCCGTACCAGGAGGCGCCGCCGCGCTCGAAGACTTCGCGACCTTGGTCACCGGGAAATCCGTCGTCCGGCTCGCCGGTGCCCGACGCCGCGAGGTCGTAGCGCACCGAAGGCACCGCGGAGCGCGGCGGCGCGCCGGGCGGCAGGGCCGGCTGCTTCGCCAGCGGGCGCAAGCGCCCCTGCGGGACATCGCCGGCCGCTTGGCCCTGCGAGGGCGGCTGCACCGAGCAGGCCGCGAGCAGCCCGGCCGCGAGCAACGCCGCGAGGCCGCCGCGCAATGTCATGCAGCCCAACCCAGCCGCTGCAGCACACCGAGCGTGGCCACCGACTGGTTCATCGTGTAGAAATGCAGCGCCGGTGCGCCGGCCGCGCTGAGCCGATCGCAGAGGGCCGCAACGACGTCGAGACCAAAGGCCTTGATCGAGGCCGTGTCGTCGCCGAAGCTCTGCAGCCGCAAGCGGATCCAGCGCGGGATCTCCGCCCCGCACGCATCCGAGAAACGCATCAGCTGGGTGGAACTGGTGATCGGCATGATGCCCGGCACGATCGGCGTGTCGAGCCCCAGCGCGCGGGCATCGTCGACGAAGCGCCAGTAGGCCTCGGGGCTGAAGAAGTACTGCGTGATGGCCGAGTCGGCGCCGGCCCGCACCTTGGTCGCGAAGGCCTGCAGGTCGGCTTCGGGCGAACGGGCCTGCGGATGCACCTCGGGGTAGCAGGCGACCTCGATGTGGAAGTCGCGGCCGGTCTCCTCGCGGATGAAGGCCACGAGATCGCTCGCATAGTGGAATTCGCCGCCCAGGCCGTAGCCGCTCGGCAAGTCGCCGCGCAGGGCGACCAGGCGCTTGACGCCCATCGCCTTGAGTTCGGCCAGTTGCGCGCGAACGGTGGCCTTGGTGGCGCCGATGCAGGAAAAATGGCAGGCCGCGGCCACGCCTTCGGACAGGATCTCGCGCACCGCGCCGAAGGTGCCATCGTGCGTCGAGCCGCCGGCGCCGTAGGTCACGGAGCAGAACTCGGGCTCCTGTGCATAGAGCTGCTGGCGCACGGCACGCAGCTTGACGGCACCTTCGGGCGTCTTGGTCGGAAAGAACTCAAAGCTGAGCGGTAGGCGCACGGCCGGCTCCTGGTTCGCCGTCCGCTCGGACGGCATGAATGAAAAACTCGCGGTTGCCGTCGCCGCCGGCGATCGGGCTGTCGAGCCAATGCACGACGCGCAGCTGCAATGCCGCGCAGGCATCGCGCAGTCGCTGCTCGACCACGGCGTAGAGCGCCGGATCGCGCACGATGCCGCCCTTGCCGACCTGCCCCGGTTGCAGCTCGAACTGCGGCTTGACCAGCATCAGCAGCTCGCCCTGCGGCTGCAGCAGCGGCACCAGCGCGGGCAGCACCAGCGTCAGCGAGATGAAGGACAGGTCGCCGACGATCAGGCCGAAGTCCGCGTCCTCGGGCGACTCGGCGCTCCAGGCCGCGGCGTCGAGCGTGCGGGCGTTGACGCCTTCGATCGCGGTCACGCGCGCATCGTCCCGCACCCGCGCGTGCAACTGGCCATGGCCGACGTCGACGCCCACCACGTGCGCGGCGCCCTGCTGCAGCAGGCAGTCGGTGAAGCCGCCGGTCGACTGGCCGACGTCGAGGCAGCGCCGGCCGCGCGGGTCGATGCCGGTCGCGGCCAGCGCGCCCTCGAGCTTGAGCCCGCCGCGCGAGACGTAGCGCGCCTCCGCGGCATCGAGCAACTCGAGCTCGGCGCCCTCGGGGATCTCGTCGCGGTTCTTGCCCACGACGCGCCAGTCGGCGCCGTCGCGCCAGCGCAGGCCGCCCGCGATCAGCCGCACGGCCTGCGAGCGGGATGCGGCCAGGCCGCGTTCGACGAGCAATTGATCGGCGCGCAAAGCGCTCCTCAATAGCGGTAGGTGTCCGGCTTGTAAGGGCCGTTCTTGTCGACGCCGATGTAGGCGGCCTGCGTGTCGGTCAGCGTGGTCAGCATGGCGCCGACCTTCTTCAGGTGCAGGCGCGCGACCTTCTCGTCGAGGTGCTTGGGCAGCACGTAGACACGGCCGGCCTGGTAGGCATCGGGCTTGGTGAAGAGCTCGATCTGGGCGATGGTCTGGTTCGCGAACGAGGACGACATCACGAAGCTCGGGTGGCCCGTGCCGCAGCCCAGGTTCACGAGGCGGCCCTTGGCCAGCAGGATGATCTTCTTGCCATCGGGGAAGGTGATGTGGTCGACCTGCGGCTTGATCTCTTCCCACTCGTACTTCTCGATCGAGGCGACGTCGATCTCGTTGTCGAAGTGGCCGATGTTGCAGACGATCGCCTGGTCCTTCATGGCGGCCATGTGCTCGTGGCGGATCACGTCGCGGTTGCCGGTGGTGGTGACGAAGATGTCGGCCTTGTCGGCGGCGTACTCCATGGTCACGACCTTGTAGCCTTCCATCGCGGCCTGCAGGGCGTTGATCGGGTCGATCTCGGTCACCCAGACCTGGGCGCTCAGGGCGCGCAGGGCCTGGGCCGAGCCCTTGCCGACGTCGCCGTAGCCGGCCACGCAGGCGACCTTGCCGGCGATCATCACGTCGGTGGCGCGCTTGATGCCGTCGACCAGCGATTCGCGGCAACCGTAGAGGTTGTCGAACTTGCTCTTGGTGACCGAGTCGTTGACGTTGATGGCGCGGAACTGCAGCGTGCCCTTGGCCGACATCTCGTTCAGGCGGTGCACGCCGGTGGTGGTCTCTTCGGTCACGCCGATGATCTGGGCCGACTTGCGGCTGTACCAGGTGGCATCGACCGCCAGCTTGGCCTTGATCGCGGCGAACAGGATGCGCTCCTCTTCGCTGGTCGGGTTGGCCAGCACGCCCAGGTCCTTCTCGGCCTTCTGGCCCAGATGCATCAGCATCGTGGCGTCGCCGCCGTCGTCGAGGATCATGTTCGGGCCTTCGTCCTTCGCGCCCTTGGGGCCGAATTCGAAGATGGCGTGGGTGTAGTCCCAGTAGTCGGTCAGCGACTCGCCCTTGATCGCGAACACCGGCGTGCCGCTGGCGGCGATGGCGGCGGCGGCGTGGTCCTGGGTCGAGAAGATGTTGCACGAGGCCCAGCGCACGGTGGCGCCGAGCGCCTGCAGCGTCTCGATCAGCACCGCGGTCTGGATCGTCATGTGCAGCGAGCCGGTGATGCGCGCGCCCTTCAGGGCCTGGCCCTTGGCAAACTCCTCGCGGATCGCCATCAGCCCGGGCATCTCGGTTTCGGCGATCCGGATTTCCTTGCGGCCCCAGGCGGCCAGGGACAGGTCGGCGATCGCCTGGTCGGCGGTCGAAACGGGGGACGGTTTGAGAACAGCGCTCATGTTGGCTCCAAAGCAGGTTTGACAGTGGCCACTGCGTTCGGGGAAGAGACTCACCGCGAGAACAGCGGGTGAGCGTGGTTGCGATGATGGTCCGAGCCTCACGCCTGTCGGCGCTGCAACGCTCCTCGGAACGGGGCATTTTAGCGCGTCGCGCGGCCGGCCCGCCAGCAGGGTCCGGCGGATCGCCCTAGACTGCCCTTCCCATCACCGCCGCACCGCATCCCCGCCATGCCCAAAGCCAGAATCCTCGCCCTTTCACTCGCGGCGGCCACGTCGGTCGCGCTGTCCTCCGGCGCCGCGGCACAAGCCGATGCGCCGCCGGTACGCGTGCGTGGCGTCATCGCGCATGTCGATGCCGATTCGCTGACCGTGAAGGACCGCAGCGGCGAAGTCGTCACGATGGCGCGCCCCACCGACATGCGGGTCACCGAAGTACGGCCGATCAGCCTCAGCGACATCAAGCCCCACAGCTTCATCGGCGCCGGCGCGACGCCGCAGCCCGACGGCAGCCAGCGCGCGGTGGAAGTCCATGTGTTTCCGGAGGCCATGCGCGGCACCGGCGAGGGCTTCCGTGCCTGGGACACGGTGCCCAACGGCACGATGACCAACGCCACCGTCGCCACGCTCGCGGCGGCGCCTGCGTCGACGCCCGGCGGACGGAAGATCGTGCTCAGGTACAAGGGCGGCGAACAGACCTTGATCGTTCCGCGCGGCACGCCGATCGTCGCCTTCAACCCGGCGCAGGACGACCAGGCGGCGCTGGTGGTTCAGGGCGCCCAGGTCGTGGTCACGGCCCGGGTCAAGGACGGCAAGCCGACCGCCTCGAGCGTGCTGGTGGGCCGCAACGGCTTCACGCCGCCGATGTGAATCGAAGGGGCCGGCCGGCACGGCGGCGGCACGGCCGGTAAAATTGCGGGCTTTGCTTCCAGCAGCCCGCGCCCGTGAGCGCGCACCGCGTTCACCATGAACTTCGCCTCCGAAACCAAACGCCGCCGCACTTTCGCGATCATCTCCCACCCCGACGCCGGCAAGACCACGCTGACCGAGAAGCTGCTGCTGTTCTCGGGCGCGATCCAGATCGCCGGCTCGGTGAAGGCGCGCAAGGCCTCGCGCCACGCCACCTCCGACTGGATGGAGATCGAGAAGCAGCGCGGCATCTCGGTCGCCTCGTCGGTGATGCAGATGGTCTACCGCGACCACGTCATCAACCTGCTCGACACGCCCGGCCACAAGGACTTCTCCGAAGACACCTACCGCGTGCTCACGGCGGTCGACTCGGCGCTGATGGTGATCGATGCCGCCAACGGCGTCGAGGCCCAGACCCGGCGGCTGATCGAGGTCTGCCGGCAGCGCGACACGCCGATCATCACCTTCGTCAACAAGATGGACCGCGAGGTGCGCGAGCCGCTCGAGCTGCTCGACGAGATCGAGCGCGAGCTCGGCATGCCCTGCGTGCCGATGACCTGGCCGGTCGGCCAGGGCAAGACCTTCGGCGGCATCATCAACCTGCGCACGCAGGCGATGACGGTGTTCGAGTCGGGCCAGGAGAAGCTGCCACAGGACTTCGAGACCATCCCGCTGACCAACCGCGAGGCGCTGAACAAGCGCTTCGGCCGCGAGTTCGACCACGCGATGGAGAGCATGGAACTGGCCACCGGCGCCTCGCCGAGCTGGGACCGCGAGGCCTTCCTGTCCGGCAAGCAGACGCCGGTGTTCTTCGGCTCCGGCGTCAACAATTTCGGCGTGATGGAAGTGCTCGACGCGCTGGTCGACCTGGCACCGCCGCCGCAGCCGCGCACCAGCACCACGATGGTCAACCGGCAGCCGGTGGTGCGCGAAATCCAGCCCGAGGACAAGGACTTCGCCGGCGTGGTGTTCAAGGTGCAGGCCAACATGGATGCCAACCACCGCGACCGCATCGCCTTCGTGCGCATGGCCTCGGGGCGCTACACGCCGGGCATGAAGCTGCGCGTGCAGCGGACCGCGAAAGAGCTGCGGCCGACCAGCGTCGTGACCTTCATGAGCCAGCGGCGCGAGGCGGTCGAGGAAGCCTATGCCGGCGACATCGTCGGCTTCACGACCCACGGCGGCGTGCAGCTCGGCGACACCATCACCGATGGTGCCTCGCTGCAGTTCACCGGCCTGCCCTTCTTCGCGCCCGAGCTCTTCATGACCGTGATCCTGAAGAATCCGCTGCGCACCAAGCAGCTGCAGCAGGGCCTGGCCCAGCTCGGCGAAGAAGGCGCGATCCAGGTGTTCCGGCCCGAGGTCGGCGGCCCGATGCTGCTCGGCGCGGTCGGGCAGCTGCAATTCGAAGTGGTGCAGCATCGGCTCAAGACCGAGTACGACGCCGACATCCGGCTCGAGGGCTGCCAATACACCGGCGCGCGCTGGATCACGGCCGACACGCCGGCCGAATTGCGGTCCTTCGTCGATGCCTATCCGCAGCGCATGGCACTCGACGCCGCCAACACGCTGGCCTACCTGTGCACCTCGCCCTACGACGTGCGGCTGGCGCAGGAGCGCTTCCCGAAGATCCACTTCCATCCGCTGCGCGAGCATGCGGGGCTGTCGCTTCAGACGTCCTGATGTCCGCCCCCACGCTCGGCACTGACGTGTCCTCGCTGCCCCCCGAGGGGGCGCAGCCGCCCTTGGGGCGGCCCGGCGGCCAGCTGATGCAGGCCCTGACCGAGTGGCCGCCGGCGGCGCGGCGCGCGCTGGTCGGCGTCTTCACCGACATCGACGACACGCTGACGACCGAGGGCGCGATCAGCGCCGATGCGCTCGCGGGTCTCGCCGACCTTCGAGCCGCGGGCTTGCATCGCGTGGCGATCACGGGGCGCCCGGTCGGCTGGAGCGAGCCCTTCGCCAGCGTCTGGCCGGTGGACGCCATCGTGGCCGAGAACGGCGCCGTCGCGCTGCTGCCCTTGCCCGGTGGCGCGATCGAGAAGCGCTACCAGCAGGACGCGTCCACGCGCGCACGCAACTTCGCCCGCATGCAGGCCGTGCTGGACCGCATCGAGCGCGAGATCCCCGGCGCCCGGCGCGCCACCGACTCGGCGGGCCGCGAGTGCGACATCGCGATCGACCACAGCGAATTCACGCGGCTCGACGACGCGCAGATCGCCGCCGTGGCCGCCCTGATGCGCAGCGAGGGCATGCACGCCACCGTCAGCAGCATCCACGTCAACGGCTGGTACGGCGAGCACGACAAGCTCGAGGGCGCGCGCTGGATCGTGCGCGCGCTGTGGGGCCGCCGGCTCGACGACGAGATGCCGCGCTGGGCCTATGTCGGCGACTCGACCAACGATGCGCTGATGTTCGAGCATTTCGAGCACAGCATCGGCGTCGCCAATGTCCGCCGCTTCGAGGCCGCCCTGTCCCACCTGCCGCGCTATGTCACGCAGCAGGAGCGCGGCGCCGGCTTCGCCGAGGTGGCGGCCGCGGTGCTCAGGGCACGGTGAAGGCGACCGGCCTGGCGCGGGCGACCACGTTGCCGGCCGCGGTGTTGCTCATCAGTTCGAGCCGCGCGTTGTAGCTGCCCTTGGGCGGATGGAGCCACAGCTCGGTCTGGCCGCCATCGAGTTCGATCACCTCGGTCTTCTGGCCCTGGCGCTCCAGCACCAGGCGGAAGTGGCCGGTGTCCGGCACCTTGGGCGCGGCGCTCGAGATGTTCAGGCCGCTGGCGTGGAACTGCACGCGCAACGGCAGTTGCACCGTGCTCCGGTCCGCGGGGCTCAGCAGTTCGATGCGCGGCGTCCCAAGCAGGACGGCCGGCGTGATGCCCTTGCTCTGCTTGCTGACCGTGAACTTGAGCGGCTTGCTATAGACGAAATAGGGAATGTGGCCCTGGTCGGCCAGCACCAGCCGCATCGTGTAGCTGCCCGGCGGCAGATCGACCACGGTCTCCATCTGGCCCTTGCCGAAGTGGATGTAGTGCTCGGTGAAAGGCAGCGGCTTGGTGAAATCGAGCGGCAGCGGCTGGTCGATCAGCAGATGGTGGTGGCCCGCCGTGCCCGCGGACCTGCCGGCCGGCACGATGCCACGCATCGAGAGACCGAATCGCGCCACGAACGGAGCCTCCAGCGTGCTGCCGTCCTTGAGGTTGGTGAAGTAGGCCTCGGGCGACCAATTGGGCGGCGGGACCACCCAGGGGTGGACCGCCAGGGCCGTGCCGTCGGCCGGCGCGGCGGCGGAGGCCGGCGGCGCATCGGACGCCTGGGCGCCGGCGCCACCCGCCCCTAGCAGCAGCGCGGCAGCCGCCGCCACGCCCGCGGCCCGCCTTCGGTGACGCTCTGGATGTCGCATTCCCCACTCCTTCAGTGCTTTGTTCAATTGTGTTTCAGGACGTACAGCGACGAGGATGGCATGAATGGCGGCGGCGTGAAATAGGTCTTCAGTAGTGCGGCGGCAAGTCGTCGCGCAGGCTGCGCGCCCCTCCTGCGCCCGGATCGGGGCTTTGCTGGCGCAGTTGCGCGACCTGGCGCAGCAGGCTGTCGATCTGCTCCTGCTGGCGGTAGATGGTCAGGTTCAGCTGGTCCAGCAGGTCTTCGGTGAAGCTCGCCTTGATCTCGAGGTCGGTCAGCCGGCGTTGCGTGTCTTGCGAGGTGTCCATGGGGCGCTATTGGACAGGAAGCCGACGCGCGCATCGGCCAGAATGCCGCGCATGGACCTCGCGATTCGCCCGCTCGACCTCGACCAGATGCCGCTCGTGACCGAGATGGCCGCCCGCGAAGGCTGGAACCCCGGCCTGCACGACGCCGCCTGCTTCCACGCCGCGGACCCCGGCGGGTTCCTGGTCGCCGAGCATCGCGGGGAGGCGGTGGGCTGCATCAGCGCAGTGTCGTATGCGGGTCGCTTCGGCTTCATCGGCCTCTACATCGTGGCGCCGGCCTGGCGCGGCCGGGGCTTCGGCATCCGCCTCTGGCGCGCGGGCATGGCGCGGCTCGCTGGCCAGGTGGTCGGACTCGACGGCGTGCCCGCACAGCAGGACAACTACCGCCGCAGCGGCTTCGAACTGGCCTGGAACAACGCCCGCTTCGCTGGCGTGGCCCGCGGCGGCAGCGCCACGCCGCCGCAGGTCGCCCCGCTGGCCAGCGTCGACGACGCCCTGCTGCAGGCCGACGACCGCCGCGTGTTCCCGGCAGCGCGCGAAGCCTTCCTGCGCGCCTGGATCCGCGTGCCCGATGCGATCGGCCTGGCCTGGCTCGACGGCGGCCGGCTTGCGGGATGGGGTCTGATCCGGCGCTGCCGCGAGGGCCACAAGATCGCGCCACTGGTCGCGGACGACCCGAAGGTCGCACACGCCCTCTTCGTGGCCTTGTGCGCGGCGGTGCCGGCAGGCGACGCGGTCTACCTCGACGTCCCGCTGCCGAACGCCGAGGCAGTGGCCATGGCGCAGGCCGCGGGAATGCGCAGCGTGTTCGAGACCGCGCGCATGTACGCCGGCGCTGCGCCGGCCTGCGAGTTGCAGCGGGTCTACGGGCTCACGAGCTTCGAGCTCGGGTAGCCCGCCCGCTCATTGCGGCTTGCCCAGCCCGAGCTTTTCGATCAGCGCCTTCTCGCGAGTGAAGGTGGTCTGCGCGAACTTCGCGTAGTCGGCCGAGCTCATGTAGATCGGCAGCATGTCGTAGCGGCCCAGCGCGGCCACATAGCTGGGCTCTTCCATGGCTTGCTTGAAAGCGTCGTGCAGCTTCTTCACGACCGCGGGCGGCGTGCCCTTGGGCGCGCCGATGCCGAAGGGCGAGTTCTGCACGATGTCGATGCCCAGTTCCTTCAGCGTCGGCGCGTCGGGGAACTTGGCCAGCCGCTTCTCGCCCCAGGTGTTGAGCACCCGCAGCTTGCCGGACTCCACCAGCGGCGCGAAGCCTGTCGAATCGGCGATCGCCATCAGGTGGTTGCCGAGCACCGCCTGCGCCAGGTCGGCACTGCCCTTGTAGGGCACGTGCTGCAACTGGATGCCGAGCTGCTGCGCCACCAGTTCGGTGGTCAGGTGCGGGCTGGTGAGATTGCCGGTCGAGCCGTAGGTCAGCTTGCCCGGATTGGCCTTGGCATAGGCGACGAAATCGTTCCAGGTCTTGAAGGGGCTGTCGGCCGGCACCGCGATGCCGAAGGCGTAGCCGGTGACGTTGATCACGTAGCTGATGTCCTTGACCGGATCCCAGTTGATCTTGGTCGTGTAGGGCAGGCGGAACACGCCGAGCGGGATCTGGCCGATGGTGTAGCCGTCGGCCGGCGCGGTCTGCAGCGCTTGCGCGGGCAGCGTGCCGCCGGCGCCCGGCTTGTTGTCGACCACGATCGGCTGGCCGAGGATCTTGGAGGCGTTGTCGGCCAGCTGCCGCATCGTGATGTCGGTCGGGCCGCCGGCCGGGAAGGCGACGATCAGCTTGATCGGCCGGGTCGGGAAGGTCTGGGCGTGGACCGCGGTGGCGGCCACGCCGAGCAGCGCGGCACACAGGAGGGAACGACGAAACATGGGAAGCACTCCGGAACGGATTCGAATGGCCGCATTGGGCCGCAGGGACTTTCGCGGGGCAAGCGGGTATCTCCCCGGTCGAGTCGCCGGTGCGTCAGCGCGCTCCCTCAGCCGGCCTGCTGCATGAAGCCGTCGAGCACGTTGACCGCATTGGCGCCGACCTCGGCCACCGCGTAGCCGCCCTCGAAGACGAACACTGTGGGCCATCCGGCGCGGGCAAGGTCCTCGCCGATCCGCAGGTAGTCGGGCGTGGCGAGCGTGAAGCCGGCGATCGGATCGCCCGCGAAGGTGTCGAGCCCGAGCGAGACCACCAGTGCGCCGGGCCTGAAGTCCGCAATGCCCCGCAGCGCGGTCGCCAGCGCTTCGCGCCAGAGCGGGAAGCCGCTGCCGCGCGCCAGCGGCAGGTTGTGGTTGAAGCCCAGGCCCTCTCCCGTGCCGCGCTCGTCGGCATAACCGAGGTAGTACGGGTACTCGGTGTGCGGATCGCCATGCAGGCTGGTGAACTGGACGTCGGCGCGTTCGTAGAAGATGGCCTGCGTGCCGTTGCCGTGGTGATAGTCGATGTCGAGCACGGCGACGCGGTCGATGCCGGCATCGCGCAGGCTCTGTGCGGCGATCGCCGCGTTGTTGAGGAAACAGTAGCCGCCGAAGAAGTCAGTGCCCGCGTGATGGCCCGGCGGGCGCGTGAGCGCGAAGGCGGCACGCTCGCCTTGCAGCACGCGTGCCGCGGCGGTCAATGCGCAGCAGGCGCCCGCGCGCGCCGCGGTCCAGGTGCCCGCGGTCAGCGGCGTGCCGGCGTCGTACGAGAACAGGCCCATGCGCGCGGGAAAGCTCGCGGGCAGCACGTCGGAGCGGAAGGTACGGATCGGCCAGTACGAAGGCAGCGCGTCGCGTGTGGCGTTGGCCGGGTCGAGTGCGACCCATTCGTCCCATGCCGTCGACAGGAAATCGAGGTAGCGCGGCGCATGGACGCGCGCGATCGCGGCGTCGTCGAAGGCCTCAGGCGCTTCGATCGCGCCGAGCCTGCGCTGCTTGAGTTCCTGCAGGACATAGTCGGCACGCGCAGGGACCTCGAAGCAAGGCACGAGTTCGCCGCGGAACATCTCGACCTTGCCGTGGTGCAGGGCGTGGCGGTCGTTGTAGATCGTGAGCATGGCGCTAGGGTAACGCGGAAGAGCGTGGGGGCGGCGGCGGGCGGTATGCCCCGGGCCGGCCGACGTCACCGGCCCTTCGGGCTTCCCTGCGCTGCTCGCGGTACGCGGGGTCTCGCTCAAACTCGCTCCGCTGCGCTCCACTCAAACAGTCGCGAGCCCTGATCCGCGTACCGCTGCGCTGCTCGGCGGTGCCTCAACGGCCGGCCCGGGGCATACCGCCCACCGCCGTGGACAGGTTGGGGTTGCATTGCGACGCTGGAAGCGCAGGGGGCTGCTCGCACACCCCGAAGCCCGGCATGCGGTGCGGGACGGGCGATCCCCTCTGCACCGCTGAGGAGCGCAGCTTCAGGCGGATCAAGGGCCGCGCGTGTTTGAGCGCAGCGAGTTTGCGCGGACCCCGCCTGAAGCGAGCACCGCAAGGCAGCCCGAAGGGCCGGCGCAGTGGGGTCGACCGGCCCGTACCGCGTGCCGGGCGCCCCCGAACGAACAAGCCGACGCAATCACGCTTCGCGCCGCTTCGGCTCCGACTTCGCTTCGCGCACCGGCAGCGTCAGCACCTCATGCCGTTCCCGCGAACGCGCCAGCACCGACGCCAGCGCCACGCCCGTGTGCGTCCCCAGCTTCACCACCTCTTCAGGCGGCGCCGCCGCGACCACACGCCCACCGCCGTTGCCGCCTTCCGGCCCCAGGTCGATCAGCCAGTCGGCCTCGGCGATGACGTCGAGGTCGTGCTCGATCACGACCACGCTGTGGCCGCCGTTGACCAGCCGGTGCAGCACGTGGATCAGCTTCTCGACGTCGGCCATGTGCAGGCCGACGGTCGGCTCATCGAGCACGTACAGCGTGTGCGGCGCCTTGTTGCCGCGCCGCGTGACGTCGTCGCGCACCTTGCTGAGCTCGGTCACCAGCTTGATGCGCTGCGCCTCGCCGCCCGACAGCGTCGGCGAGGGCTGGCCCAGCGTCAGGTAGCCGAGCCCGACGTCCTTCAGCAGCTGCAGCGGATGGCTGATATTGGGCATCGAGGCGAAGAACGCCACCGCCTCGTCGACTTCCATCTGCAGCACGTCGCCGATGCTCTTGCCGCGCCAGCTGACGGCCAGCGTCTCGGGATTGAAGCGCGCGCCGTGGCAGACCTCGCACGGCACCTTCACATCCGGCAGGAAGCTCATCTCGATGGTGCGCACGCCGGCGCCGTCGCAGCCCGGGCAGCGGCCCTCGCCGGTGTTGAAGCTGAAGCGCGCCGGGCCGTAGCCGCGCGCCTTGGCTTCGAGCGTGTCGGCGAAGAGCTTGCGGATCGTGTCCCAGAAACCGATGTAGGTCGCCGGGCAGCTGCGCGGCGTCTTGCCGATCGGCGTCTGGTCGACCTCGAGCACCCGGTCGATGGTCTCGTAGCCATCCACCGCGCTGCAACCCACCCACTTCGGATGCTTGCCCGCGGCATCGGCATCGCGGCCGGCCTTGGTCATGCGCTGCACCACCACCGCATACACGTTGGCCAGCAGCACGTCGCGCGCCAGGGTCGACTTGCCCGAGCCGCTGACGCCGGTGACCGCGACCAACCGGTGCAGCGGCAGCGAGACCGCGACATCCTTCAGGTTGTGCAGGTCGGCGCCGCGCACGCTGAGCCAATCGGGCGCGCCGGGCTCCGGCGCCGGCACGTTGCGCCGGGCCTGCAGCGGATGCCGGATCGCGTCGCGCAGGTAGCGGCCGGTCTGCGAATCGCTCGCGCCCTCGATGTCGGCGACGCTGCCCTCGGCGACCAGCCGGCCGCCGCGCTTGCCCGCGCTCGGACCGATGTCGATGATGTGGTCGGCGCGGCGGATCGTGTCCTCGTCATGCTCCACGACCACCAGCGTGTTGCCCTTGTCGCCGAGCTTGTGCAGTGCGTCGAGCAGGATCTGGTTGTCGCGCGCGTGCAGACCGATGGTCGGTTCGTCGAGCACGTAGCAGACGCCCTGCAGGTTGCTGCCGAGCTGGGCCGCGAGCCGAATCCGCTGCGCCTCGCCACCGCTCAGGGTCGGCGCGCCGCGGTCGAGCGTGAGGTAGCCCAGCCCGACCTCTTCGAGGAACTCGAGCCGGCTCTTGATCTCGGGCACCAGGTCGCGCGCGATCTCTGCCTGGCGGCCGCTCAGCACGACGTTCTCGAACCAGACGCGGATGTCGGTCACGCTCATGCGCGCCAGCTCGGTGATCCCGATGCCGCCGCCCTCGCCGAACAGCACGGCACGCGCGGTCGCATTGAGCCGCGTTCCTTCGCAGGTCGGGCACACGACCTCGCCCACGTCTTCCGCCTCGGGCTCGGCGAAGGTCTGTTCGCGGCCCTTCTGGTCGTCGGCCATCACCGAGTCGTCGTAGACCTTGCGCTGCTCCTTCGTGAGCTTGACGCCGGTGCCCACGCAATCGGGGCACCAGCCGTGCTTGCTGTTGTAGGAGAACAGGCGCGGATCGAGCTCGGCGTAGCTGGTGCTGCACACCGGGCAGGCGCGCAGGGTCGAGAACACGTGCGCGTGCCCGATGCCGACGGTCGGCGCGCCGGCCATCATCGCCGCGCGCAGGCCGGTCAGGTTGCTCAGCACGTGGACCACGCCCTTGCCGTGTTCGAGCGCGCGGGTCAGCGCCTGGCGCAGTTCGGTCTCCTGCGCCGGCAGCACGTCGAGGCTGGCCACCGGCAGCTCGATGCTGTGTTCCTTGAAGCGGTCGATGCGGGGGAAGCCGGTGGTCGGCAGGAACTCGCCATCGACCCGCAGATGGGTGAAGCCGCGTGGCCGCGCCCAGTCGGCCAGCTCGGTGTAGACGCCCTTGCGGTTGCTCACCAGCGGCGCCAGGAGGCCGATGTGCTGGCCCTTGAAGTTCTTCAGCAGCTGCGCGGCGATGCTGTCGGGCGTCTGCGGCTGCACCGCCGCGCCGTCGTGGATGCAGTGCTGGATGCCGAGCTTGACGTAGAGCAGCCGCAGGAAGTGCCAGACCTCGGTGGTGGTGCCGACGGTGCTCTTGCGGCCGCCGCGCGACAGGCGCTGCTCGATCGCGACGGTCGGCGGAATGCCGTAGACCGCGTCGACCTCGGGCCGGCCCGCAGGCTGCACGATGCTGCGCGCATAGGCGTTGAGCGATTCGAGGTAGCGCCGCTGCCCTTCGTTGAACAGGATGTCGAAGGCCAGCGTCGACTTGCCGGATCCGCTCACGCCGGTGACCACGCTGAACTTGCCGCGCGGGATGTCGACCGAGAGGTTCTTGAGGTTGTGCTCGCGCGCATTGACGATCTGGATCGCCTCGCGCCCCTGCTGCGGCTGCACCCGCGCCGCATAGCTGCGGGCGGCGCGCTCGGCCACCTTGTAGGCGCCCGGACCGACCGCCAGTTCGTAGTCGGCCAGCGCCGCGCCGGTCAGCGAGACCGGGTTCTCGCGCACCTGCTCGGGCGTGCCGATCGCAACCACCTGGCCGCCGCCCTCGCCGCCTTCGGGGCCGAGGTCGATGATCCAGTCGCTGGCCCGGATGACGTCGAGGTTGTGCTCGATCACGACCAGCGAGTGGCCGGCGTCGAGCAGCTTGCGCAGCGCCCGCATCAGGCGCGCGATGTCGTCGAAGTGCAGCCCGGTGGTCGGCTCGTCGAACAGGAACAGCGTGCCCTTGCGCGCCAGCGGCTGCTTGCTGGCACTGCCGCTCTTGGCGGCCTCGGCCAGGAAGCCCGCGAGCTTGAGGCGCTGCGCCTCGCCGCCCGAGAGCGTCGGCACCGGCTGGCCCAGCTTCACGTAGTCGAGACCGACGTCGACGATCGGCTGCAGCACGCGCAGCACCTCGCGGTCGTTGCCGAAGGCCGCGGCCGCCTCGGCCACCGTGAGGTCGAGCACGTCGGCGACGTTCAGGTTGCGCTCGGCACGCTCGATCGTCACCTCGAGGATCTCGGGCCGGTAGCGCTTGCCGTCGCAGTCCGGGCAGCGCAGGTAGACGTCCGACAGGAACTGCATCTCGACATGCTCGAAGCCCGAGCCGCCGCAGGTCGGGCAGCGGCCGTCGCCGCTGTTGAAGCTGAACTTCGAGGCCGTGTAGCCGCGCTGCCGCGACAGCGCCGCGGTGGCGAAGATCTCGCGGATGGCGTCCCAGGCGCCGACGTAGCTCGCGGGATTGGAGCGGGCCGTCTTGCCGATCGGCGACTGGTCGACGAAGACCACGTCGCTCAGGTGATCGGCGCCGAGCATGCGGTCATGCGCGCCCGGGCTTTCGGTCGCCTTGCCGAAGTGGCGCATCAGGGCGGGCGCCAGCACGTCCTGCACCAGGGTCGACTTGCCCGAACCGCTGACGCCGGTGATGCAGACCAGCCGCGACAGCGGCAGCTCGACCGTGATGTCCTGCAGGTTGTGCTCGCGCACGCCCTCGAGGATGAGCCGCGGCGTGTTGTCGCTCACCATGCGCCGGAAGCCCATGCCGATCTGCTTGCGCCCGCCCAGGTACTGGCCGGTCAGCGTGTCGGCGTCGCGCAGCGCGTCGGTGCTGCCATCGAACACGATCTGCCCGCCGCGCACGCCCGGCCCCGGGCCCATGTCGATCACGCGGTCGGCGGCCAGCATCACGGCCGGGTCGTGCTCCACCACCACCAGCGTGTTGCCGGCGTCGCGCAGGCGCAGCATCGCCTCGGTGATGCGGTTCATGTCGCGCGGATGCAGGCCGATGCTGGGCTCGTCGAGCACGAACAGCGTGTTGACCAGCGAGGTGCCGAGCGCGGTCGTGAGGTTGATGCGCTGCACCTCGCCGCCGCTCAGGGTGCGGCTCTGGCGGTCGAGCGTGAGGTAGCCGATGCCGACATCGTGCAGGTAGCGCAGGCGGGTGGTGATCTCATCGAACAGCAGCTTGAGCGCCTGCACGTCGCCTTCGCTCGCGGTGCTGCTGTTGCCATGGCTCTCGATGCCGTCGAAGAGGCGCCGCAATCGCTCGATCGGCAGCAGCATCAGCTCGTGCAGGCAGAGGCCCGGCAGCGCCTCCAACTGCTCGCGCGACCACTTCACGCCGACCGGCATGAAGCGCTTCTCCGGCGCCAGCACGGCGTCGGCGTCTTCCTTGCTGCCGATGCGCCACAGCAGGCTCTCGAGCTTGAGCCGCGCGCCCGCACAGGCCGGGCACGGCGTGTAGCTGCGGTACTTCGACAAGAGCACGCGGATGTGCATCTTGTAGGCCTTGCTCTCGAGGTAGGCGAAGAAGCGGCGCACGCCGTACCACTGCTGGTTCCACTTGCCCTTCCAGTTCGGCGAGCCCTCGATCACCCAGTGCTGCTGCTCCGGCGTGAGCTTGTTCCATGGCGTGTCGCGCGGAATGCCGGCAGCCTCGGCGTGGCGCATGAGGTCGTCCTGGGCTTCCTTCCAGGCCGGTGTCTGGATGGTCTTGATCGCGCCGGCGCGCAGGGTGAGCTTCTCGTTCGGGATCACCAGGCCGAGGTCGACGCCGATCACGCGGCCGAAGCCGCGGCAGGTCTCGCAGGCGCCGACCGCGGAATTGAACGAGAACATCGACGGGATCGGGTCGGCGTAGCGGATGTCGCTTTCGGGGCAATGCAGTCCCGTGGAGAACTTCCATATCTCGGGCTCGGCGCCCTCCTGCGCAGGCAACGCATACACCGTCAGCCGTCCGCTGCCGCGCTTCAGCGCCACCTCGATCGCCTCGACCACGCGCGCGCGCTCGGCGTTGGCCATGCGGAAGCGGTCGGCGACCACATCGAGCACCTTGCGCGGGCCAGTCGGCGTCGCCACTTCGCGCTCGGCCTGCACCCGCGTGAAGCCGCTGGCAGACAACCACTGCGTCACCTCTTCGGTCGTGGTGCTGGCCGGCAGCTCGACCGGGAAAGTCAGCACCACGCGCGGATCGCCGGCCGCGGCGGCGCGTGCCAGCAGTTCGGCATAGATCGAATCGGGCGAGTCGTGCCGCACCGGCAAGGCGGTCTCGCGGTCGAACAGCTGCGCCGCGCGCGCGAACAGCAGCTTCAGGTGGTCGTTGAGCTCGGTCATCGTGCCGACGGTCGAGCGCGACGAGCGCACCGGGTTGGTCTGGTCGATGGCGATCGCGGGCGGCACGCCCTCGACCTTGTCGACCGCCGGCTTGTCCATGCGGTCGAGGAACTGGCGCGCGTAGGCCGAGAAGGTCTCGACGTAGCGCCGCTGGCCTTCGGCGTAGAGGGTGTCGAACACCAGGCTCGACTTGCCCGAGCCGCTCGGCCCGGTGACCACCGTCATCTCGCCGGTGCGGATGTCGAGGTCGAGATTCTGGAGGTTGTGCTGACGTGCACCGCGAATCCGGATGGAGCCCTGTGTCATGAATGCCTTGGGGGGTGGGGCAGACATTCTAGGAACACCGGCGGGGCCGGGGCGCCCAGCCCCGGATGGTCCACGCTGGCGCAGGGACTTCCGGCGCGGACGATCCACTTACATGCGGAAACAGGCCGGGCTGTTTCGCAGGATCGAGTCTCCTGCGCTGTTCAAGAAAAAGGCCTCGCGCCGGGTGGGCGGGAAGCCTCTTTGTTGAACCGAGGGCCGAGGCCCTCGAGCCTGCGAACGGTCAGTCGTTCGCGTAGATGTCCACGTCCTTGGTCTCGCGAACGAAGATCGTGCCGACCACCAGCGTCATCGCGGCGATGACGATCGGGTACCAGAGGCCGTTGTACATGTTGCCGGTGCTGGCCACGATCGCGAAGGCGGTGGTCGGCAGCAGACCGCCGAACCAGCCGTTGCCGATGTGGTACGGCAGGCTCATCGAGGTGTAGCGGATGCGGGTCGGGAACAGTTCGACCAGCATGGCGGCGATCGGGCCGTAGACCATCGTCACCAGCAGCACCAGCCAGAACAGCAGCACCACCGTCATGACCTTGTTGATCTTGGCCGGGTCGGCCTTGGTCGGATAGCCTGCGGTCTTCAGCTGCTCGGCGACGCTCTTCTTGAAGGCCGCGATCTCCTTGGTCGAGGCCTCGTCGAACTTGTGGCTGACCACGTTGCCCTGGGGCGCCGTGATCGCCAGCTCGCCGATCTTGACGACGGCGGGCGAGCCGGGTGGGCCGTCGGCGCGCTCGTAGCTCACCGAGTTCTGCACCAGGTAGCGTTTGGCGATGTCGCAGGAGCTGCTGAAGTCGATCTCGCGCGCCACAGGGTTGCCCTGGAACGAGCAGGAGCGCGGATCGGCGGTCACGACGACGCCGGCCGTGGCTTGGGCCCGGGCCAGGTCCGGGTTGGCGCTCTCGGTCAGCATCTTGAAGACCGGGAAGTAGGTCACCACGGCCAGCAGGCAGCCGGCCATGATGATCGGCTTGCGGCCGATCTTGTCGGACAGCGTGCCGAAGATGACGAAGAAGGGCGTGCCGAGCAACAGCGCGGCGGCAATCATCAGGTTGGCGGTGGTGGCGTCGACCTTGAGCTGCTGCGTCAGGAAGAACAGGGAGTAGAACTGGCCCGAATACCAGACCACGGCCTGGCCGGCGGTCAGGCCGATCAGCGCCAGGATCACGATCTTCAGGTTCTTCCATTCGCCGAAGGATTCGGACAGCGGGGCCTTCGAGGTCTTGCCCTCGGCCTTCATCCTCTGGAACGCGGGAGACTCCGACAGCGAGAGCCGGATCCACACCGACACCCCCAGCAGCAGGATCGACACCAGGAAGGGAACACGCCAGGCCCATTCGGCGAAGGCGGCCTCGCCCACGCCCTCACGCACGCCGAGGATGACCAGCAGGCTCAGGAACAGGCCGAGCGTGGCGGTGGTCTGGATCCACGAGGTGTAGGCGCCGCGCTTGCCGTGCGGCGAATGCTCGGCCACGTAGGTGGCGGCCCCGCCGTACTCGCCGCCGAGCGCAAGGCCCTGCAGCATGCGCAGCGCGATCAGGATGACGGGCGCCGCGACACCGATGGTCGCGTAGCTCGGCAGCAGGCCGACGATGAAGGTCGACAGGCCCATGATCAGGATCGTGACCAGGAAGGTGTACTTGCGGCCGATCATGTCGCCAAGCCGGCCGAACACGATGGCGCCGAAGGGACGCACCAGGAAGCCGGCGGCGAAGGCCAGCAGCGCGAAGATGAAGGCCGCGCCGGCATCGAGGCCGCTGAAGAACTGGCGCGCAATCACGGGCGCGAGCGAGCCGTAGAGGTAGAAGTCGTACCACTCGAACACGGTCCCGAGCGACGAGGCGAAGATGACCTTCTTCTCTTCCTGGCTCATGGGCCGGGGAACGCGCGACGCTCCCCCTGAATCTAGTACTGCTGCCATGTCGTCTCCTGTTGAAATTGCGCCCACGGCGTGGGACGTGACGCATTCTTGGAGCGGCGACTGACCCGAGGCTGTCGCGAAACTGAACGGCGGCTGACGGTTTAAGGTGCAACCCGCAGCTTGCGTTTCAGATTGCAGGAAAACTAGGGATTGCCGCGGCGCAGCGAAGGCCGCTGGTCGGCGCCGGCCCAGTCCGGCCCGTCGAACCAGGCCTCGCCATCGAGGTACGCACGCAGCATCGCCAGGCCGTCGAAGCCCCAGAACAGGCGGCCGTCGACCTCGAAGGCCGGGACCCCGAACACGCCCCGCGCGATGGCGTCGTCCGTGTTGGCCTTGAGCTGCGCCTTGACCGCCTCGCCGCCGGCCTCCCGCTGCGGCCGCAGCGATGCCGCGAGCGTCGCCAGGCGCGCTGCGTCGCCGGGCTCGCCGCCCGTGCACCAGACATCGCGGAAGACAGTCTCGGCCACATGGCGATTGATGTCGCCATCGGCGCTGGTCGCCAGCGCCAGCCGCAGGTGCGGCAGGGGGTTGTAGGGGTGCGTCGCGGGCATCCGGATCGGGATGCCGTGCGCCTGGCCGAGCCACAGCACGTGGCGGTAGGTCCAGCTGCGCTTGGCCGGGATTTCGGCCGGGCCGAGCTGGCCGTGGTGCTTCAGCAGCGCGCCGAGCAGCACCGGCCGGTAGGCCACGCTGTAGCTCAGGCCCTCGAGCGTCTGCGGCAGCTGCTCGAAGGCCAGGTAGGCGTAGGGCGAGATGAAGTCGAGATGGAAGGTGATGTGTTTCATGGCGCGTCTCCGGCCGCGGGGCCGAAGCCGGCTTCGGCGCGCAGTTCGATGGCGCGCCAGACGCTGCGCTTGCCGGCGTCGTCCATGCGGCTCCAGGCGGCGATCTCGGCGAGGGTGCGCAGGCAGCCTTCGCAGAAGCCCGTGGCCGGGTCCATGCGGCAGATCGAGATGCAGGGCGACGGCAGGTCGCGGGCCAGGGCGCGTGCGGCCTCGGCGCGCTCCGGCAGGGTCGACAGCGTGGCGGCGATGCTCACACCACGTCCGCGACCGGTGCGCCGGTCAGGCCCTCGAGGTCTTGCGGGTGCAGGCGCACGACCGCATGCGGATGGCCGGCCGCTGCCCAGATCTCCTCGAAGCGAAACAGCTCGCGGTCGATCAGGATCACCGGTGCCGTGGCGTGCGCGAAGGGCGAAACGCCGCCGATCGAAAAGCCGGTGCGGGACTTGACGAAGTCGGCATCGGCGCGACCCAGCTTGCCGACCAGGGCCTCGACCTTCTTCTCGTCCACGCGCTTGTCGCCCGAGGTCACGACCAGCACGGCCGCATCGTCGGACTTGCGCCGGAAGACGATGCTCTTGGCGATCTGCGCCACCTCGATACCCAGCGCATCGGCCGCCTGCTGGGCGGTGCGCGCGGCGTCGTCGAGCATCTGCGGCGCGTGGGGATGGCCCCTGTCCTGCAGCAGGCGGGCGACGCGCTGCACGCCCTCGGGCAGTGAAGTCAACTCGGCACCGCACACATCAGTGCCCGCCCGGCCGCCCGAAGGGCACTGAGCACCCCCTCGGGGGGCAGCGATACGCGAAGCGATGAGCGTGGGGGCTTTTCATCGTAGTTGCTCCACTGCGGCTGGCGCGACCCGCGACGCATGAAACCGGCGCAGTCCGACACCAGGGATACCGCGGAACCGGCTTTGCCGGGCCGCCGGTATCGCCCCCCTTGAGGGGGGAGGCGCCGCAGGCGCTTCGGGGGGTGTTTCATTTCAGGCGGTCCTCTTGTTGCGGATCGCCTTCGAGGCCCGCGAGTTCGGCTCGCGCCCGAGCGCCTCGCTGATGTAGACGCCGGCGTCGATCAGCAGGTCGAGGTCGATCCCGGTCTCGATGCCCATGCCGTGCAGCATGTAGACCACGTCCTCGGTCGCGACATTGCCGGTCGCTCCCTTGGCATAGGGGCAGCCGCCGAGGCCGGCCGACGAAGTGTCGTATTGCCAGACGCCCATCTCCAGGCTGGCGAGCGTGTTGCCCAGCGCCTGGCCGTAGGTGTCGTGGTAGTGGCCCGAGATGTCGTCGATGCCGAAGTGCTTGAGCGTAGCCTCGATGGCGCGCTGCACCTTCAGCGGCGTGCCGACGCCGATGGTATCGGCCACGCCGACATGCTGCACGCCGATCTCCTTCATGAGGCCGGCCAGCATGTCGACGCGCGACGGCGCGATCTCGCCTTCGTAGGGACAGCCCACGGCGCACGACATCGCGGCGCGCACGTAGATGCCGTGTTCGCGTGCCGCCGCCACCACCGGCCGGAAACGCTCGATGCTCTCGGCGATCGAGCAGTTGATGTTGCGCTGGCTGAAGGCCTCGCTGGCGGCGCCGAAGACCACGATCTCGTCGGGCCATTCTTCGCGCGGCGCGGCAATCGCGGCCTCGAAGCCCTTCATGTTCGGCGTCAGAACCGAATAGCGCACGCCGGGCTTGCGCCGGATGCCGTGCATGACTTCGGCGTTGTCGGCCATCTGCGGCACCCACTTGGGCGAAACGAAGCTGGTGACCTCGATCTCCTTCAGGCCGGCATCCTGCAGGCGGTGCACGAGGCCGATCTTGATCTCGGCCGACACCGGTTGCTTCTCGTTCTGGAGGCCGTCGCGCGGGCCGACGTCGACGATCTTGACTTTGGGAGGGAGGTTCATGGGACGCTCGTGGTCGAAGAGGAAGGTGCAGACGCCATTTTCTACTGCATCTGATCGGTTGAGGATGGGGCAGGAATTGCTGGCAATCTTTCTGATCGGTTGAGGACAGAGCAAAAATTGCTGCGCAATTTCTTGGTCTGTCCCGCAATGTCTCAAGAAGTCCCGCAATGTCTCAGTAAGACTTAGGCAGGCCCAAGGCCTTCTCCGCAATGAAGTTGAGGATCATCTGCGGGCTGACCGGCGCGATGCGCGGGATGTAGCTCTCGCGCAGCAGGCGCTCGACATGGTATTCCTTCGCGTAGCCCATGCCGCCGAGCGTGAGGATCGCGTTCTGGCAGGCGTCGTGCGCGGCCTCGGCCGCCAGGTACTTGGCCGTGTTGGCTTCGATGCCGCAGGGCGCGCCGGCGTCGTACAGCGCCGCCGCCTTGAAGACCATCAGGTCGGCCGCCTCCAGGTTGGCCCAGGCGCGCGCCAGCGGATGGGCCACGCCCTGGTTCTGCCCGATCGGCCGGCCGAATACCACGCGCTCCCTGGCGTACTGCGCCGCGATGCGCAGCGCCGCGCGGCCGAGGCCGACGGCTTCGGCCGCGATCAGGATGCGTTCGGGGTTCAGGCCGTGCAGGATGTACTCGAAGCCCCTGCCCTCCTCGCCGATGCGGTCGGCCTCGGGCACTTCGAGCCCGTCGATGAACAGCATGTTGGAATCGACCGCGGCGCGGCCGAGCTTGTGGATCTCGCGCACCTCGACGCGGCTGCGATCGAGCGCCGTGTAGAACAGGGTCAGGCCCTGGGTCGGCTTCTTCGCCTCCTCGAGCGGCGTGGTGCGCGCCAGGATCAGCATGCGGTCGGCGACCTGCGCGGTCGAGATCCAGATCTTGCGGCCGTGCAGCAGGTAGCCGCCGCCGGCCTGGCGCAGCGCCTGGGTCTTGAGCCGCGTGGTGTCGAGCCCGGCGTCGGGTTCGGTGACCGCGAAGCAGGCCTTCTGCTGGCCCGCGATCAGCGGCGGCAGGAAGCGCTGGCGCTGATCCTCGCTGCCGAACACCACCACCGGATTGAGGCCGAAGATGTTCATGTGGATGGCCGACGCGCCCGACATCCCGGCACCCGAGGCGCTGATGGCGCGCATCATCAGCGCCGCCTCGGTGATGCCGAGCCCGGCGCCGCCCTGCGCCTCGGGCATCGCGATGCCGAGCCAGCCGCTGGCGGCCACGGCGCGGTGGAATTCATGCGGGAAGGTGGCGCTGTCGTCGTGCGCGCGCCAGTAGTCGGCGGGAAAGTTTTCGCACAGCCGCTCGATGGCGGCCACCAGCGCGCGCTGGTCGTCGTTGAGGGAGAAGTTCATGGGGGTGATTCGGAGGGAGGGGGAGCGGGTTGCAGCGTCGTGCCATTGGCCAGCAGGGCTTCGATCTCGTGCTCGCCATAGCCGGCTTCGCGCAGCAGCTCAACGCTGTGCTCGCCGATGCGCGGCGCCGGCCGGCGCAGCGCGGCCGGCGTCTCGCCGTAGCGCCCGATCGGCGCCGGCGTGCGGATCCGGCCTTCGCTCGGATGGTCGATGTCGCGGAAGAAGCCGACCGCGCGCAGATGCGGATCGTCGAGCAGGCTTTGCGTCGTGTGCAGGCGCGCGACCGGAATGTCGGCCGCTTCGAGCGCGGCCAGCCATTGATCGGAGGTGCGCGTCGCCATCACTTCGGCCACGAAGGCGTAGACCTCGGCGATGTGGGCCGCGCGCGCCGTGTGGTTGCCGAACATCGGCGAATCGCGCAGCGCGGGCCGGCCGATGACGTCGAAGAAGGCCTGCCAGTGCTTGTCGTTGTAGATCAGCACGCTGAGATGGCCATCGGCCGTGGCGTAGGGCTTGCGGTGCGCGGCCAGCAGGCGCGCATAGCCCGTGGGCCCGATCGGCGGCTCGAAGCTGTGGCCGCCGAGGTGGTCGCCCATCACGAACTGCGCCAGCGCCTCGAACATCGGCACCTCGACGGCCTGGCCCCGGCCGCTGCGCTGCGCGTGCAGCACGGCCGCGAGCAAGGCGATGGCGGCCTGCAGGCCCACCGCACGATCGGCCAGCGTGACCGGCGCGTAGCGCGGCGCACCGCCGCTCTGCTGCGCGAACAGCGAGGCGATGCCGGCCGCGCCCTGGATCAGGTCGTCGTAGGCCGGCTTGCCGGCATAGGGGCCGTCCTCGCCATAGCCGACGCAGCCGACGTAGACGATCTTCGGGTTGGCCTCGGCGACAGCCGGATAGTCGAGCCCGAGCCGCGCCATGGCCTGCGGCCGCGTGTTGTAGATCAGCGCATCGCAGCCGGCTGCCAGCCGCAGGCAGGCCTCGCGGCCTTCGGGCCGTTTCAGGTCCAGCACCAGCGAGCGCTTGTTGCGGTTCAGGTGCAGCGCCATCGCGCCCATGCCGGCATGTCGCATCGGGCCGACCGCGCGCAGGTTGTCGCCGGCCGGCGGCTCGAGCTTGATCACGTCGGCGCCGAGGTCGCCGAGGATCTGCGTCGCGTAGGGGCCCATCACCACCGCCGTGAGGTCGAGAATGCGGATGCCCTGCAAGGGACCACCCGCCCCTGCGGCTGCCGTCGAGTCCTTCATTCGGCCTGGATGCCCGCGGCCTGGATCAGCTTCTTCCACTTGCCGAGTTCGGACACCGTGAAGCTGCCGAGCTCCTCGGGCGTGCTGCCGAAGGCGTCGAAGCCGAGCTTGGCGACCCGCTCGCGAAAGACCGCGCTGTCGGCCATGCCGGCCAGGGCCTGGTTGAGCTTCGTGACGATCTCCTTCGGCATGCCGGCCGGTCCATAGACACCGTTCCAGGAGGTGATGTCGAAGCCCTTGAGCGCGGGTGTGTCGGCCAGCGGAGGCAGCTCGGGAAACAGCTTGGTGCGCTCCTGCGTGGTGACCGCGATGGCGCGCATGCGGCCGGCGTTGACGGTCGCGAGGCCGGCCGCGAGGTCGACCACCATCATCGACACCTGGCCGCCGATCAGGTCGGCGATGGCCGGCGGCGTGCTCTTGTAGGGCACGTGCAGCATCGGGATGCCGCTCATGCGCGACAGCGTGGCGCCGCTCACGATGCCGGTGCTGTTGCCGCTGGCATAGCTGAGCTTGCCCGGATTCGCGCGGCCCCAGGCCAGCAGCTCATCGACGTTCTTCACCGGCAGGTCGTTGTTGACCACCAGCATGAAAGGCAGGTTGCCCATGCGGCTGACCGGCGTGAAGTCCTTGACCGGGTCATAGGGCAGCCGCTTGAACAGGCTCGGGTTGGCCGAGTGCGTGGTGTTGGTGGTCATGAACAGCGTGTAGCCGTCGGGCGCCGCCTTGGCCACCGCCTCGGCCGCGATCACGCCGTTGGCGCCGGCCTTGTTGTCGACGATCACCGAGCCCTTGAGCGCCTCGCCGAGCATCTGCGCCGTGATGCGCGCCACCGCGTCGGTGCCGCTGCCGGCGGCGAACGGCACCACCAGCCGGATCGGCTGCTTCGGGTAGGCGCCGTCCTGCGCCAGCGCCCAGGGCATGGCGCCGCCGAGGCCCAGGCCGGCCCCGAGGGCGATGAAACGGCGGCGGGTGCCGGCGGATGGCCTGTCGATCTTCTGCATGCGAGTCTCCTGTCTGTTGGTTTGACGTGGCGCGGCGAGGCGTCAGGGGCGGATCACCCGCTCGGGCGATTCCTCGTACGGCGGGCTGTAGATCACCAGCACCCGCACCGGCTCGTCGCTGACCACGGTGAAGCTGTGCATCGCATCGGCCGGGAAGAAGCAGCAGTCGCCCGGCGCCAACTCCTGGCGCTGGCCGCCGACCTCGGCCACGGCACGGCCTTCGAGCAGGTAGCAGACCTGCTCGATGCCCGGGTGCGCATGCGGCAGCGCGCCCTGGCCCTTCTGGATCTGGCCGACCAGCATCTCGATCTGGCTGGCGCCGACGGTCTCGGGGCCGATCAGGCGCTTGTTGAGGGTGCCGGTGTGGTTGGCCGGGTGGTAGCCGGGGATCTCGGCTTCGCGGATGAAGTAGCGCGGCGCGCCGGCGGTGCTTCGGTTCATGGCATCGGCGCTGCCAGGCCGGGCATCGGCCGGCGTCTCGAAAGGCTCTTGTTCATGATGATCGTCTCCCTCTGAAGGACCGCGGCGGGCGGTCACCGTTTCTTGGGCGTGGCAGCGGCGGCGCGCTGCGGCTCCTCGATCGACCGGCAGGCGGCGCGCAGCATCGCGGCGATTTCCTCGATGCGCGGCTCGATGCGGTAGCGCGGTCCGGCGACCGAGATGGCGTAGGCCCGGCCGCCGATGTGCACCGGCCAGGCAATGCCCGCGAGGTCGGGAATGCTCTCGCCGAGGTTGGCGTACCAGCCGCGGGCGGCCGAGCGCTCGAGTTCCCCGGCCAGCGCGGACGCGGTCGTCAGCGTCGAGTCGGTCAGGCGCACGAGTTGGGTGGCCTTGACGTAGTCCCGTCGCGCTTCGGGCGTCAGGGTGGACAGCAGCGCACGCCCCATGGAATTGGCATAGGCCGGCCGGGTCTCGCCGGCGCCGGTGGTGTAGCGAATGCTCTGCGGCGCATCGACGACTTCGAGGTACACCACCTGCCCGCCCTCGCGCAGCTTGCCGAAGACCACGGTTTCACGCGCGCCGTCGCGCAGTTCGACGAGCGCCGGCTTGACCCGGTCGAGCACGGGATCGTGGGCCGCGATCACCTGCGCCATCGCCAGCAGCCGGCCGGTCGGGTAGTAGCCCTGGCGGCGACCGGTCTCGTAGAGATAGCCGCGCTCCTCGAGGGTACGGATCAGGCCCAGGCAGGAGGACACGGGCATGTCCAGAAGCCGCGCCATTTCCGACAGCGCCAACGGCTGCTTCTCTTGCGCGAAGGCCTCGATGATCTCGAACACGCGCAATGCTGTTTTCACACTCATGAATTTATTTTCATGCCTGTGAAGTTTTTAGAGGGGTGGGTTTTCCCCGAGCGATGGCGAGGAAGGCATCGCGCCGGCCTCACGCGGAAGCTTCAGACGCGGGCAGGGAGAGGTCCGGCGCAGGCCCTGCTGCGCGGGCCATTTCAGTTTTCCACCACGCTGTCGCGCGACCCACGACGCATGAAACCGGCGCAGCCAAATGCCAGGGATACCGCGGAACCGGCTTTGCCGGGCCGCCGGTATCGCCCCCTCGAGGGGCTGAGGTCCGCGGCTCCAAGCCTGCCTGCGCAGGCTTGGACGGAACCGAAGAGCCGCTGCCTCTGGCAGCGACTCGAGGCGCCGCAGGCGCTTCGGGGGTGTTTCATTTCAGTACCCTCGCCCGGTATCGACCACCCCCGCCACCGCTTCCCCCCGCTCCATCGCCCGGATCTTCCCGACGATTTGCTTGATCGATGTGTCTCGCTCGGTCCGCGCCGAGCCGTGCGGCGTCACCGTGATCTTCGGATGCGACCAGAACGGATGCCCGGCCGGCAGCGGTTCGACGTTGAAGACGTCGAGCGTGGCGCCCGCCAACTGGCCGCTGTCGAGCAGCGGGATCAGGTCGTCGTCGACCAGGTGGGCGCCGCGCGCCACGTTGATCAAATAGCCGCCGGCCTGGCCGCCGTTGAGCTTCGAGAGCGTGTCGCTGTTCAGGATGCCGCGCGTCTCGGCGGTCAGCGGCAACAGGTTCACGAGCACGCGGCTGGCGCCGAGGAAGTCGTCGAACTGAGCCTCACCGGCGAAGCAGCGCAAGCCGTCGATCTGCTTGGGCGATCGGCTCCAGCCATTCACGGGAAACTCGAACTGCGCCACGGCCTTGGCCACGCGCTCGCCGAGCACGCCGAGCCCCATCACGCCGACCGGGAAGTCGCTGCGCTCGCGCGGCTTGCGATAGCTCCAGCGGCCGGCGCGAGCCTCGGCTTCGTAGGCATCGAACTCGCGAAAATGCCGGATCAGCGCATGGCAGACATACTCGGCCATCTGCACCGACATGCCGGCGTCGTCGAGCCGCACCACCTTCGTTTGCGGCGCCACCTCGAGCTTGAGCAGTGCATCGACACCGGCGCCGATGTTGAACAGCCCGCGCAGGCCCGGCTGCTCGTCGAGAAACTGCTGCGGTGGCGCCCAGACCACGGCATGGTCGGCCGGCGCGGCGCCGGGCGCCCAGTTCTCCACCTCGGCTTCGGGCAAGGCGGCACGGAGACCCTCGATCCAGGGATCGGGGCGGTTGTCGGTCAGGCAGACGGTGATTCGGATTCGGGAAGTCATCCCCCGAGCTTAATTGCGAGCTCGCCTGGGCATCGGCCTATGCCGCGATGCGCAGCAGCTCAGCCCCCTCCGCGACCTGGTCCCCCGGCACGTACAGCAGCTCCTCGACCGTGCCGTCGGCCGGCGCCGCGATGGTGTGCTCCATCTTCATCGCCTCCATCACGGCCAATGGCTGGCCGCGGCTGACCTTGTCGCCGGCCCTGACCGCGAAGGACACCACCTTGCCGGGCATCGGTGCCGTGAGTCGGCCACCTTCGGCATGCGTTTCGCCGGCATGCGCGAGCCGGTCGATGGCGACGATCCGGGTCGCGCCCTCGGCGCCGAACACATGGGCCGTGGCCTCGTCCTCGTAGACGTTGAGCGTGTGGCGCTGGCCATTGAACTGCAGTTCGAGCTCGCCCGACGGGAAGCTGCCGATCGTCAGTGGCCCCGAGACCTCGCCGACCTGGAGCGTGAGCGCGCCATCGTGCAGGTAGCGCAGCGTGGCGCTCTTCGGCTCGCCTCGAAACTCGAATTCGAAGGGCCGCACCGCGACGCCATGCGACTGCCAGCCGTCGCGGCGGCTGAACGGATCGGCGCCGGCGCTCGCCGCCTCGGCCAGCAAGGTGCGCGCAATCGACGCGGCGGCCGCCAGTGGCAAGCCGAGCGGCTCCTGGTCGAACAGCACCGAGCGCTCGCGCTCGATCAGCGCGGTGTCGAGCCTGGCATTGGCGAACGAGTCGGTGCGCAGGATGCCGCGCAGGAACTGCACGTTGGTCGCCACGCCCACGATGTGGGTCTGCGCCAACGCCAGGTCGAGCCGCGCCAGCGCTTCCTCGCGCGTCGCGCCATGCACGATCAGCTTGGCGATCATCGAGTCGTAGAAGGGCGAGATCACGCCGCCCTCGCGCACGCCGTCGTCGATGCGCACGCGGCTGCGCTGGAAGGCCGTGGCCTGCGGCTTGCGATAGACGCGCAGGGTGCCCGTGGCCGGCAGGAAATTGTTGTCGGGGTTCTCGGCGCAGATGCGCGCCTCGATCGCGTGGCCGTGGATCTGCAACTGGTCTTGCTTCAGCGGCAGCGCTTCGCCCGAGGCCACGCGCAGCTGCCATTCGACCAGGTCCAGGCCGGTGATGGCTTCGGTCACGGGATGCTCAACCTGCAGTCGGGTGTTCATCTCCATGAAGAAGAAATTCATCTCGCCGTCCGAGCGCTGCTCAACGATGAATTCCACCGTGCCGGCGCCGACGTAGTTCACCGCCCGCGCCGCGGCCACCGCCGCCTCGCCCATCTGCTTGCGCATGGCGTCCGTCATGCCGGGTGCGGGCGCCTCCTCCAGCACCTTCTGGTGCCGCCGCTGCACCGAGCAGTCGCGCTCGAACAGGTAGACGTAGTTGCCGTGCGTGTCGCCGAAGACCTGGATCTCGATGTGGCGCGGCCGCTGCACGTACTTCTCGATCAGCACCGCGTCGTCGCCGAAGCTGTTGATCGCCTCGCGCCGGCAGGAGGCCAGCGCGGCGGCGAAATCGCCCGTCTTCTCGACCACGCGCATCCCCTTGCCGCCGCCGCCCGCGCTGGCCTTGATCAGCACCGGATAGCCGATGCGGTCGGCCTCGCGCTGCAGCAGCGCCGGGTCCTGGTCGCTGCCGTGGTACCCGGGCACGAGCGGCACGCCGGCCTTCTCCATCAGTTGCTTCGATTCCGCCTTCAGCCCCATCGCCTTGATCGCCGACGGCGGCGGGCCGACGAAGACCAGGCCGGCATCGGCGCAGGCCTGCGCAAATTCCTCGTTCTCGCTCAGGAAGCCGTAGCCCGGGTGCACCGCCTCGGCGCCCGTGGCCTTGGCGGCCTCGAGGATCTTTTCCCAGCGCAGGTAGCTCTCCTTGGGCGCGCTGCCGCCGAGGTACACCGATTCGTCGCAGGCCCGCACATGGTTGGCGTGGGCGTCGGCGTCGGAATACACGGCCACCGTGCGCACGGCCATGCGGCGCGCGGTCGCGGCCACCCGGCAGGCGATCTCGCCCCGGTTGGCGATGAGGATCTTCTTAAACATTCGATGAGTCTCCAGGAGGATTTTTCTTGAGCTGGAAGGCGGGCACCACGCCCGGGTCGGGCCGGCCGCTGAAGATCCGCGCCACGCGGCCGAACAAGGATTTGAGGAAGCGCCAGCTCTTTCGGATCAGCCAGACGCTGAGCACCAGCACGACGATGAAGAGAAGGCCGAACACCAGCGGATGCGCGACCGCCAGCCAGAGGCCGGCCGGCACCATCGTGTCCTCGACCAGCGAGGCGCCGACATTGCTGAAGGGTTCGGGCGAGGTGTTGATCGCTGCCCGCGTGGTCGCCTTGGCCGCATGCGCAGTGGCCGCGAAACCGCCGCCGAGCAGGGCCGCCACCAGCGCCATCGCCGCATGGTCGGCGCCGAACACGCCGGCCGCCAGCGCGGCGCCGGCGGGAATGCGGATCGCGGTGTGCACCATGTCCCAGATCGAATCGAGGCCCGGGATCTTGTCGGCGAAGAACTCGACGAAGACCATGAAGCCGCTGGCCGCCAGCACCACAGGGTGCGCCAGCAGCTGGAGCCCGCTCGGCAGCGGCATCCAGTCCAGGTAGCCGGCCAGTCCGACCAGCAGCACCACCAGGTACAGGCGCACGCCGCTGGCCCAGCCGAGCGCGGCCGCCAGGGCGAGCAGTTGCGGCATGTCGAGCGAGTTCATGGATTCAACCAGGATGGCTTGCGCTTCTGCAGGAACGCCTGCACGCCCTCGCGCCCCTCGTCGCTCGCGCGGATGTCGGCGATGCCCTCGACCGTCTTCGCGATCAGCGCATCGTCGATCTCCCGGCCCGCCACGTCGGCAATCAATGTCTTGCAGGCCCGCACCGCGGCCGGACTGGCACTGGTCAGCGCCTTGACGATCTCGGCCACCTTGGCATCGAGCGCGTCGGCGGCCACCACTTCGTGCACGAAGCCGATGCGGTGCGCCTCGGCCGCCGCGAAGCGCTCGGCCGTGAGGAACCAGCGCTGCGCCGCCCGCGTGTCCATCGCGCGCAGCACATAAGGGCTGATGGTCGCCGGGACCAGGCCGATCCGGACCTCGCTGAGGCAGTACCAGGCGGTATCCACGCTGACCGCGATGTCGCAGGCCGCGACCAGTCCCATGCCGCCGGCATAGACATCGCCCTGCACACGCGCGATGGTGGGCTTGGGGCAGTCGGCGATGGTGCGCAGCATGGCGGCCAGCTTGCCCGCGTCGGCGAGGTTCTCGTCGCGCGTGTAATCGGCCATGCGCCGCATCCAGTTGAGGTTCGCGCCCGCACAGAAGGCCGGGCCGTTCGCACCGAGGACGATGGCCTTGACCTGCGGCGCAGCGCCGGCTTCGAGGAAGGCCTGCGTCAGCTCGGCGATCACGACGTCGTCGAAGGCATTGCGGGCGTCGGGCTGGTCGAGCCAGATGCGCGCGACAGCACCTTCGATCGACAGCTTCAGCGTGTTGAAAGACGTGCTCATGGCGATTTCGCTTCCTGTTGCAGCAGATAGACCCAATCGAGCTCGGGCCCGGGTTGGGCCATCGCGGTCAATGCGGCGGTGAGCTGGCCGCGATGGTGGGTCGCATGGTTGAACACATGGCCGAGCGCCGGCGCGAACGGGATGCGCACCGCTTCGCCGTTGTTGCGCGTGTAGGCCAGCTCGCCATCGAATCGCTCGGGCGGCAGCACGGCAAGCCACGGGCTCCAACGCGTCACGGCCTGGCCGAGCGCATCGCAAACATCGGCCCGATCGGCATGCAGCTCGGTATCGAGCGCCAGGCGCAGCGACTGGCCTTCGGCGAAGCGCGCGAACCAGATGTTGTCGGTCAGCAGCAGATGGTTGACCGTGCGGTGCACCGAGCGAAAGTAGAGGCCGCAGTCGCGATGCCACGCGTCATCGGACAGCCCCTGCAGGTTCGACGCGACCAGCCGCTGCGTCGCCCACACGTGGTAGCGCGCGAGGCTGGCGAAGTAGTTCGGCAGCGACATCGCGCTCACATGCGGAAGATGCCGAACTTCGGCTCGGGGATCGGTGCATTGCGCGCCGCCGCCAGGCCCAGCGCCAGCACGCGCCGGGTGTCGGCCGGGTCGATGATGCCGTCGTCCCACAAGCGCGCGGTGGCGTAGTAGGGGTGGCCCTGCACCTCGTACTGCTGGCGGATCGGCGACTTGAAGGCTTCTTCTTCTTCCGCGCTCCACTGCCCGCCCTTGGCCTCGATGCCATCGCGCTTGACCGTGGCCAGCACGCTCGCGGCCTGCTCGCCGCCCATCACGCTGATGCGCGCGTTGGGCCACATCCAGAGGAAGCGCGGCGAGTAGGCGCGGCCGCACATGCCATAGTTGCCGGCCCCGAAGCTGCCGCCGATGATGATCGTGAACTTGGGCACGTTGGCGGTGGCCACCGCCGTCACCATCTTGGCGCCGTGGCGCGCAATGCCTTCGTTCTCGTATTTGCGCCCCACCATGAAGCCCGTGATGTTCTGCAGGAACACCAGCGGCGTCTTGCGCTGGCAGCACAGCTCGATGAAGTGGGCCCCCTTCTGCGCCGATTCGCTGAACAGAATGCCGTTGTTGGCGACGATGCCGACCGGCATGCCCTCGATCTCGGCGAAGCCGCAGACCAGGGTGCTGCCGAAGCGCGACTTGAACTCGTGGAACTCGCTGCCGTCGACGATGCGGGCGATGATCTCGCGCACGTCGAAGGGCTTGCGGGTGTCGGTCGGGATCACGCCGTACAGTTCCTCCGCAGGGAAAGAGGGGGCGCGGACCCCAGAAGGACCGGGCGCTTGCGCCCGGTTATCGCCCAAATTCTTCACGGCCGAACGCGCCAGCGCCAGCGCATGCAGGTCGTTCTGCGCCAGGTGGTCGGCCACGCCCGACAGCCGGGTGTGGACGTCGCCACCGCCCAGGTCTTCGGCCGTCACCACTTCGCCGGTGGCCGCCTTCACCAGCGGCGGGCCGCCCAGGAAGATGGTGCCCTGGTTCTTCACGATGATGCTCTCGTCGCTCATCGCCGGCACGTAGGCGCCGCCCGCGGTGCAGGAGCCCATCACCACCGCGATCTGGGCGATGCCCTGGGCGCTCATCTGCGCCTGGTTGTAGAAGATGCGGCCGAAGTGGTCGCGGTCGGGGAACACCTCGTCCTGGTTCGGCAGGTTGGCGCCGCCGGAGTCGACCAGGTAGATGCAGGGCAGGCGGTTCTGCTCGGCGATCTCCTGCGCCCGCAGGTGCTTCTTGACGGTGACGGGGTAGTAGGTGCCGCCCTTCACGGTCGCGTCGTTGCAGACGATCATGCAGTCGACGCCGCTGACTCGGCCGATGCCCGCGATCAGGCCCGCGCCGGGCGCCGCGCCGTGGTACATCGCATGCGCCGCGAGCGGCGCCACCTCGAGAAAGGGCGTGCCCGGGTCGAGCAGCTGCGCCACGCGGTCGCGCGGCAGGAGCTTGCCGCGGGCCGTGTGCTTGCTGCGCGCCGCCTCGCCGCCGCCGGCCTCGACCTTGGCGAACTGCGCATGCAGGTCGTCGACCAGCGCCCGCATCGCGGTCGCGTTGGCCTGGAATTCCGCCGAGCGGGCGTTGAGTTGGGTCTCGAGCTTCATGCAGTCTTGTCCTCGTCCAGCCCGAGCTGGTGCTTCATTGCTTCGCGAATCTTGAACTTCTGGATCTTGCCCGTGACCGTCATCGGGAACTGGGTCACGAACTCGATGTAGCGCGGCACCTTGTAGTGCGCGATCTGGCCCTTGCAGAAGTCGCGCACCTCGTCGGCGCTCAGGCTCTGGCCCGGCTTGGCGATGATCCAGGCGCACAGCTCCTCGCCGTACTTCTTGTCGGGCAGCCCGACCACCTGCACGTCCTGCACCTTCGGATGGCGGTACAGGAACTCCTCGATCTCGCGCGGGTAGATGTTTTCGCCGCCGCGGATCACCATGTCCTTGATGCGGCCGACGATGTTGACGTAGCCCTCGGCGTCCATGGTGGCGAGGTCGCCGGTGTGCATCCAGCCGTCGGCGTCGATCGCCTCGCGGGTCTTCTCCTCGTCCTCCCAGTAGCCGTGCATCACCGAATAGCCGCGGGTGCAGAACTCGCCCGAGCTGCCGCGCGGCACGATCTCCCCCGTGGCCGGATCGACGATCTTGATCTCGAGGTGCGGCTGCACCGTGCCGACGGTGGACACGCGCTTCTCGAGCGGCGTGTCGGTCGAGCTCTGGCAGCTCACCGGGCTGGTCTCGGTCATGCCGTAGGCGATCGTGATCTCGCGCAGGTGCATCTGCTCGACCACTCGCTTCATGACCTCGGTCGGGCAGGGCGAGCCGGCCATGATGCCGGTGCGCAAGGTCGAGAAATCGAACGCCTTGAATTGCGGATGGTCGAGCTCGGCGATGAACATCGTCGGCACCCCGTGCAGCCCGGTGCACTTCTCGGCCTGCACCGTCTGCATCACCGTGAGCGGGTCGAAGCCGTCGTTCGGATAGACGATGGTGGCGCCGTGCGTGAGGCAGGCCAGGTTGCCCAGCACCATGCCGAAGCAGTGGTAGAGCGGCACCGGGATGCAGAGGCGATCGACCGGCGACAGCTTCATGCATTCGCCGATGAAGAAGCCGTTGTTGAGGATGTTGCGATGGGTCAGCGTCGCGCCCTTGGGAAAGCCGGTGGTGCCGCTGGTGAACTGGATGTTGATCGGGTCGGTGGCCTTGAGGGTCTTCGCGATGGCGGCCACCTGCGGATCGTCGGCGTCGCCGCTGTCGTGCAACGCCGAGAAGCGCAGCAGCCCAGGCAGCTCGCCCTCGTCGCCGGCCGCATCGATCCAGGCCACGCTGCGCAGGTGCGGCAGCCGGGCGGCCTTCAAGGCACCGGGCGCCGCGGCGGCCAGCTCGGGCGCCAGCTCGCGCAGCATGCCGACGTAGTCGCTGGTCTTGAAGCGCTTCATCGTCACCAGGGCCTTGCACGCCACCTTGTTGAGCGCGTACTCGAGCTCCGCGCTGCGGTAGGCCGGGTTGATGTTGACCAGGACGATGCCGACCTTGGCCGTGGCCAGCTGCATCAGCACCCAGGGCGCGTTGTTGTGCGACCAGATGCCGACGCGGTCGCCCGGCACCAGCCCCAGGCCCAGCAGAGCGCTGGCCAGCCGGTCGACTTCGCGCTGCAGCGCGCGGTAGCTGTAGCGCTTGCCCTCGTGCACGCTGACCAGCGCCTCATGGTCGCCCTGGCGGGCGGCCATGTCGTCGAAGAAATCGCCGAGGGTCTGCTCGATCAGCGGCACGTCGGTGGCGCCTTGCGCCATGCTCAGCGGCGGGTTCATCGCGCCTCCTTCAGGCCGTCTCGGCAAACAGCTCGCGGCCGATCAGCATGCGCCGGATCTCGCTGGTGCCGGCGCCGATCTCGTAGAGCTTGGCGTCGCGCCACAGCCGCTCGACCGGAAAGTCCTTGGTGTAGCCGACGCCGCCCAGCGCCTGGATCGCCTCGCCGGCCATCCAGGTCGCCTTCTCGGCCGAGTACAGGATGGCGCCGGCCGCGTCCTTGCGGAAGGTGCGCGCGTGGTCGCTGCGGTCGCAGGCCTTGCCGACCGCGTACACGTAGGCGCGCGTGGCCTGCCAGGTCGAGTACATGTCGGCCAGCTTGCCCTGCATCAGCTGGAACTCGCCGATGCTCTGGCCGAACTGCTGGCGCTCATGGACGAAAGGCAGCACCGCGTCCATGCAGGCGGCCATGATGCCCAGCGGGCCGCCGGAGAGCACGGCGCGCTCGAAGTCGAGCCCGCTCATGAGCACCTTGGCCCCCATGCCCTCGCCGCCGAGCACGTTCGCTTCAGGCACTTCGCAGTTGTCGAAGTAGAGCGGGAAGGTGTTGGAACCTCGCATGCCGAGCTTGTCGAGCTTGGTGCCGGCCGAGAAGCCCTTGAAGCCCTTCTCGACGATGAAGGCGGTCATGCCGCGGGCGCCCATCTCGGGCTCGGTCTTGGCGTAGATCACCAGCGTGTCGGCGTCGCCGCCGTTGGTGATCCACATCTTGCCGCCGTTGAGCACGTAGCGGTCGCCCTTCTTCTCGGCCCGCAGCTTCATGCTGACCACGTCGGAACCGGCATTCGGCTCGCTCATCGCCAGCGCGCCGACGTGCTCGCCGCTCACCAGCTTGGGCAGGTACTTCTTCTTCTGCGCCTCGCTGCCGTTGCGGTGGATCTGGTTCACGCACAGGTTGGAATGCGCGCCGTACGAGAGGCCGACCGAGGCCGAGGCCCGCGAAACCTCTTCCATCGCCACGATGTGCGCGAGGTAGCCGAGTTCGGTGCCGCCGTATTCCTCCTTGACGGTCATGCCGTGCAGGCCGAGGTCGCCGAGCTTCTTCCACAAGTCGGCCGGGAACAGGTTCTCGCGGTCGATGTCGGCAGCGCGCGGCGTGATCTCGTGGGCGGCGAAGTCCTGGATCGCGTCGCGCAGGGAATCGATGGTGTCGCCCAGGTCGAAGTTCAGGCCGGGATGGTGCATGGGTTTGTCTCCTTGGTCGGTCGGGCTCGCACCGGAAATTTCCCGGGCGGAGAGGCGCAGCTTACGCCGTGTGCCGGTGCATTTGGCGCCACAATGGTTGCAAATCCCGCCACCCTTCCCGTTCGCCACCATGCCCTCGTCACCGCTCCAGAGCACCCGCCGCGCGGCCACGCCGATGGCCTTCGTCCAAGCGATCGTGCGGGCCTACGAGCGCTACGGCGTCGACCCCTCGGCGGCCCTGGCCGAGGCACAGATCACGCCGCACGAACTCGCGGATCCGGCCGCACGCGTGACCGCGGCGCAGTTCGAGACGCTGTCGGGTTTTGCGATGCAGCAGCTCGACGACGAAGCGCTCGGCTGGTTCCGGCGCCGGCTCCCCTGGGGCAGCTACGGCATGCTGTGCCGGGCCTCGCTGGGGGCGCCCGACCTGGGCGTCGCGATCAAGCGCTGGTGCCGGCACCTGCGGCTCTTGACCGACGACATCGCGCTCGAACTCTCGGTCGCCGGCGGGCTGGCGACCGTGTCGATCACCGAGCACCGCCCGCTGGGCGATTTCCGCGAGTTCTGCCTGGTGTCGAACCTGCGCTTTCTCCACGGCTACGCCTGCTGGGCCATCGATTCGCGGGTCTCGCTGAGCACCACCACTTTCCCGTTCGAGGCACCGCCGCACCGCGAGGCCTATCCGCTGATGTTCGGCGGCAGCCTGCGCTTCGGCGCCGACCGGGCCAGCTACAGCTTCGATCCCCGCTACCTGGCGCTGCCGCTGCGGCGCGACGAGGCGGCGCTGCGCACCATGCTGCGGCGCGCCCTGCCGCTCACGGTGCTGCAATACCGGCGCGACCGGCTGCTCGGCCAGCGGGTGCGCGAACTGCTGCGCAGCCGTGCCGCCGAAGCCGCGACCGCGGAGGCGCTGGCCGCGCAGCTGAACCTGTCGAGCCGCACGCTGCACCGACAGCTGATGGAAGAAGGCGTCTCGCTGCAGGCACTCAAGGACGAGATCCGGCACGAAGCGGCGGCCGACCAGCTGCGCCGTACCGACCGGCCGATCAAGCAGATCGCGCTGGCGGTCGGTTTTCGCAATGAGAAAAGCTTCTCGCGCGCCTTTCGCGGCTGGACCGGCGTCGCGCCAGGCACCTTCCGGCGGCACGGCCTGCCGCCAAGCAAGGGGAACGCGGATTCGTGAAATAGTGTGCTCGGAATCGTCCGATGCGCCGGCGTCCGACAGGAAGGTGGCCCGGCGCGGCCTACCATCGCCCCATGCAGCAGATTCCCGACACCGACAGCGACGCCTTCGCCGACCTGATGGATTTCATCGCCACTTCGGGCCGCACCCGCAACAGCGGCTTCGTGACTGAAAACGCGGACCTTCTGGTGTCGCGCATGTGGGCGGACCGGGCCCAGGCGATGACGCTCTCGCTGACCACGATGGCCAGGGCCACGCTGCCGCGCGGCAACGCCTGAGCCTTCGCTTCAGTCCTCGGCGGCGCCCAGGGACTTCTTCAGGGCTTGGAAATCGCGCGAACGCTGCAGCACGCTGCGCCCGGCTGCGATCAGCCGTGTCACCTCGTCGTCGCTGATCGAGAACGCGGTCGGCACCTGCAGCAGCCGCTGCCGCAATTCGCCGTCCGCGGCGTCGCGCAGGTTCACCTGCACGACGTGGATCTCGGCATCGGGGGCGAAGGCGTCCGAGCCATCGGCGTTGCGCGTCCTGAGGTCCTCCCGCCATTGGCGGGCGGTGTCCAGCAGGAACTCCTGGGTCTCCAGGGTGGCGCGCGCGCCGGCGCCGAACAGCAGCGTGTCGGCCACCGCCCGGACGCCCGGCACGGTATCGATCTGGTCGACATTGTTGGCCGGGTCGCGCGCCGAATTGACGCTGATCACCACCAGCTTGCGCACGCTGCCGCGCGGGATGCCGACTTCGTCGAAGCTCTCCCGCAATCCGCCGCCGATCAAGGCGCGGTCGAGCAGCCGGCGCACCGCGAGGTTGTCGGCGACGCCGCCGTCGACCAGGTGGATGAAAGGGCGGCTCTGGGCGTCCAGGTAACTGTTGGCCTGCATGCGGAACATGCGGGCCCGGTAGTTGGCACCGCCGCGCCCCGCCAGCCGCGGCACGATGCCGCGCTCGCGGCATTCCCGCGAATAGTTCTTCAGCGTCAGCGGACTCAGCAGGATCGGCACCGCCGACGAGGCCGCGACCGCGAAGGACAGGGGCACGCTCTGCAGGTCGGAGCAGATCAGTGCGAACTGGTCGGCCGTGAACTCGAAGGCCGTGCCCAGCGACATGTCGGTGGCCGCGATCACCAGTTGCGGATGGCGCGGGTTGCGCTCGATGTCGGCGTAAGTCTTGCCCTCGTAGATCTCGTCGAGCCGGCGCGCCAGCAGGTGGCTGCGCCCGTACCAGGGGGAGCTCAGGTCGTACAGGCTGCCGGGCCGCAGCGCCTGCAGGATCAGGCTGTTCTGGAAGTTCTGGCGCAGGAAGTCGCGTTCGAAGTCCTGCAGCTTGTCGGCGCCGAAGGCCGCGTAGTAGGCCGCCAGGATGCTGCCGCCCGACACCCCGCTGATCACGTCTGTGGCGTCGAGCAGGTCGGCGTGGCGGCCGTTCAGATCGAACTTGGTGCGGCGCAGTTCCTCCAGAACGCCATAGCCGAATGCGGCGGCCCGCGCACCGCCGCCGGACAGCGCGACGGCCACCAGGATCGTCGGATCCCGGCCCGACTCCGGCGCCATGATGACCGAGGCCGGCGGCGGCTCGTCGACCAGGGGCTCGTTGAGCCACGGCCTGATCGACGAACAGCCCGCCAGGCTGGCGGCGATCAAGAGGCCACAGAGCGCGCGCGAGCCGTGCATCGAGGCGTCTTCAGGCGAACGCGCAGCGCCAGTCGGCCAGCAGCGCCGGCAGTTGCGCCATGTCGGTGAACACCTGGACCGCGCCGACGGCACGCAGCGCTTCGGGCCCGCTGTGGCCCAGGTCGGTCGGGCTGTAGCCGAACACGGTCGCGCCGGCGGCGACACCGGCCATGGCCCCGGTGACCGTGTCCTCGACCACCGCGCAGCGCGCCGGGTCGACGCCGAGCGCCGATGCGGCCGCCAGGTAGACGTCGGGCGCGGGCTTGGAGCGCGGCATTTCGTGGCCGCTGAAGATGCGGCCCTCGAAGCAGTCGAAGATGCCGATCTTCGCGAGCTGCAATTCGACCTTGTGGCGGTCGGCGCCCGAAGCGCAGGCGATCCGGCCATCGAGCGCCGCATGCAGGGCGCGCACGGCCAGCGCGGCGTTCGGAATGGCCAGCAGGTCGCGCTCAAGCGCGTCGTTGCGGCGGCCGCGAAAGCCGTGCAGCCATTCGGGCGTGATCGCGAAGCCGGTCCTGGCCTCGATCAGCGCGGCCTCGTCCTTGACCGCCTTGCCGGTGAAGATGCGCATCGACTCCTCGGTGCTGAGGCTCCAGCCGAGCTCGCCGAGCATCTCGGCGAGCACACGGTTGGTGATGGGTTCGGAGTCGACCAGGACGCCGTCGCAGTCGAACAGGACGGCTTCGAAAGGGATGGGAGTCATGGGGCGATCCTAACAATGTAGCCCCCACGCTCCCTCACTTCGTGTGGTCGCTGCCCCCCGAGGGGGCCGCAGGCCGCCTTGGGGCGGCCCGGCGCCGGCCTACCCCCACGACAATGCTCAGGCCGGCTGGATCGGAATGTAGATCTCGCCGCCCGCGGCCTTGAATTCCGCCGACTTGCCGGCCATGCCGTCTTCGACCGCATCGTCCGCCTCGATGCCGCGCTGGGCGGCGTACTCGCGCACCTCCTGCGTGATCTTCATCGAGCAGAACTTGGGGCCGCACATCGAGCAGAAATGCGCCACCTTGCTGCTGTCCTTGGGCAAGGTCTCGTCGTGGAACTCGCGTGCGGTGTCCGGGTCGAGGCCCAGGTTGAACTGGTCCTGCCAGCGGAATTCGAAGCGCGCCTTGGAGAGCGCATCGTCGCGCGAGCGCGCGCCCGGATGGCCCTTGGCCACATCGGCCGCATGCGCCGCGATCTTGTACGCGATGATCCCCTGCTTGACGTCGTCGCGGTCCGGCAGGCCCAGGTGTTCCTTGGGCGTCACATAGCACAGCATCGCGGTGCCGGCCCAGCCGATCATCGCCGCGCCGATCGCACTGGCGATGTGGTCGTAGCCCGGCGCGATGTCGATGGTCAGCGGGCCCAGCGTATAGAACGGCGCCTCGTGGCAGTGCTTGAGCTGCTCGTCCATGTTGGCCTGGATCAGGTGCATCGGCACATGGCCGGGCCCTTCGATCATGGTCTGCACGTCGTGCTTCCAGGCAATCTGGGTGAGCTCGCCGAGGGTGCGCAGTTCGGCGAACTGGGCTTCGTCATTGGCATCCGAGGCGCAGCCGGGGCGCAGGCCGTCGCCGAGCGAGAAGCTCACGTCGTAGGCCTTCATGATGTCGCAGATGTCCTCGAAGTGCGTGTAGAGGAAGCTCTCCTTGTGGTGCGAGATGCACCACTTGGCCATGATCGATCCGCCGCGCGAGACGATGCCGGTGCGCCGGTCGGCCGTCAGGTGGATGAAGGGCAGGCGCAGGCCGGCATGGATGGTGAAGTAGTCGACGCCCTGCTCGGCCTGCTCGATCAGCGTGTCGCGGTAGATCTCCCAGCTGAGGTCCTCGGCCACGCCGCCGACCTTCTCGAGCGCCTGGTAGATCGGCACCGTGCCGATCGGCACCGGGCTGTTGCGCACGATCCAGTCGCGCGTGGTGTGGATGTTGCGGCCGGTCGACAGGTCCATCACGTTGTCGGCGCCCCAGCGGATCGCCCAGACCAGCTTCTCGACCTCTTCCTCGATGCTCGAGGTGACCGCCGAGTTGCCGATGTTGGCGTTGATCTTGACCTTGAAGTTGCGCCCGATCGCCATCGGCTCGACCTCGGGGTGGTTGATGTTGGCGGGGATGATGGCGCGGCCGCGCGCCACTTCGTCGCGCACGAATTCGGGCGTGATGATCTTCGGGATGCGGGCGCCCATCGGGTTGCCGGCCAGCCGCTTCTCGCGTGCCTCGTCGGCCATGTACTCGGCCATCCACTCGCGGCGGCCGTTCTCGCGCAGCGCGACGTATTCCATCTCGGGCGTGACGATGCCGCGGCGGGCGTAGTGCATCTGGGTCACGTTGGCGCCGGACTTGGCGCGCCGCGGGGTGCGTTGCAGCGCCGCGGCGCCGGCACGCAGCTCGGCAATGCGCCGGGCATCGCGATCGGCGTGCGTCGCACCGTCGTCCAGCGCCAGGTGCACGCGGCCTTCGTAGCTTTCGGTGTCGCCGCGTTCGGCGATCCAGGCATCGCGCACGCCGGGCAGCCCGCGGCGGACGTCGATGGCGGCGGCCGGATCGGTGTACGGACCCGAGGTGTCGTAGAGCGAGACCTGTTCGCCGTTGGTCAGCGACACCTCGCGCACGGGCACGCGCAGGTCGGGCCGGCTGCCGGCGATGGCGCCCTTGGTCGAGGCCGGGAAGGGCTCGCGCGTGAGCGTGAGCAGGGAAGCGAATTTGTCGCTGGCATTCATGCGGGGCACTCCTGTTTGGGAAACAACGGGTGCTCCGCGATGCCTCTGGGCGGCATCGTTCCCCGAGGAACGGGGGAATGCCGGGGAGTCGCAGCTCTTCTTACGCTGGCATGAACCAGATCAAGTTCGCGGGTTCGGCCGCTTGGCCATCTCAGCACGCCTCTGCGTGCACCCCGGAGCGGGGGCGATTCTAGGCCGCTTGCAGGCGCCGGATCAAGCGGAGTGTGCAGCTGCCAGCCCCACGCCCGCCCGCATCGGCTCGACCGTGGAGGCTTCCGCCGCATGCATCGCCACCCAGGCGTCCAGCCCGCCGGCCAGCACGCGCACGCGCGGCAGCCCGGCGGCGGCCAGAATGCGCGCCCCCGCTATCGCCGAGGCGTCGTCGGGGCAGTCGCAGAAGACCACCAGCTCGCGCCCGTCGGCGAACGCACCGAGCCGCTTCGGCAGCTGCTTCAACCCGATGCCGATGGCCCCGGGAATCGCCCGCGTATCGAGGGCGCGGGCCTCGTCGGAGCGGACGTCGATCAGCGTCGGGCCGGCGCCCGCGGCCAGGGCTTCGCGCAGGACCTCGACCTGGATGTGTTCGATGTCGTCGGCCTGCTGCTGCGCCAGCCGCCGCTGCCGGTAGCGCCAGCCGATGAAGGCCGCCAGGGCCAGCACGCCGATCGCCAGCGCGCCCAGGCCGATGTTGGAGATCACCGCGAGCACGTCCTGGATCGCGGCATGGAAGATCCGGCCGACGAACAGGCAAAGCAGGGTCCAGATCAGCGCGGCCACGGTTTCGTAGGCCAGGAAACGCAGGTTCGACATGCCGAGGGCACCGGCCATCGGCGGCGCCACCACCGAGACGCCAGGCACGAACTTGGCCGCGATCAGCGACCACCCGCCCCAGCGGCCGAGGATCGACTCGCTGCGCCTGACGCAGGAGTCGGGCGACAGCGAGATCCGGCACAGCAGCCGCATCACGCGATAACCCCAGCGGCGCCCGGCCAGGAACCAGGCGCCGTCGCCGAGGATGTTGCCGAGCACGGCGGCCAGCACCACCGCGATGAAGGACAGCTGCCCGCCGACGGTCAGCCCGCCGGCAACGATCAGGAAGGGCACCGCCGGCACCGGCGCACCGAGGCGCGTCGCCAGCGTGGCGGCGAAGACCAGGAGAGCGCCCTGGCTGGCGAGGAGTGCGACGAAGTCGTTCATGGGATATCGGGACCGATGGCGTCAATGGGGCGGGGCCGGCGCTATTCTCCTTGCGGGAGACGCGCCGGCGCGGTCGTGGCCTGCTGCGCGGAGGCGCCGCCTTGCAACACGACGTCGGAAAAATAGGCCACGCCGTGGCCGTGCGTATTGTCCGCATCGGCGGCGATCGCGACCGCCACCACGTCGGGCATGGTGTCGCCGGCCTCGTCGCCGAAGGCGCGCTTGTAGTCGGCCAGCAGGTTGCGGCGCTCGGCCACCCAGGCGCCCGGACGGGCCGCGGGCCCCGATTCGAGCACCACCATGCGCATGCGCTTGGTGAAGGCGTTCACCAGCGAGCTTCCCTTGGGTTCCTTGTTGTCCCAGACATAGCAAAGCGCCTCGCTGGGCACCTGTTCGCCCGTGGCACGGCGCGCCAGGGCCAGGCGGGTGCGCTCGCCGACCGACAGCCGGTCGGTCGGGAAGTCGAAGAAGACGCAGACCTTGGCCGCGCCGTCGTCGCCGGACCGGGTCCGCAGGTCGGCGTCCTGCACGAACGCCTCGACACGCCAGCGCCAGGCCAGGGTCGTGTTGGCGTTCAGCGGCGTCTGCGTCGCATGCACCAGGTTGCCATAGGACTGGTCGGCCTCCACCCGGAGCACGCGCTGGCCGTCCTGCTGCACCACCTCGAAACGGGTGGCGGTCTTGTTGGGCAGGGTGGTAAAGCGCCAGGGTGCCGGCGCCTCGGGGCCGCGGGCGCTGGAGAACGGGGTCAGGGTCGGGCCCTCTTCGGCGCCGGCCGCCGGCGCCGCCGACCACAGCAGCAGCGTCGCAAGGGCGGGCAAGGCCGCGGCAGCGACCCGGCGCTGCCAGCCTGTCTTCGTCGTGCTGTCCATAGGTGGTCTCTTCGTCTTTCTTTGAGGGGTCGGACGAAACGCCCTGGACGCTCTGCCGACTGGCACGAAGTGTGAGGCCGGCACGACGGAAAATAAATAGGCCAAAAGGAATCGCTCTGTCTCGCCCTTGCGCACAATCGGGACGAATCGCCTTCGAATCGCTATCGAATCGATAGCTACTGACGCAAGCTGGGCGCCTCAGGAGCAAGAATTCGATGACCCAGGACGGTCAGTGCAGATCGCCGTCGACGTAGTACCACCGCCAGTGGATGCCTTCCTCCTCGCGCACGAAGCGGCTGCGCTCGTGCAGCCGGGTCGCCACCCCGGCGCTGCTGCGCTGCCGGGCCACGAACTCGACCTCGGCGTGGTCGGCGTCGAGCACCGAGCGCGAGCGGACCTCAAGCCCCAGCCATTTCACCCCGGCCTCGAAATCCACTGCCGCCGGGCGCGTCGAAGCATGCCAGGTGGCCAGAAGGTAGTCGGCCCGTTCGCGCACGAAGGCGGTGTAGCGCGAGCGCATCAGCGATTCGGCGTCGGGTGCCGGCGTGCCCTCGAAATCGTCCACGTAGCGCCCGCAGCACTGGGCGTAGACCAGCGGCAGTTCCCGCCGGTCACGACGCCCGCAGGGGCAGGGAACACGGGCGGGTTGGGAGGGGGATGCGGACATGGAAGGGAAGTGGGCGAAGGAAAGTTCCTGGGGCGTATTGTGCAGACCCTGCAAATCACCCTCCCCTCGACGCCCCGGCGGCTCAGGCCAGGGCGCGCTGGATCAGCAGCTTCTGGATGTCCGAAGTGCCCTCGTAGATCTGGCACACGCGGACGTCGCGATAGATGCGCTCGAGCGGGAAATCGTTGACGTAGCCATAGCCGCCCAATGTCTGGATCGCCGCGCTGCAGACGCGCTCGGCCATCTCGCTGGCGAACAGCTTGGCCATGGCGGCCTCCTTGAGGCAGGGCCGGCCGGCATCGCGCAGGCTGGCCGCATGCCAGATCAGCTGGCGCGCGGCTTCGATCTGCGTCGCGCAGTCGGCCAGCCGGAAGCCCACGGCCTGCTGGTCGAAGATGCTGCCGCCGAAGGCCTGGCGCTCCTTGGCATAGGCCAAAGCCACCTCGAAGGCGCTGCGCGCCATGCCCACGCTCTGCGCGGCGATGCCGATGCGCCCACCTTCGAGCGCGCCAAGCGCGATCTTGTAGCCCTCGCCCTCCTGGCCGATCAGGTTGCCGGCCGGAATGCGGCAGGCATCGAAGTTGATCTGCGCCGTATCGCTCGAGTGCTGGCCGAGCTTGTCCTCGAGCCGCGCGACGTTGTAGCCGGGTGCATCGGTCGGCACGATGAAGGCGCTCATGCCGCGCTTGCCCGCGCCCTTGTCGGTGACCGCGATCACGATCGCGACCTGGCCGTTCTTGCCGCTGGTGATGAACTGCTTGACGCCGTCGATCACCCAGCCGTCGCCCTCCTTGCGCGCCGTGGTGCGCAGCGACGAGGCATCGCTGCCGGCCTGCGGCTCGGTCAGGCAGAAGGCGCCCAGCATGCGGCCCTGCGCCAGCGGCTGCAGCCATTGCTGCTTCTGCTGGGCATTGCCGTAGCGCATCAGGATCGCGTTGACCGGGCAGTTGGTGACGCTGATCGCGGTGCTGGTGCCGCCGTCGCCGGCGGCGATCTCTTCGAGCACCAGCGCCAGCGTGAGGTAGTCGAGCCCCGCGCCGCCGTCTTCCTCGGGCACGCAGATGCCGTAGGCGCCGAGCGCCGCCAGGCCCTCGTGCGCCGCCTTCGGAAAGCTGTGCTCGCGGTCCCACCGCGGCGCGTGGGGCCAGAGTTCCGCTTGCGCGAAGGCGCGCACCGCGTCGCGAATCGCTTCCTGGTCGGCGCTGAGCAGCATGATGCGTTCCTTACTTCGATTGACCGAGGTCCATGATCAGCTTGCCGGCCATGTAGAGCCGGCGCGGGATCGCGCTGGTGTCGACGTACTCGGCCTTGTCGCTGTGGTAGCCGAAGCCGGGCAGTCCCAGGCTCTCGATGACCGGCTTGCCCGACAACGCCGCGTAGGCCGCATCGGTGCCGCCGCCGGTGCGCTCGACGATGTCGAGCTCGCCGCCGGCTTCCTTGTAGTAGCCCACCGCCTTGTCGACCAGCTTGCGGCCCGCATCGCCCGCGTTGAACGCCGGGCGGCCGCGCGTGACGAGCACCTTGACGTCGGCTTCGGGCAGCTTCTTCTGCTGCGCCTTGTACTCCAGCGTCTTCATCGCGGCGTCGAAATCCTCGTTCTTCGCATAGCGCACGTCGGCATTCAGCGTGGCGCTGGCCGGGATGATGTTGGAGACCGCGCCGGCCTTGGCGATGGTCCAGTTGAAGCGCAGGCCCTTGGCCTTGTCGTCGATGTCCATGGTCCGCAGCACCAGGTCGGAAGCCTCGACCAGCGAATTCACGCCGAGCTCGGGCGCGGCGCCCGCGTGCGAGGCCTTGCCGGTGATGTTGACCTGCACGTAGGCGATGCCCGAGGTGCCCAGCGACAGGTCTTCCTTGCCGGCGCCGGTGGGCTCGAACGAGAGCACGTAGTCGGCCTTGGCGGCCTCTTGCTGGATCAGCTCGCGCGAGCCGAAGGAGCCCTTCTCCTCGTCGGTATTGAACAGCACCGTGATCGTGCCGAAGTCCTTGAAGCCGCGGTCCTTGAGCAGCTTGAGCGTGTGCACGATGACCGCGTTGCCGCCCTTGTCGTCGGCGATGCCCGGGCCGTAGGCCTTGTCGCCTTCGACCTTGAACGGCGCCTTGGCCAGGATGCCTTTGAGGTAGACGGTGTCCATGTGCGAGAGCAGCAGCAGGTTCTTGCCGCCCTTGCCCTTCAGCTTGCCGACGATGTTGTCACCGACCACCAGGCCGGCCGACTTGCTGCGCGTGACCGTGAAGCCCAGTGCCTTGAGCTGCGCCTCGAGGTAGTTGCCGGCCGAGGCGAGGCCTTCGGCATCGCCGGTGCCGGTCTCGATGTTGACCAGCGTCTCGAGCGTCTTGATGACGGCCGGTTTCTCGGCCGTGGCGGCATCGAACAGGGCCTGGTCGCGGGTTTGGCTCCAGGCAGCGGGTGCGATGAAAACGGTGACTAGCAGCGCGGCCAACGCGCTGCGGGGGAAAGCCGAATGAATCAACGAATACTCCGATGGGGAAAAAATTTGAATTCCAGGCAGCGCGTCAAAGCAGCTCGATCGCCACTGCCGTGCCTTCGCCGCCGCCGATGCACAGCGTCGCGACGCCGCGCTTCTTGCCGCGCTGCTGCAGCGCATGGATCAGCGTGACCATGATGCGCGCGCCGCTGGCGCCGATCGGATGGCCCAGCGCGCAGGCGCCGCCGTGGACGTTGACGATGTCGTGCGACACGTTCAGCTCGTGCATCAGCGCCATCGGCACCACCGCGAAGGCCTCGTTGACTTCCCAGAGGTCGACGTCCTTGACGGTCCAGCCGGTCTTCTGGAACAACTTGGCGACCGCGCCCACGGGGGCGGTGGAAAACCACTCGGGCTGCTGCGCGTGCGTGGCGTGGCCGACCACGCGGGCGATCGGCCTGGCGCCGTACTTCTGCGCCGTGCTGCCGCTCATCATCACCAGCGCAGCGGCGCCGTCGTTGATCGACGAGCTCGATGCCGCGGTGATGGTGCCGCCGTCCTTCTTGAAGGCCGGCTTCAGGGTCGGGATCTTGTCGAGCCTGACCTTGCCCGGGCCCTCGTCGATCTCGACCACGGTGTCGCCGCCACGGCCCTTGACCGTGACCGGTGCGATCTCGGCCTTGAAGGCGCCCGACGACGTCGCCGCCTTGGCCCGCTCGACGCTGGCGATCGCGAAGGCGTCCTGCTGCTCGCGCGTGAACTTGTACTTGGCCGCGCAGTCCTCGCCGAAGGTGCCCATCGAGCGGCCCGGCTGGTAGGCGTCCTCGAGGCCGTCGAGCATCATGTGGTCGAAGATGCGGTCGTGGCCCATGCGGTAGCCGCCACGGCCCTTGAGCATCAGGTAGGGCGCGTTGGTCATGCTCTCCATGCCGCCGGCCACCATCACTTCATGCGTGCCCGCGAGCAGCATGTCGTGCGCCAGCATCGCCGCCTTCATGGCCGAGCCGCACATCTTGCTGAGCGTCACCGCGCCGGCGCTGTCGGGCAGGCCGCCCTTGTAGGCCGCCTGCCGCGCCGGCGCCTGGCCCTGGCCGGCCATCAGGCAGTTGCCGAACAGCACCTCGCCGACGCTGTCGGCCGGAATGCCGGCGCGCTCCACCGCCGCCTTGATGGCGACGCCGCCCAGGTCATGCGCCGAGAGGGAAGAAAAGTCGCCCTGGAAGCCGCCCATCGGGGTGCGGGCGGCGCCGACGATCACGATCGATTCGCTCATTTGAATGCTCCTTAAAAAGACAGTTCATACAACAACCTTCGCAGGTCTCACGCCCCTGGCGACTGGCGCCCCCGAGGCCAGAAACACCGCGGAACCGGCTTTGCCGGGCCGCCGGTGTTGCCCCCGGCCGGGGGTGGGCGGGCTACACGAAGTGAGCCCAACCTGGGGGCGAGCTAAAAATACGGCGCGTGGCCGTCGTGCTTGAAGCGTTGCGCCTCATCGTACGGAAACACATCCAGCATCTGCCCGGCCTGGATGCGCTGCTTGTGGCTCTGCCAGAAGGCGGCGTCGAGCAGGTCGGCGTGGTGGGCCATGAAGGCCTCGCGCACCGCCGGATTGCCGAGCAGGAAGGGCTCGAAGGTCTCGGGGAAGATGTCCTTCGGGCCGACCCGATACCAGACTTCGCCGCTCATCTCGTCCTCCTCGTTGCGCGGCGCCGGCACCTTGCGGAAGTTGCAGTCGGTGAGGTACTCGATCTCGTCATAGTCGTAGAACACCACCTTGCCGCCGCGCGTGACGCCGAAGTTCTTGAACAGCATGTCGCCCGGGAAGATGTTGGCCGCCACCATGTCCTTGATCGCATTGCCGTACTCGATCACCGCGTGCTCCAGCTGCTTGCCCGCCCGCCTGGCGTGCTCGGGCTGCGCCAGCAGGTCGAAGGACTCCTGCAGGAAGAGGTTCAGCGGGATCATGCGGCGCTCGATGTAGACGTGCTTGACCACCACCTCCATTTCCCCGTTGCCGTCGCGGTCGCCGATCTCCAGCTGGCTCGGCGCGAACTTGCGGATTTCCTCGATCAGCTCGGGCTCGAAGCGGTCGAGCGGGAAGCCGACATCGCTGTATTCGAGCGTGTCGGCCATCCGGCCCACGCGGTCATGCTGCTTCACGAGCATGTACTTGCTCTTGATCTGCTCGCGCGTGGTGTCCTTCTGCGGCGGATAGAAGTCCTTGATGACCTTGAAGACGTAGGGGAAGGACGGCAGGTCGAACACCAGCATGACCATGCCCTTGATGCCGGGCGCGATCCGGAACCTGTCGGTCGAGTAGCGCAGGTGGTAGAGGAAGTCGCGGTAGAACAGCGTCTTGCCCTGCTTGGCGAGGCCCAGCGCGTTGTAGATCTCGGCCCGCGGCTTGCGCGGCATCAGCGAGCGCAGGAACTGCACGTAGGCCGAGGGCACCTCCATGTCGACCATGAAATAGGCCCGCGCGAAGCTGAACAGCATCTGCAGGTCCTCCTCGCCGAACAGCGCCGCGTCCACGTAGAAGCGGCCCTGCTCGTCGTGCAGGATCGGCAGCGCGAACGGCATCTCGAGGAAGCCGTTGTTGATCTTGCCGACCACGTAGGCGCCCTTGTTGCGATAGAACAGCCCCGACAGCACCTGCAGCTGGAAATTGGCCCGCAGCTTGATCTGGTGGAAGCGTCCGAGGATGGCGGCCGCGACCCGCTCGGCGTCGCGCCGGCGGTCGGCATAGCGGCCTTGCAGCGCATAGTCCTCGAGCATGCGCTCGACCGTGTCGGCCAGCGTGTCTCGCTCCGGATAGTAGGCGCGGTAGGTCGGCGCGTCGCGCGGCTCGATGTACTCGGTGCTGATCGCCGGCCGCACGAAGATGAAATCGTTCTGGAAGTAGGCCCGGTGCAGGATCTTGGTGGTGACCGAGTTGAAGAAGCTCTCGGCCAGCTCCGGCTGGTGGTGGTCGACCAGCAGGCCGATGAAGTGCAGCTTGACCTGGTGCCAGACCTCCATCGGCTGCTCGCCGGCCTTGAACTCCTTCTCGAGGCGGGCCACCGCCTCGCCCACCCGCAGGTCGTAGAACTCGATGCGCTCGCGCTGGGCGCGCTGCTGGCCGTGCCAGTCGGCGGTCTCGAAGCGGTGCTTGGCGCGCGCCGATTCGGCGCGAAAGAGCCGGTAGTGCCGATCGAAGCCGTCGCGCATCGCCCGGGCGATGTCATAGGCGAGCGGCGAATCGAGGCGCTGCGGGAACATGGCTCGCCTACTTGGGAGATCCGATCGTTTCAGCCTGGCCCAGGACGGCGTCCAGCGGCGTGCTCCACTTGTAGCGGATGCGCTGCACCGCGGCCCGGTACAGGGTTTCGAGCGGCTTGGAGCCGTCGACCGTCATGCCGAGGTCCTGCAGCAGGCCGTCGTTGACCCCGAAGGCCCAGCCATGGATGGTCACCTGCTGGCCGCGGCCCCAGGCATCGCACATCACGGTGCTGACCGCGACGTTGACCACCTGCTCGGCCACGTTGAGTTCGCACAGGGCATCGGCCCGGGCCGGCTCGGGCAGGCTCTCGAGCATCACCCGATGGCGGTCGCGCACGTCCTGGATGTGGCGGATCCAGTTGTCGGCGATGCCGATGCGCGCGCCCTCGAGCGCCGCCTGCACGCCCGAACAGCCGTAGTGGCCGACCACCATGATGTGCCGCACCTTGAGCCGCTCGACCGCGAACTGGATCGCCGACAAGGCGTTGAGGTCGGAGTGCACGACGATGTTGGCGACGTTGCGATGAACGAAGACCTCGCCCGGCTCGAGGCCGGTGATCTGGTTGGCGGGCACCCGGCTGTCGGAGCAGCCGATCCACATGTACTTGGGCGTCTGCTGCTTCACCAGGCTGGTGAAGAAGCCGGGGCGATCGCGCTCCATGCGCGCCGACCAGGCGCGGTTGTGAGCGAACAGGTCCTCGAGGGAGTCGGGCGTGTTGTCCATTGTCTTGTCGATCCGGTTGGGTTGATGGGCTCGGGCAGCGGCTCAGCGCGCCTTGGGCTTCGCGGTGCGGGCCAGCGCCGCGCGCGCCTTCCTTTCCTGGACGCGAACCTCGGCCAGGTTCGCCTGCAGTTCGGCCAGCTGCGCTTCGAGCTGCTCGCGGTGGGCGCCAAGCACGCCGAGAAAGCGCTCGAGCTGCACCGCGGTATCGCGCGGGCTGTCGTACATGTCGAGGATCTCGCGCGCCTGCGTCAGCTTGAGGCCGAGGCGCTTGGCCCGCAGCGTCAGCGTGAGGCGGGCACGGTCGCGCGAGGTGTAGATGCGCTGCAGCCCGGCGCGGCGCGGCGCCAGCAGTCCCATGTCTTCATAGAAGCGGATGGCTCGCGTGGTGAGATCGAACTCCTTGGCGAGCTCGCCGATGGTGAAGGTCTGCGAAGGCATGGAAAATGTCGGAAAGCGTGTGCGGAAAGCGGGTTCAGGCGGCACTGCCTACAATATCGGCTCAACGCCATGACGTTTACGTTAACGTCAATCGTACATGAACCTTCTCGAACGCGAACTCCAATACCCCCTCGGCGACACCCTGCCGGCACCCGGCCAGACGGTCGAAGTGGCCTCCGGCATCCGCTGGATCCGCATGGCGCTGCCCTTCGCCCTCGACCACATCAACCTCTGGCTGCTGCGCGACAGCATCGACGGCGTCGAAGGCTGGAGCGTGGTCGACTGCTGCATCTCCCACGATGCCTCGCGCGCGCAATGGGAGCAGATCTTCGAGACCCAGCTCCAGGGGCTGCCGATCCTGCGGGTCATCGTGACCCACATGCACCCGGACCACATCGGCCTGGCGCACTGGCTCTGCGAGCGCTGGACGGCGCCGCTGTGGATCAGCTCGACCGACTACCACGTGGCGCGCGTGCTCACCAGCGCCGGCGACACCCTGGCCGGCGGCGATGCGGCGGCCGACTTCTTCGCCTCGCACGGGCTCACCGACCCCGAGGCGGTCGCCAAGATCCGCGCCCGCACCAGCTACTACGCCAACATGGTGCCCTCGGTGCCGGCGAGCTTCGTTCGCATGCTCGATGGCGACGACGTCATGATCGGCGGCCGCGCCTGGCGCTGCATCAGCGGCTACGGCCACGCGCCCGAGCACATCGCGCTCTACTGCGAGGAGCTCAACGTGCTGCTGGGCGGCGACATGATGCTGCCGCGCATCTCCACCAACGTGAGCGTGCATGCGGGCGAGCCCGAGGCGAACGCGCTGCGGCTGTTCCTCGACAGCATCGAGCGCTTCAAGTCGCTGCCGGTCGACACGCTGGGGCTGCCGTCGCACGGCAAGCCCTTCACCGGCATCCACCGCCGCGTCGAGCAATTGCAGGAGCATCACCGCGACCGCCTGGCCGAGCTGCTGGAGGCCTGCGTCGCGCGGCCGCACAGCGCGGCCGAGGGCCTGCCGATCCTGTTCAAGCGCGCGCTCGACCTGCACCAGATGACCTTCGCGATGGGCGAGACCGTCGCCCACCTGCACCTGCTGTGGTTCTCCGGCCAGGTGCAGCGGCGGCTGGGCACCGACGGCATCTACCGCTTCGGCGTCTTTTCATGAGCCGCCGGGCCGCTCCCAAGGGGAACGCCGGATGACGATCCTGGGCCGCCTGCGCGCGGGCGAGCTGGCCGGGGCGCGGCGGCTCGACCTGAGCTGCGGGCTGAGCGAGTTTCCGCCCGAGATCTTCGACCTGGCGGATTCGCTCGAGGTGCTGAACCTCTCGGGCAATGTGCTGCGTTCGCTGCCGCACGACCTGCACCGGCTGCACCGGCTGCGCGTGCTCTTCTGCTCCGACAACCAGTTCACCGCCTTGCCCGAGGTCCTCGGGCAATGCAGCGGACTCGAGATGATCGCCTTCAAGGCCAACCGCATCGCGCAGGTGCCGGCGGCCGCCTTGCCGCCGGCGCTGCGCTGGCTGATCCTGACGGACAACCAGATCGGCGCCCTGCCGGCCGAACTCGGCGAGCGCCCACGGCTGCAGAAGCTCATGCTCGCCGGCAATCGACTGCAGGCGCTGCCCGAATCGATGGCCGCCTGCCGCGCCCTCGAACTGCTGCGCATCTCGGCGAATCGCTTCGAGGCGCTGCCGGGATGGCTGCTGTCGCTGCCGCGGCTGTCCTGGATCGCCTTTGCGGGCAATCCTTTCGACGAGGCGCCCGAAGCGCACGCGATCGATGCCCAGCCGACGCCGGGCATCGACTGGCGCCAGCTTTCGCTGAAGCGCAAGCTCGGTGAAGGCGCCTCGGGCGTGATCCACCAGGCCGATTGGCGGCCGCCGGGCGGCAGCCACCGGCCGGTCGCGGTGAAGCTGTTCAAGGGCGCAGTCACCAGCGACGGCTGGCCGCACAGCGAGATGGCGGCCTGCATCGCGGCCGGGCCGCACCCGGGCCTGATCCCGGTGCTGGGACGGGTCGAGGACCATCCGGACGCGGCCTCGGGCCTGGTGCTCGAACTGGTGGATCCGAGCTTCCGCAACCTGGCGGGCCCGCCGAGCCTGCAGTCCTGCACCCGCGACGTCTACGCCGACGATGCCCGCTGGTCGCTGCAGACCGCGCAGGGCATGGCGCGCGGCATCGCTTCGGCGGTGGCCCGGCTGCATGCGCGCGGCATCCTGCATGGCGATCTCTACGGCCACAACATCCTCTGGAACGGCCGCGGGGAAGCCCTGCTCGGCGACTTCGGCGCGGCTTCGTTCCTGCCGCGCGACGCTGCGGCGCAGTCGCACGCGCTGCAGCGCATCGAGTCCCGCGCCTTCGGCTGCCTGCTCGAGGAGTTGCTGGAGCGCAGCGAGCCGGCGGATGCCGCGGTGCAGGCCCTGCTGGGCGGGCTGCGTTCGCGCTGCCTCGACGACGACCCCGTAGCGCGCCCGCTGTTCGACGAAATCGTCGCGGCCCTGGGGCCCTGACATGGCCGGCCTGCCGCTGCCCGTGCGCGATGGCGTCGGCCCGAGCTGCGTCGCGCTGCCCGCGGGCCACTGGCCGACGATCGCGGAGTTCCTGGTGCAGCGCTTTGGAGCGATCCCGCGGACGACCTGGGAGGCCCGGATCGAGGCCGGCGACGTGGTCGACGAACATGGCACGCGCGTCACCGCCGAGCGGCCGTACCAGCCACGGCTGCGGGTGTACTACTACCGCGCACTGGAATCCGAGCCCGTCATACCGTTCGACGAACAGGTGCTGCACCGGGACGCGCACCTGCTGGTGGTCGACAAGCCCCACTTCCTGCCGGTCACGCCGGTCGGCAAGTACGTCCAGCAAAGCCTGCTGGTACGCCTCAAGCGCAAGCTCGGCCTCGACCACCTGGCGCCGCTGCACCGCATCGACCGCGAGACCGCGGGCCTGGTGCTGTTCTCGGTGCAGCCGGCCGGCCGCGGCCCCTACAGTGCGCTGTTCGCCGAGCGCGCCATCCACAAGCGCTACGAGGCGATCGTGCCCTGGCGGCCCGGCCAGGCGCTGCCGGCCGTGCGCCGGAGCAGGCTCGCCTCGGATGCGCACTTCATGCGCATGGCCGAGGTCGCCGGCGAGCCCAACGCCGAGACGCACTTCGACCTGCTCGAAGCGCGCGACGGCTGGGCGCGGCTGGGCCTGTCGCCGGTCACCGGCCGCCGGCACCAGTTGCGGGTGCACTGCGCGGCCCTCGGCATGCCGATCCGCAACGATGCGATCTATCCGGCGCTGCGGCCCGAAGGCAGCGACGACTTCGACCAGCCGCTGCAACTGCTGGCGCGGGAAGTCGCCTTCGTCGATCCGCTGAGCGGCGCCGAGCGGCGCTTCACGAGCCGGCGCTCGCTGGCCTTTCCGGCCTGAACTGGCGCCAAGGTGACGCCGCCAGGCGGCAGCGCGCACTAACATGCCCCCCACGCTCCCCCACTGCGTGCGAGTCGCTGCCCCCCGAGGGGGCCGCGGGCCGCCTTGGGAGCGGCCCGGCGCCGGCCCAGGTTCCGGGCAACCGCATCGACCGGCACCCGCATTGCACACCCAGGAGACACACCGCATGGACACCACCCAACTCTTCTCGCTCAAGGGCCGCACCGCGCTCATCACCGGCGGCTCGCGCGGCATCGGCCGCATGATCGCCGAGGGCTTCCTGGCCCAGGGCGCCCGCGTCTACATCTCGGCCCGCAAGGCCGCGGCCTGCGACCAGACCGCCAAGGAGCTGTCGGCCTTCGGCCATTGCGTCTCGCTGCCGGCCGACGTCTCGACCGTGCAGGGCGCGCAGGCGCTGGTCGAGGCCTACGCAAAGCACGAGGGCTCGCTCGACATCCTGGTCAACAATGCCGGCGCAGCCTGGGGCGCCCCCTACGCCGAATTCCCCGAAAGCGGCTGGGACAAGGTGGTCGACCTGAACCTGAAGACGCCCTTCTTCCTGACCCAGGCGCTGACGCCGATGCTCAAGAAGGCGGCCACCGACCACCTGGCCAAGGTCATCAACATCGCATCGATCGACGGCATCTCGGTCAACCCGCAGGAAACCTACTCGTACGCGGCCAGCAAGGCCGGCCTGATCCAGCTCACGCGCCGCATGGCGCTGCGCCTGGCACAGGAGCGCATCGTGGTCAGCGCGATCGCGCCGGGCGCCTTCGCCTCCGACATGAACAAGGACGCGCGCGACCACGGCGACGAGGTCAAGGCGCGCATTCCGGCCGGCCGCATCGGCGAGCCGGAGGACATGGCGGCAGCCGCGATCTACCTGGCTTCGCGCGCGGGCGACTATGTCATGGGCTCGACGCTGGTGGTGGACGGCGGCGTCACTCACGCCAGGTAGCAGGCCGCCTTGGGGCGGCCCGGCGCCGGCCTGGGCCCCCACGCTCCCCCGCTGCGTGTGGGTCGCGGCCTGGATCGCCACAGAATGCCGTCACCTACCAGCGCGGCACCGGCTCGTCCTTGAGCTGCCGGCGCAGATGCTGGTAGTCGGGCATCACGCTTTCGACCGTTTCCCAGAAGCGCGGGCTGTGGTCCATCACGCGCAGGTGGCTCAGCTCGTGGGCGACCACGTAGTCGATCACCGACATCCGGAAATGCACCAGCCGCCAGTGCAGCCGGATCGCGCCGTCGGCGCTGGCGCTGCCCCAGCGCGTCGAGGCGTTCGACAGCGACAGCTTGTGCCAGGCCACGCCCAGCCGCGGCGCGAAATGGTCGAGCCGCTCGACGAAGATGCGCCGCGCCTGCCGCATCAGCCAGGCCTGCGCGGCATCGCGGATCTGTGCCGCGCTCGCGTTCTTCGCCAGCGCCAGCCGGAGCACCGGCGCGTCGCTGCCGTCCGCTCCGGCGTCGAGCACCCCGCCCACGCCATCGAAGGCATGGTGCGGATCGAGCCGCACCGTCACCTGCTGGCCCAGGAACGGGAAAGCGACGCCGTCCTTCCATTCGATGCGCGCCGATTCCAGCCGTGCATGGCGCTGCTGCGTCTCGGCCAGCTTGCGCAGGATCCAGTCGCCCTTCTCCTTGACGGCGGCATCGACGTCGCGCAGCGCCACCCAGCGCGGCGCCCGCACCGACAGGCCCTCGACCCCGACCACGAAGCCGATGGTGCGGCGCTTGCCGCGCGTGAACTCGTAGGCCACGCGCGCATCGCCCAGCGTGACTTCGCGCGTGGCGCGCGGATGGGTGAAGCGCGCGGGGCTCAGCGCGTCGGCCAATGGGATCGCCGGCTTGTGCGGCCCGTCGGGCGACGGCGGGTCCGGCGCGGCCGTCGGCGCGTCGAACAGGTCGAGCGTGAACTTCAGCAGGCCGCGCATGGTCCGGGATTCAGGCTGCGGTCGATGCCGCCGGGGCAGCAGCCGGCGGAGCATAGGCCTCGGGATCGAGCCGGCGCATCTCGGCCTCGATCCAGGCCTCGACTTCGCGCATCAGTTCGTCGGGCTTGCGCCCCACGCTCGAAATGGCCGGGCCGATCGAGACATCGACCACGCCCGGGTGCTTGATGAAGGCCTTGCGCGGCCAGACCTTGGCCGAGGTGACCGCGATCGGCACCACCGGCACCCCGGTTTCGCACGCAAGCCGCGAGCCGCCGCTCTTGTAGTTGCCCTTCTGGCCCCGCGGGATGCGCGTGCCCTCGGGGAACATGATGATCCAGATGCCCTGCTCGAGCAGCTTGCGGCCCTGCGCCACGACCCTGTTGAAGGCCTGCGTCCGCTGGCTGCGATCGATGTGGATCATGTCGAGCCGGGCCATGGCCCAGCCGAAGAAAGGGACGTAGATCAGCTCCTTCTTGAACACGAATGCCAGCGGGTGCGGCATCAGCGTGGGCATCAGGAAGGTCTCGTAGGTCGACTGGTGCTTCACGAGCAGAACGCAGCCCGCGAGCTTGTCGGTCGGCAGGTTCTCCATGCCGGTGACGCGGGTGCGGATGCCCAGCAGCACGCGCGCGCCGCCGATCGCCCAGCCGAGCCAGCGCTGCGCCATCCAGTAGAGCGGGATGCCGCGCTTCCAGAGCGAGCTGACGCACATGATGATCCCCCAGGGGACCACGGTAACGAGCATCCACAGCGCGTGGACCACGGATCGGACGAAATCCATCAGACAGCCACTTTCAGCGCATCGCGCTCTTCGCGTTCCAGCAGGAAGTCGACGAAGGCCGCCAGGTCCTCGTGGACGCGGGTGTTCGGCGGGTACTCGGGGGGCAGGGGCACGCCGCGGCAGGCCTGGCCCATGCCGGTCAGCAGCAGGTGCGGCTCGCAGCCCGCGGCGGCACCGGCCAGCAGGTCGCGCAGGCTGTCGCCCGCGGTCGGCACATGGGTCAGGTCGACGCCGTAGCGCTCGCCGATCTGCAGGTACAGGCCGGGCTTGGGCTTTCGGCAGTCGCAGCCTTCGTCGGGGCTGTGCGGGCAATAGAACACCGCATCGACCCGGCCACCGACGGCCGCCAGCATCTTGTGCATCTTGGCGTGCATCGCGTTGAGCGAGACGACGTCGAACAGTCCGCGCCCGAGGCCCGACTGGTTCGACGCGATGACCACGTGCCAGCCCGCATGGTTGAGCCGCGCCACCGCCTCGAGCGCGCCCGGCAGCGGCGTCCACTCGATGTCGCTCTTGACGAAGTCCTCGCGGTGCACGTTCAGCGTGCCGTTGCGGTCGAGGATGACGAGTTTCATGGTGCTGCCCCGATCAGGTCGCCAGCCGCTCGAGCTGCGCCACCCGGTTCATCGCCGCGTGCAGCAGCATCAGGAGCCCGAGCCGGTTGAGCCGCAGGTCGGCCTGCTCGGCATTCACCATCACGCCGTCGAAGAAGGCATCGACCGGCTCGCGCAGCGCCGCCAGCGTCTGCAGCGAGGCGGTGTAGTCGCCCTTGTCGAACTGCGCGTCGGCCACCGGCACCAACTGCTCCATCGCGGCATGCAGCGCCTTCTCGGCCGGCTCCTGCAGCAGCAGTGCGCTGACGTGGGCGTCGGCCTCGGGCGATTTCTTGAGGATGTTGCCGATGCGCTTGTTGGCCGCGGCCAGTGCCGACGCCTCGGGCAGCGCGGCGAAGGCACGCACCGCCGCCAGCAACTGCGGCACCTCGCCCAGGCGCTGCGGGCGCGGCGCCAGCACGGCGTCGACCTCCTGTGCGCTGGCGCCCTGCTCGCGCAGGCTGCCGGCGAGGCGGTCGTAGATGAAGGCCTCGAGCGCATCGGTCGGGTCGCTCAGCGCGAGCTCTGCGGACTTGTGGACGCCGAAGGCCGCGAAGGCGCTGCCGAGCACGGCGCGCAATTCCAGCGGAAGCCGGCGCTCGATCAGCATGCGGATCACGCCCAGCGCGTGGCGGCGCAGGGCGAAGGGGTCGCGGTCGCCGGTCGGCAGGTTGCCGATCGCGAACATGCCGACCAGGGTCTCGAGCTTGTCGGCCAGCGCGACCACGATGCCCACCGGGTTGCGCGGCAGCGCGTCGCCCGCGAAGCGCGGCTTGTAGTGGTCCTCGATGGCATCGGCCACCGCGTGCTCCAGACCGTCGTGCAGCGCGTAGTAGCGCCCCATGGTGCCCTGCAGCTCGGGGAACTCGCCGACCATGTCGGTCACCAGGTCGGCCTTGGCCAGCTGGGCGGCCTGCGTCGCCTGGCGCGCCAATGTGGCGTCGCCGAGCTGCTCGGCCAAGGCGCGCGCGATGCGCATCACGCGCTCGACCCGCTCGCCCTGGGTGCCGAGCTTGTTGTGATAGACCACCTTCGCCAGCGATTCGACGCGCGAGGCCAGCGACTTCTTGCGGTCCTGGTCGAAGAAGAACTTGGCGTCGGCCAGCCGCGGGCGCACCACGCGCTCGTTGCCGCCGATCACCGCGCTGGCGTCGTCGGGCCGGATGTTGCTGACCACCAGGAACTTGTTGGTCAGCTTGCCGGCGGCGTCGAGCAGCGGGAAGTACTTCTGGTTGGCCTTCATCGTGAGGATCAGGCACTCCTGGGGCACGTCGAGGAACTCGCCCTCGAACTCGCACACCAGCACGTTCGGCCGTTCGACCAGCGCCGTGACCTCGTCCAGCAGCGCCTCGTCAAGGATGGCCTGCGTGCCGCCACCGACCGTCTCCGCCGCTTCGGCGAGCTGTCGGGCGATCTCGAGGCGGCGCGCCTCGAAGCCCGGGATGACGGCGCCCTGCTCGCTCATCTGCTCGGCATAGCTGTTGGCATCGCGCAGTTCGACCGGATCGACCGCGGCCTCGAAGCGGTGGCCGTGCGTCTGCCGGCCGGCCGTGAGCCCGAGCGCGCCGACCGGCACGATGGCGTCGCCATGCAGCGCCACCAGGCCGTGCGCCGGCCGCACGAAGCTCACGCTGGTCCATCCCGGCAGCTCGCAGTTGGTCTCGAGCTGGTAGCTCATGACCTTCGGGATCGGCAGCTTGGCGATCGCCTCGGCCAGCGCCTTCTGCAGCCCTTCGGCCAAGGTCGCGCCCTTGGCGACGCTCTGGAAGAACAGCGCCTCGGCCTTGCCGTCCATGGCGCGCTGCAGATCCGGCACCGCGCTGGCGTCGGCGCCCAGCGCCGCCAGCCGCTTCAGCAGCGCGGGTGTCGGCTGGCCCGCGGCATCGAGGCCCACGGCCACCGGCATCAGCTTCTGCGAGACCGCCTTGTCGGCGGCCTGTGCCTGCACGTGGGTCAGGTGGGCCGCCAGCCGACGCGGCGACGCGTAGGCGGTGAGCACGGAGCCGGCATCGGCCAGGCCGAGCGCGATCAGCTGGTCGTGCAGCACCGTGGCGAAGGCATCGCCGAGCTTCTTCAGCGCCTTGGGCGGCAGTTCCTCGACGAACAGTTCGACGAGCAGGTTTTTCTGGAGGGTCGTCATATCGCTCAGGCCGCCTTCTTCGTCATCTGTGCAACCCACTCGCGCGGCGCCATCGGGAATCCGAGCCGCTCGCGGCTCTCGTAGTAGCTCTGCGCGACGCTGCGCGCGAGGTTGCGGATGCGGCCGATGTAGGCAGCGCGCTCGGTCACGCTGATCGCGCCGCGCGCGTCCAGCAGGTTGAAGCTGTGGGCCGCCTTGAGCACCTGCTCGTAGGCCGGCAATGCGAGCTGCGCCTCCATCAGGTGCTTCGCCTGCTTCTCGTGGGCCGCGAAGGCCGTGAAGAGGAAGTCGGCGTCGCTGTGCTCGAAGTTGTAGGTCGACTGCTCGACCTCGTTCTGGTGGTACACATCGCCGTAGCTGAGGCCGGGCGCCCATTCGAGGTCGTAGATGCTTTCCTTGCCCTGCAGGTACATCGCGAGGCGCTCCAGGCCGTAGGTGATCTCGCCGGTGATCGGCTTGCAGTCGATGCCGCCGACCTGCTGGAAGTAGGTGAACTGCGTCACCTCCATGCCGTTGAGCCAGACCTCCCAGCCCAGGCCCCAGGCGCCGAGCGTCGGGTTCTCCCAGTCGTCCTCGACGAAGCGGATGTCGTTCTTCTTCAAGTCGAAGCCGAGCGCCTCGAGCGAGCCCAGATAGAGCTCCAGGATGTTGCTCGGCGCCGGCTTCAGCACCACCTGGTACTGGTAGTAATGCTGCAGCCGGTTCGGGTTCTCGCCGTAGCGGCCGTCCTTGGGGCGGCGGCTCGGCTGCACGTAGGCGGCCTTCCAGGGCTCAGGCCCGAGCGCGCGCAGGAAGGTGGCGGTGTGCGAGGTGCCGGCCCCGACCTCCATGTCGTAGGGCTGCAGGAGCGCGCAGCCCTGGGCATCCCAGTAGGCTTGGAGCTTGAGAATGATCTGTTGGAAAGTCAGCATGGTTGGCCTGGTGGCCGCAGGAGGGCAAAGCGCCCACTACGCGGCGAGCCGGCCATTTTACGAGCCATAACTTCCCCTCTGAAGCCGCGCCGCGCCAGCCGGGGCATGTTCCAGAAATACCGCGGAACCGGCTTCGCCGGGCCGCCGGTATTGCCCCCCGGCAGGGGGGTGGGCGGCTACACGCAGTGAGCCAACCTGGGGGGCGAGTCAATACTCCCAGAAGATCCGCTGCAGTTCCTTCGTATCTTTGGTCCTGGTGAGCGCCACCATCGCCAGGATGCGCGCCTTTTGCGGCCGCAGGTCATGCGCCACCACCCAGTCGTACTTGTCGTCGGGCTGCTCGGCGTTGCGGATCACGAAGCCGTCCGGCACGCGCGCGCTGCGGATCACCAGGATGCCGTCGGCGCGCACCTTCTGCAGGTGCGGCACGATGCGGTCGGCCACCGAGCCGTTGCCGGTGCCGGCATGCACCAGCGCCTTGATGCCGCTCCCGGCCAGCGCGTTGATGGTGACCGGCGTCACGCCCTCATAGCCCAGCGCGATCTCGACCGGCGGCAGCGCGTCGATGCTGTCGATGTCGAACTCGGACTGCATCGTGTGGCGCCTCACCGGCGCCCGGAACCAGTAGTTGCGCCCCTCGACGATCATCCCGAGCGGGCCCCACTGGCTCTTGAAGGCGTCGGTCTTGATGTTGACCGTCTTGCTGACGTCGCGGCCGGTGTGGATCTCGTCGTTCATGGTCACCAGCACGCCCTTGCCTGCCGCGTCCTTGCTGGCCGCCACGTTGACGGCGTCGAACAGGTTCAGCGCGCCGTCGGCCGACAGCGCGGTGCCCGGGCGCATCGAGCCGACCACGATGATCGGCTTGGGCGTGTGGACGGTCAGCGTGAGGAAGTAGGCGGTCTCTTCCAGCGTGTCGGTGCCGTGGGTGATCACGATGCCGTCGACATCCGGTTGCTTCGACAAGGCCGAGACGCGCTTGGCGAGGGTCAGCAGGTTGTCGTTGGTGAGGCTTTCGGAGGCGATCTGGAACACCTGCTCGCCGCGCACGTTGGCCACCTTGGAGAGTTCGGGCAAGCCAGCGATCAGCTTGTCGACCGGCACCTTGGCCGCCGAATAGGTGGCGCTGTTGACCGCAGACGCCCCGGCGCCGGCGATGGTCCCGCCGGTGGCCAGGATCACGACATTGGGCAGCGCCTGGGCGTGGGCGATGGCCGCGGCTGCGAACAGCGCGGCGGCGCCCGCCAAGGCGCGGAATCGAGTGGCGAAGTGCATGGAAACTCCTCTTGGGTGTGTGGCGAAGCGGCGTGAAGATACCGGAATGCCCGCCCCATGGCGCATGCGCGCAATGCCGTGCGCGCATGCGGTCATGCCGGCGAACCGAACATGCCGCCGGAGCAAGATCCGGGCAAGCGCTACCATCGCAGCGCGGTGCCCCGCCGAACAAGATGACTTCCGAGATCGCCTCCTCCGAGCCCCAGGCTGCGCAGCAGATGCCCGCCCCCACCGGCCCGCTGTCACGCGCGCGGCCCGGACGCGAGCGCATCCTGGCGGCGATCCGCAGCGCGGCGATCGCCGAATTCAGCCTGCACGGCCTGAAGGGCGCCTCGACGCAAGCCATCGCGGCGCGCGCAGGGCTGACCAAGCCCCAGCTGCACTACTACATCGCCGGCAAGGAAGAGCTCTACGAAGAGCTGCTGATGCAGGTGCTGCACGACTGGAAGGTGGTGTTCTCGTTCGAGGACCACGCCGGCGCCCCCGGCGCGGTGCTCGGCGACTACATCCGCAAGAAGCTCGACCACGCTTTCGACAGCCCCGAGATCTCGCGCATCTTCACGCGCGAAGTGCTCGACGGCGGCCGCAACCTCGAGCGCTACTGGCCGAATGCACGGCTCTGGACGCAAAAGAAGGTCGACATCATCAACGGCTGGATCGCGCGCGGCCTGATGCGGCCGCTCGATGCCCGCCTGCTGCTGATGCACATCTGGGCCATGACCCAGAGCTATGCCGACTACGCGCTGCAGACGCGCGTGATGCTCGGCCTGCCACCCGACGCCCCGGTCGACCGCGAGCCCATCGCGCGCGAGCTGGTCGCGTTCGTGCTCGGCGGCTGCGGCATCAAATAGCCCCCACGCTCCTCACTTCGTGTGTCGCTGCCCTCCGAGGGGGCCGCAGGCCGCCTTGGGGCGGCCCGGCGCCGGCCTGACCCCCTCGCCGCCTGAAAGGAGATCTGCGTCTCCCGCTTTTGGTGCGGTGGCGCTGGCACGTCGCTTGCATAACCTGACCACTTGCTCTGATTAAGCGGTCAAACACACCATGCGCGTGCTCGTCGTCTACTGCCACCCGGTCGAAACCAGCTTCCACGCGGCGCTGCACCGGGAGGTGCTGCGCCAGCTGCGCGAGGCCGGCCACGAGGTCGACGACTGCGACCTCTATGCCGAAGGCTTCGACCCGGTGCTGTCGCGCGAGGAGCGCCTGGGCTACCACGAGGTGCCGGGCAACCAGCTGCCGCTGAAGCGCCACGTCGAGCGCCTGCAGTGGGCCGAAGGCATCGTGTTCTGCTTCCCGACCTGGTGCTTCGGCCTGCCGGCGATGCTCAAGGGCTACTTCGACCGGCTGTTCATGCCCGGCGTCGCCTTCGACCTCAGCGACCCGAAGAACGTCAAGCCGATGCTCACCCACATCAAGCGCATCTCGGCCGTCGTGACCTACGGCCGCCCGCGCTGGGTCGCCTGGTACATGGGCGACCCGCCGCGCAAGATCGTCACGCGCTACATGCTGCGCCTCACGGGCAGGCAGGCGCGCGTGGACTACCACGCCCACTACCACATGAACGTGGCGACCGAGCCGCAGCTGAAGCGCTTCATGCGGCGCGTCGGCCAGGCCATGGCCCGCTTCGCCTGACCCCTTCCCGTCACAGGACTCCCATGCTCCACGGCTACATCCCGCCCCACCGCTTCCTGCCCTACCTGAGCTGGACCGAAATCGACGCGCTGCCCGATCGCGAGAACACCGTCATCGTGCTGCCTTGCGGCGCGATCGAGCAGCACGGGCCGCACCTGCCCTGTTCGGTCGACAGCGTGATCGCCTCGGGTGTGATGGGCAAGGCGCTCGAGCGACTGCCCGCCGAGGTGCGCGCCTTCGCGCTGCCGACCATCACCTACGGCAAGTCGGAAGAGCACCTGCACTTCCCCGGCACGATGACGCTCACCGGCACCACCCTGCTGGCGACCGTGATCGAGATCGGCGAGTCGGTCTACCGCGCGGGCTTCCGCAAGCTGCTGTTTGCCAACGGCCATGGCGGCCAGCCCCAGGTGCTCGAGATGGCGGCGCGCGAGCTGCGCCTGCGGCATGGCGATTTCGTGGTCGTGCCGCACGGCGTGTCGCGGCTGCCGAACGCTTCCAGCAAGCAGATCAGCGAACAGGAAAAGCGCCTGTCGATGCATGCCGGCCACTCCGAGACCGCGCTGATGCTCGCGCTGGCGCCCGACACGGTGCACATGGAACGCGCCGCCGCCAACTTCCCGCCGCCGTTCCCGATCAAGCTGTTGTCGCCCGACGGCCGCCCGGCCTGTGCCTGGACCGCGCGCGACTTCGGCCCCAGCGGCGTCATCGGCGACCCGACCAGCGCGACGCGCGAGCAGGGCGAGGAGATCCTCGACACGCTGTCCGCGAGCTGGGTGCAGGCGCTGACCGAATTGCACGCGCTGCGCTGGGTGGTGCGCGAGGAGCCCACCTGGGGCCGCGGCCACGAGCAGGGCTTCATCCAGTCGTCCGTCGGAGCCGTGGCCTGAGGCCCGCTCCTTGCATCAGCTCCCGCTTCGCTTCCAACCCCTCAGAGAGGTCCTCACATGCGCCTTCCCCTCGCCCTCCGTCTCGCCCCCCTGGCCGCGGCTCTCGCGCTGGCCGCCGCCGCGCCGGCCCAGGCCCAGGACAAGTTCACCTACATGACCAACTGGTACGCGCAGGCCGAGCACGGCGGCTTCTACCAGGCCGTCGCCCAGGGCATCTACCAGAAGTACGGCCTCGACGTCACGATCAAGATGGGCGGCCCGCAGGTCAACATCACGCAGATGATGGCCGCCGGCCAGGCCGACTGCATCATGGGTTCGAGCGACATCCAGATGATGCAGGTGCGAGAAGGCGGCGTGCCGGTGGTCAACGTCGCGGCCTTCTTCCAGAAGGATCCGCAGGTGCTGATCGCCCACGACGACGTCAAGAAGTTCGAGGACCTCAAGGGCAAGACGATCCTGATCGGCGCCCAGGCCAATCGCGGCTACTGGCCCTGGCTGAAGGCCAAATTCGGTCTCACCGACGAACAGACCCGCCCCTACACCTTCAATATCCAGCCCTTCGTGGCCGACAAGAACACCGCGCAGCAGGGCTACCTGACCTCCGAGCCCTACGCGATCCAGAAGGCCGGCGTGAAGAGCACCGTGCTGATGTTCAGCGACCACGGATTCCCGGCCTACGCCACCACCGTCTCGTGCATGGACAAGACCGTGAAGGAGCGCAGCAAGCAGGTCGCGGCTTTCGTCAAGGCCTCGGCCGAAGGCTGGAAGAGCTACCTCGCCGATCCGGCGCCCGCCAATGCGCTGATCAAGAAGGACAACCCCAACATGACCGACGACCAGCTGGCCTACAGCGTCGCCAAGCTCAAGGAGATGGGCATGGTCACGGGCGGCGACGCGGCCACGCAGGGCATCGGCGTGATCACCGATGCGCGCGCCAAGGCCAGCTACGACTTCCTGGTCTCGGCCAAGCTGCTCGACCCCGCCAAGGTGGAAGTCGCCAAGACCTACACGACCGAATTCGTGAAGGACGCCAAGGTCCTGCCCTGACACACCGGGCGCTTCGGCGCCCTCTCGAAAGGCTCCGCATGAACGACACCGAATCCGCCTCCTACACGCTGCCACCGCAACCCCGCTCCACCGTCCCGGCGGTCGAGGTCCTCTCCGCCGAGAAGACCTACCCGAACGGCACGCAGGCGCTGCTGCCGGTGGACCTGCGCATCGCCGAAGGCGAGTTCATCACCCTGCTCGGGCCCTCGGGCTGCGGCAAGAGCACCTTGCTCAAGATGGTCGCGGGCATGCTCGAGCCGACCGATGGACGGCTGCTGGTGTGGCGCAAGCCGGTGGCGCAGATCGACGAGAGCGGCCGGCGCATGGCCTTCGTGTTCCAGTCGCCGACACTGATGCCCTGGGCCAGCGTGCGCAGCAACGTGCGGCTGCCGCTCGACCTCGCCGGCGTGCCGCGCAAGGAGGCGGAAGAACGCGTCGCCGAGGCGCTCGAGCTGGTGGGGTTGGAGAAGTTCGCCACGGCCTTGCCGCGGGCACTGTCCGGCGGCATGCAGATGCGGGTATCGATCGCGCGCGGTCTCGTGACCCAGCCCGACCTGCTGTTGATGGACGAACCCTTCGGCGCCCTGGACGAGATCACGCGCCACAAGCTCGACGCCGAACTGCTCGACCTCTGGCGCAAGAAGAAGCTCACGGTGATCTTCGTGACCCACTCGATCCACGAGGCGGTGTTCCTGTCGAGCCGCGTCGTGATGATGGCCGCCCGGCCGGGCCGCGTGGTCGAGCAGTTCCGCATCGACGAGCCCTACCCGCGCAGCGCCGATTTCATGGTGTCGCCGCAGTTCAGCCGCTATGCAAAGACGCTGCAGGACAGCTTGCTTCGCGCCAGCAGCGCGCATGACGAGGTCGATGCATGAGCGCACTGGCACCGACGACCGCCACGGGGACCCCAGCGATGAAAGCACCGACGACGCCGGCCCGGACTGGACCGGCGGCGAAGCCAGCCACGCCGAAGCAGCCGGCCCGCATTCCGCTGCTGCAGCAGCCGCGCGTCCAGCGCGTGATGTATCCGCTGCTGGTCGGCGTGGTGCTGATCGCGCTCTGGCAGGGCCTGGTCACGGCGCTGGAACTGCCGCCCTACCTGGTGCCCTCGCCCGCCCTGATGATGCAGACGCTGGTCACCGACTGGGTGCCGCTCGGCATGGCCCTGCTCGTGACACTCAAGATCACCGTGCTGTCCTTCGTGGTCGCCACCATCGCCGGCGTGCTGATCTCCTTCCTGTTCGTGCAGAGCAAGCTGATCGAGACCGCGCTGTTCCCGTACGCCGTGCTGCTGCAGGTGACGCCGATCGTCGCGGTCGCGCCGCTGATCATCATCTGGGTCAAGAACCCGAGCGCGGCGATGGTGGTCTGCGCGGCGCTGGTCGCGCTGTTCCCGATCATCAGCAACACCACGCTGGGCCTGCGCAGCATCGAGCCCGACCTGCAGAGCTACTTCAAGCTCAATCGCGCGACCCGCTGGCAGCAGCTGGTGCGCCTGCGCATCCCGAGTGCGCTGCCCTACTTCTTCGGCGGCCTGCGGATCTCGAGCGGCCTGGCGCTGATCGGCGCCGTGGTGGCCGAGTTCGTCGCCGGCACGGGCGGCTCGGGCGCCGGCCTGGCCTACCAGATCCTGCAGGCCGGCTTCCAGCTCAACATCCCGCGGATGTTCGCCGCCCTGCTGCTGATCTCGCTGACCGGTGTCGCGCTGTTCGTGCTGATGGCCTGGCTCACCCAGCTCGCGCTCGGCTCCTGGCACGCGAGCGAACTCTCCCAAGACTGATTCCGATGAATGCACCCATGACCTCGATCGAGCGCCTGCACCTCGAACTGCCCGAACTCGACTGGATCACCGACCCGAGCCGCATCGCGCGGCTGTCGCAGGACTTCGCCTGGTTCAGCCCGGTGCTCGACCGGCAGCTCAAGGACAAGCGCGCCGATGCCGTCGTGCGCCCGCGCACCGAGGACGAGATCCGCGCGCTGGTGGGCGCCTGCGCCCGGCTCGGCGTGCCGATCACGATCCGCGGCAGCGGCACCGGCAACTACGGCCAGACCACGCCGCTGGCCGGCGGCGTGGTGCTCGACATGACCGGCTACAACGCGCTGCAATGGGTGCGCCCCGGCGTCGCGCGGGCCCAGGCCGGGATCCGGCTCGGCGAACTCGAGAAGCACACCCGCCCCTCCGGCCAGGAGCTGCGCTGCATTCCGTCGACCTACCGCAGCGCGACGCTCGGCGGCCTGTTCGGTGGCGGCTTCGGCGGCGTCGGCTCGATCAACTACGGCCCGCTCGGCGCGCCCGGCAATGTGCTCGGCCTGCGCGCGATGACGATCGAGCCCGAGCCGCAGATCGTCGAACTGCGTGGCGCCGAGGCGATGCGCATGCACCACCTGTGGGGCACCAACGGACTGGTGCTGGAGCTCGAGGTGGCGCTGGCGCCGGCCCATCCGTGGCTCGAGAGCCTGGTGGTCTTCGACACCTTCGCCCCGGCGCTGGCCTTCGCCGACGCGCTGGCGCATGCACCCGGCATCGTGAAGCGCGAAGTGGCTTTCTTCGCGAGCCCGGTGCCGGACCACCTGGCGCAGCTCGCCGAGCATCTGCCGCAGGGCTGCCACGCGGTGCTGTCGCTGGTGGCGGAATCCTCCGAAGACCCGATGCTCGCACTCGCCGAGGCGCATCGCGGCCGCCTGAGCTACCGCAAGACCGCCGACGAGGTGAAGAAGAGCAACCGCACCTTGATGGAGTTCACCTGGAACCACACGACGCTGCACGCGCTCAAGATCGACAAGTCGCTGACCTACCTGCAGAGCAGCTTCGTGCCGGGCCAGCATGTGGCGCAGATCACCGAGATGGAACAGCTGTTCGCCGGCGAGGTGCTGATGCACGTCGAGTTCCTGCGCAACCTCGACGGCCTGCTCACCTGCAGCGCGCTGCAGTTGGTGCGCTTCACGACCGAGGAGCGGCTGGACCAGATCATCCGCATGCATCGCGAACGCGGCGTGCGCATCAACAATCCGCATGTCTTCATCGTCGAGGACGGCAAGGCCGGGGGGGCCTTGCCGCCCGAGATCGTCGAGATGAAGAAGCGCTTCGATCCGCGCGGGCTGCTGAACCCGGGCAAGCTGCGCGACTGGCCCGCGAAGACGTCGAGCTAGACGCGAAGACGGCGGCGCACGAGCGTCGCCGCGACCACCGCCAGCGCCAGCCCCCACAGCGGCCAGAGCCCGAAGCGCGACACCCACACCGCATAGGGCGTGTGCCCGCCCCGCCCTTCGACTTCCGCCTTCAGCACGCCGCGCGTGAGCCGCGGCAGCGCGTGCGTCACCCGGCCGCGATGGTCGATGACCACCGTGGCCCCGGTGTTGGTGGCGCGCACCATCGGCCGCTGGAACTCCAGCGCCCGCATGCGCGAGATCGCCAGGTGCTGGTCGATTGCGATCGAATCACCGAACCAGGCGATGTTGCTGACATTGAGCAGCACCGTGGGCGCCTCTTCGGCATTGCGGAAGTTGGCGCCGATCTCGTCGCCGAACAGATCCTCGTAGCAGATGTTCGGCGCGATGCGCTGGCCCAGCCAGACGAAGGGCGGCTGCGCCAGCCCGCCGCTCGCGAAATCGCCGAGCGGGATGTTCATCATGTCGGTGAACCAGCGGAACAGGCTCGGGATGAACTCCCCGAAGGGCACCAGGTGGTGCTTGTCGTAGCGATAGGGCGCCGTCTCGCCGGGCTTGAAGCCGAGCACCGCATTGCTGTAGGAGCGGCCATCGCCCATCGGCAGGCCGACGATCGCGGCCTGGGTGCCGCGCTGGTAACGCGCCGCGACCGCGTCCAGGTAGCCCGGCGGCAGTTGCGACGGCAGCAGCGGCAAGGCCGTCTCGGGCGTGATCACCAACGGCGCGTCGGCATCGCGCAGCTTCTCGCCGTACCACTGCAGCGCGGTCGCGATGCCACCGCCCGGGATGAACTTCTCGTCTTGCGGGATGTTGCCCTGCAGCAGTTCGATGCCGATGCGCCCGCGCGAACGGGCCGTGTCGTCGGCGGGCGCACCACGCGCCAGGTCGATCAGCGCCGGCACGCAGAACAACACCAGGGCCAGCCCGACCGGCAGCGCGAAGGCGCGACCGCGCGCGTGGCGCAAGGCCAGCGGCACCAGCGTCGCGATGCCGGCCGCGACCGCGCCGATGCCGTAGACGCCGACCCAGGGCGCGTAGACCGCGAGCGGCCCGTCGACATGCGCATAGCCGCCCGCGCCCCATGGGAAGCCCGTGAACCAGCTGCCGCGCAGCAGTTCGGCCAGGGTCCACAGCGCGGCGAAGAAGGCCGCAGAGCGCAACGGACTCGGCGGCGCGAAGGCCACGTACAAGGCACAGGCGAAGGCGTAGTAGAGCGAAAGCGCCGCGGCCAGCGCGAACACCGCCAGCGCGGCCAGCGGCGCTGCCAGCCCGCCGTAGGTGTGCATCGAGATGAACAGCCACCAGAACGTGCCGCAGAGCCAGGCGGTCGCGAAAACCCAGCCGAGGAAGCCCGCCGCACGCCAGGGCCGGGACGCGTCGTCAGCGGTGCCGCGGGCGGGACGCAGCGCATCGAGCTGCCACACCAGCGCAGCGAGCGACAGCAGTTGCAGCCACCACAGCGGCCGGCCGTCCCACGGCGCCGCGATCGATGCCGCCTGGGCCAGCCCCGCGAGCCCGAAGCCCAGCGCGCGCAGCAGCGTTTTCAATCGGCCGCGTCGTCGCCGCGCGCCGGCGAGACCTTGAACCAGCGCACCGCGCCGCCCTTGGTGTGCAACACGACGAAGTCGAAGGCGCCGAGCGCGTAATGCTCGCCGCGCTTGGGCACGTGGCCCATCTCGTGCGCAATCAGGCCGCCGATGGTGTCGAACTCCTCGCTCAACGCCTCGTCGAAAGTGATGCCGAAGGCTTCGGCGACGCGCTCGATCGGCGTGTCGCCCGCCACGCGGTAGGTGTGGTCGGCGAGGCCGAAGATGTCGCCCTCGTCTTCGGGGATGTCGAACTCGTCCTCGATCTCGCCGACGATCTGTTCGAGCACGTCCTCGATGGTGATCAGGCCGGCCACGCGGCCGAATTCGTCGATCACCACCGCCAGGTGGTTGCGGTTGCCGCGAAACTCGCGCAGCAGGTCGTTCAGCCCCTTGCTTTCGGGCACGAAGGTCGGCGGCCGCAACAGCGCGCGGATGTTCAGCCCCGGCGCCCGCTGCAGCTTGAGCAGGTCTTTCGCGAGCAGGATGCCGATGATGTTTTCCTTCTCGCCCTCGTAGACCGGAAAGCGCGAATGGGCGGTATCGATCACCAGGTGCAGCAACGCGTCGTAGGGCGCGTCGATGTTGACCAGGTCCATCCGCGGCGCCGCCACCATCACCTCGCCGGCGGTCATGTCGGCCATGCGGAGCACGCCTTCGAGCATCACGCGCGATTCGGCGCCAATGACGTCGTTGTCCTCGGCGTCGGCCAGGGTTTCGATCAGTTCGTCGCGGGAATCGGGCCCGGGGTGAATGAATTCGGCGAGCTTCTGGAGAAAGCTGCGCTTGTCTTCGCGTTCGACGGGCGCGCGATCACGATCAGGGTGAGGGTCGGCCACTGCGGGAGGGCGGAGTTGGGGAACCGCAAGGATAACCCACCCCCGAAGCTTGCTCACTGCGTGTAGCAAGCCTCCCCCTCAAGGGGGCGCCCCCGACGGCCCGGCGAAGCCGGATCCGTGGCGGCCCACGACGCCCGGCGCGCTGCGCGGCCGGACTTCAGGGCGGCGGCCAGTGGTCCACTACGCGATCGCGATCCATGAAACCGGCGCAGCCCCATGCCAGGGATACCGCGGAACCGGCTTTGCCGGGCCGCTGGTATCGCCCCCCTTGAGGGGGCTGAGGTCCGCGGCTCCAAGCCTGCCTGCGCAGGCTTGGACGGACCCGAAGAGCCGCTGCCTCTGGCAGCGACTCGGGGCGCCGCAGGCGCTTCGGGGGGTGTTTCTTTTCAGGCGGCGGATTTGTCTCGCGCGGCGCGCACGCCGCTGCGGATTTCCTGCACTTCTGCCAGGAAGGACCAGAACTGCTTGGCTCGGGTCTTGAGCTGGTAGTCGACCTGCGCGAAGTGCTGCAGCGCGATCTCGCTCATGCGGCTGTCGAAGGTGGCGGCCGGCAGTTCGAGGTGGGCCTCGGACTCGGAGCCGCTGCGCACAACGGTGGCGCCGGCATTGCGCGCGATCTTCAGCATCGCGGCGTTCTCGCTCAGGGCATGGATGAACAGCATGCCCACGCCTTCGTTGCGCGCCACGACCACCGCACGCTCGAACAGGCGCGCGCCGTAGCCGCGTCCGCGTGCGTGCACCGCGACGGAGACGCCGAATTCGGCGCAATCCTGCTGCTGCTCGGCCGGCGCGAAGGCCAGGTGGGCCATCGCGATCAGCTCGAGCCGGCGGTTGTAGATACCGAACATCTCGTCGCGCTCGAAATCGAGCCCGTCGACGTAGCGCTGGACTTGTTCATCGGAGGCGGCGTAGCCGAATCGCAGGTAGCGGTCGTGCGGCGGCAGGGCCAGAAGGTGCTGGGCGATGCGGTCACGCTCGCGGGGGCCGATCGAGCGGATCGGCACCATGACGGGGTGCGGCGCGGCGGCGCGCGGCTGCGCCTCAACCACCGGCGCCTTCAGGAACGAGCCGACGCCGAGTGAGGCTAGGAGGAGGGCCTTGGCGGTAAGCATGCATGGAATATAAGGGTTTTCCCTAAACCTTCAAGGAGACGGGGCTTGTCCGACTGCGGATCGGTGAACAAATGCCGCTCCAGGCCTATCGGCATCCGATGCACGTTGTTACAGGGGCACGGCCGTCGTCGCCTTGACGCGGTCGAGCACGAAACTGGTCTTGCAGTCCTGGACGCTGGGGTGCTTGAGCAGGGTGTTCATGATGAAACGGCTGTAGTGCGCCATGTCGGCCACCACCACGCGCAGCAGGTAGTCCATCTCGCCGGTCAGCGCGGCGCATTCGACGACCTCGGGCCAAGTCTGCACGCTGGCCCGAAACAAGTCCATGGGATTTCGCTTGTGGCTTTCGGTCAGTTTCTCGAGCCGCACGTTGAGGTAGGCGGTGAGCCCCAGCCCGACGGCTTCAGGCTTGACCAGGGCGACATAGCGGTCGATGACCCGGCTTTCCTCCAGCCGCTTGACCCGCCGCAGCACCGCGCTCGGGGACAGGCTCACCTGCTCGGCGATCTGGTCGTAGGTGGCACGGCCGTCGGACTGAAGCGTGCGCAAAATTTGCCGGTCGATCTTGTCAAGTGCATCCATCGTTTGGATTTTGCAGTTTTCCTGTGTTGAATGACACCTTTGAGCCCAAAAACGCCGAAATCATGAGCTCCGGCGCTTTTACAGTTCCATACGGACGCCGTCCTGCCACGGCCGCACACTGAATCCCCACGGAGATCCAACCATGAGCACCACCGACACCGCCGCCTTCACGCCCTGGGAGAACCCGATGGGGACCGATGGCTTCGAATTCATCGAATACGCCGCCCCCGATCCGGCCGCCATGGGCCGCGTCTTCGAGCAGATGGGCTTCAAGCCGATTGCCAGGCACCGCCACAAGAACGTGCTGCTGTACCGCCAGGGCACGATCAACTTCATCATCAATTCGGAGCCCGATTCCTTCGCCCAGCGCTTCGCGCGCCAGCACGGCCCGAGCATCTGCGCCATCGCCTTCCGAGTGCAGGACGCCAAGGCCGCCTACGAGCGCGCAATCGGCCTCGGCGCCTGGGGCTTCGCGCCCGGCGCCGGCCCGGGCGAACTCAACATCCCGGCCATCAAGGGCATCGGCGACAGCCTGATCTACTTCGTCGACCGCTGGCGCGGCAAGAACGGCGCCCAGCCCGGCGACATCGGCAACATCGGCTTCTACGACGTCGACTTCGAGGCGTTGCCGGGCCTTTCGGCGGCCGAGGCGCTGGCACCCGAAGGCCACGGCCTCACCTACATCGACCACCTGACGCACAACGTGCACCGCGGCCGGCTCAAGGAATGGGCCGACTTCTACGAGCGCCTGTTCAACTTCCGCGAAATCCGCTACTTCGACATCGAGGGCCAGGTCACGGGCGTCAAGAGCAAGGCCATGACCAGCCCCTGCGGCAAGATCCGCATCCCGATCAACGAGGAAGGCAACGAGAAGGCGGGCCAGATCCAGGAATACCTGGACAGCTACCATGGCGAGGGCATCCAGCACATCGCGATGGGTTCGCGCGACCTCCTCCACACGGTCGATGCATTGCGGGCTTCGGGCGTGAAGCTGCTCGACACCGTCGACACCTACTACGAGTTGGTCGACAAGCGCATCCCGGGCCATGGAGAGAACGTGGCCGCGCTCAAGAAGCGCAGGATTTTGGTCGACGGCAAGAAGGGCGCGCTGCTGCTGCAGATCTTCAGCGAGAACCAGCTGGGTCCGATCTTCTTCGAATTCATCCAGCGCAAGGGCGACGACGGCTTCGGCGAAGGCAACTTCAAGGCGCTGTTCGAGAGCATCGAGCTCGACCAGATCCGACGCGGGGTGCTGGCCGCTGCACAATAGGCGCCCCCTTTCACCCTGGAGCCTCCATGCGCCCGACGTCCCCGCTTCGTTCCCCGCTCTGTCTCGCCGCCGCGGCACTGGCGCTGGGAGGCTGCGCGATGACGCCGCGCCAGGGCGAGGCGGTCTCCCGCCTCGACGCGGTGCAGAAGGCCGGCGCGCTGCGCATCTGCACGCCGGGCGACTACAAGCCTTTCAGCTTCCAGAAGCCCGACGCCAGCTACGAAGGCATCGACGTCGACCTGATGGCGAGCTTCAGCGCCAGCCTCAACGTCAAGCCCGAATGGGTCAAGACCAGCTGGGCCAACCTGTTGCCCGACCTCCGGGCCGGCAAGTGCGACATGGCGGTCGGCGGCATCTCGGTATCGACCGACCGGCAGAAGCTGGCCTTTTTCAGCACCGCCTACATGGTCAACGGCAAGACGCCGATCGCGCGCTGCGCCGACGTCGCCAAGTACCAGACGGTCGCACAGATCGACAAGCCCGAGGTGCGCGTGATCTTCAATCCGGGCGGCAGCAACGAGCGTTTCGCCCGGGCCAACTTCAAGCAGGCCAAGCTTGCGATGCATGGCGAGAACCTCACCATCTTCGACGAGATCCTGGCCAACCGTGCCGACGTCTTCGTGACCGAATCGGCCGAAGCGATCACCCAGCAGAAGCTCAAGCCGGGCCTGTGCGCGGTCAACCCCGACAAGCCGCTGCAGTACGGCGAGATGGCCTGGCTGCTGCCGCGCGACGACCTCGCCTTCAAGGCTTACGTCGACCAGTGGCTGCACCTGTCGCAGGCCGGCGGCGACTTCCAGCGCGTCATGGACCGCTGGCTCAAGTAGGCCGGTCGCACTGCCCGGGCCTCAGTCGTCGAGGAGCGCGAGCGCCTCGCGCCGGATCCCGGCATCGAAGGCCATCTGGACGTGGCCGCGTCCCGCGGCGAGCCGGTTGTCCGCACCCGGCAGCGTGGCGGCCGAGGTCGGAAACACGATGTTGTCGCTGTTCGAATACCAGCAGGTGAAGGGCACCTGCTGCACGCCGGCGCGCTCGCCGTTGATGCGCTGCAGCCACTCGCCGCCCATGCGCATCTGGCGGCCATTGGCGGTGCGGCCGAAGCGCGCCAGCCAGGTGCCGCGGTGCGGCGTGCCGAGGGTGACGATACGGTGCACGCGCGCGCCATTGCTGTCGCGCAACCAGGCGCGGGCCGCGAGGCCGCCCATGCTGTGGCAGATCAGCAGCGGCGGCTTTCCCGTGGCGGCGGTCACGCGTGCGATCGCCGCCTCGATGGTCTGCACATAGCGGTCGATCGAGCCGAACACGGGCTCGAGGTCGACCGCCACGAAGGCACGGTCGGCGGCGCGCAGTTCGCGCAGCCACGGGGTCCAGAACGCGCGATTGCAGACGAAGCCGTGGATCAACACCGCGCCCCGGCGCTGGCCGTGCGGCAGGTGGTCGGGCACGGCGCGCCAGCGAAAAGGCTGCAGCCAACAGAAGACGCGCGGCGCCGCGGCGCTTTCCGCCAGCCAGGCCTTGACGCATTGCCAGGCGCCGGCGCGAGGCACGGGGTCGCTCGCGCCAACGCAATAGCAAAGCGCGAACTCGAGCGCGAGGAATGCCGCATGGGAGCAGGTCAGCACCAGCATCCCGGCGATCGCGATCGCCGGCGACCGGCTCCACCAGTAGCTCGTCCACGCCACGGCAAGGAGCAGCCAACCGATCACCAACCACCGCTGGGCACGTGCAACCATGCGCCAACTATCTCACGCGAATCAGCCCCGGCCGGCAGCACCCTAGGACAAGCCCGCTGGCGGCCGAGCGCAGGTCGCTCCGACAATCCGCGCCAAAGGAGATTGCATGCAGACATCCGTGCTTCAGAGCTATCCGGCCGGCGTGCCGCACGAGGTCCACCCGGAGCAGTACCGTTCGCTCGGACAACTCTTCGACGAATCCTTCAAGCGCCATGCCGAACGGCCCTTCTCGGTCTGCATGGAACAGTGGATGTCCTACGGCGAGCTCGACACGCTGTCGAATGCGATGGGTGCCTGGCTCCAGTCGCTCGGGCTCGAGCCCGGTGCGCGAGTCGCCGTGATGCTGCCCAACATTCCGCAGTTCGCGGCCACGATCTGCGGGGTGCTGCGGGCGGGCTACACCTGCGTCAACGTCAACCCGCTGTATACGGCGCGCGAGCTCGAGCACCAGCTCAAGGACTCGGGCGCCACGGCCATCGTCATCCTCGAGAACTTCGCCACCACGCTGGAGCAGGTGGTCGACCACACGGCCATCAAGCATGTGTGCGTCACTGCGATGGGCGACCTGCTGGGCGGCATGTACGGCGCCTGGATCACCTTCGCCGTGCGGCACCTCGCCAAGATGGTGCCGCCCTACAAGATCGCGCTGACCGAGGGACGCACCGTCACGCCCTTCTCCCAGGCGATCGCGGCGGGTCGCGGCCGCACGCTGGCGGCCGACCCGAGCACGCTCGACTCGATCGCCTTCCTGCAATACACGGGCGGCACCACCGGACTGTCGAAGGGCGCCGTGCTCACGCATCGCAACATCGTCGCCGCGACGCTGCAGGCCGAGGCCTGGTTCACGCCGGCGCTGGCGCGCGCGGGCGACCTGTCCAAGGTCAACAGCATCGCCGCGCTGCCGCTGTATCACATCTTCGCGCTGACGCTGTGCCTGCTCGCGATCCGCCAGGGTTCGCACCTGACGCTGGTTCCAAATCCACGCGACACGGCCAAGTTCATCGCGGTGCTGAAGAAGCGTCCCTTCCACATGTTCCCGGCGGTCAACACGCTCTTCAATGCGTTGCTGGTCCACCCCGAGTTCAAGACCGTCGACTTTTCCCAATTGTTCGTCTCGCAAGCCGGCGGCATGGCGGCCTCCGAGGGCACCGCGCGACAGTGGTTCGAGGTCACGGGCTGCCCGATGATCGAGGGCTGGGGCATGAGCGAGACCTGCGCCATCGGCACCAACAACCCGGTCACCAATACCGCCTACAGCGGCAACATCGGCCTGCCCCTGCCGGGCATCGAGATCGCGATCAAGGACGACGAGGGCCGTTCGCTGCCGGCCGGCGAGGCCGGCGAGCTTTGCATCAAGGGCCCGAACGTGATGGCCGGCTATTACAAGCAGCCAGCCGAGACCGCGGCGGCCTTCACCGCCGACGGCTTCATGCGCACCGGCGACATGGCGGTGATGCAGGACGACGGCTACAGCCGGATCGTCGACCGCAAGAAGGACATGATCATCGTCAGCGGCTTCAACGTCTACCCGAACGAGCTCGAGAACGTGATCTCGCTGTGTCCGGGCGTCGTCGAATGCGCCGCCATCGGCGTGCCCGACGAGAAGCAGGGCGAGGCGATCAAGGTCTTCGTCGTCCGCAAGGATCCGGCGCTGACCGAGGAGGGTGTCATGCGCTACTGCCATGACCAATTGACCGGCTACAAGCGGCCGAAGCAAATCGAGTTTCGCGATGCGCTGCCGAAGACCAACGTCGGGAAGATCCTGCGCCGCGAACTGCGCGCGGGCGCGCAGTCTTGACGGCGGCCGGCGGCCTGCCCGCGCAACTCCAGGTCTTCGAGCGAGGCTGGCTCTCTGCCAACAACGTGCTCTTCAAGGGGCGCGAGCAGACGGCGGTGGTCGATACCGGCTACCTGACCCACGCGCCGCAGACCGTGGCGCTGATGGAGGGCGCGCTGGCCGGACGGCCGCTCGATCTGCTGCTCAACACCCATCTGCACAGCGATCATTGCGGCGGCAACGAGGCGCTGCAGCAGCGTTTTCCGGCGCTGCGCAGTTTCATCCCGCCAGGTGAGGCCGAAGCAGTCAGGGCCTGGGATGAAGACGCCCTGAGTTTCCGCGCCACCGGCCAGCGCTGCGCGCGTTTTCGCTTCGAGGGCCTGCTGGAGCCGGGGCACGAGATCCGGCTCGGCGACCTGCCTTGGGAGATCCATGCCGCGAAGGGCCACGATCCGCATTCGGTCATCCTGTTCGAGCCCGACTCCAGGACCCTGATCTCGGCCGACGCGCTCTGGGAGAACGGGTTCGGGGTGGTCTTTCCCGAACTGCAGGGCGAGGCCTCGTTCGAAGAAGTCGGTGCAACGCTCGATCTGATCGAGTCGCTGGCTCCGCTGCACGTGATTCCCGGCCATGGAAGCGTCTTCCACGATGCGCCTGCGGCACTGCAGAAGGCCCGCAGCAGGCTCGACGGCTTCCAGCGCAATCCGGTCAAGCACGCGCGCCACGCCTTGAAGGTGCTGCTGAAGTTCAAGCTGCTGGAACTGCAGACCATCCGCCAAAGCGAATGGAGCGCATGGCTCGGGCAAACGCCTTATTTCGCAACCATCCAGACGCGCTTTTTCGGCCACACCTCGCTGGAGGCGTTGGCCTCGGAGATTCTGGACGAGCTGGTCAGGGCTGGCGCCGCGAGCTGCGACGGATCGCATATTCGCAATAGCTGAAGGGAGCGGCGCACAAAGCAAAGCGCCCAGCCTTTTGAGGGGCTGGGCGATTTGGGCTGTAAGAGCCTGACGATGACCTACTTTCACACGGGAACCCGCACTATCATCGGCGCTGAGGCGTTTCACTGTCCTGTTCGGGATGGGAAGGAGTGGGACCACCTCGCTATGGTCATCAGGCATAAAGG